>DATLPI010000338.1:0-10870 GCA_035535815.1 Actinomycetota bacterium | reverse complement strand
AGATCGTTGAACGGGGCGGTGATCGTGTCCTTCGCGCTCCCTTCGGTGACCCCGGGCGATGACGGGATGCCCAGGGTGGCGAGCCCGCTGCCCGCGCCCTTGGCCAGGAGCGAGTCCGAGTGCCCGTGGTAGCAGCCGTCGAACTTGACCACCAGGTCGCGGCCGGTGACGCCCCTCGCCAGCCGGATCGCGCTCATCGCCGCCTCGGTGCCGCTGTTGACCAAACGCACCTGCTCCACCCCGGGCACCGCGTCGACGATGCGCTGCGCGAGTTCCACCTCGCCTTCGGTGGGAGTGCCGAACGAGGTCCCCTTGGCGGCCGCGCGCAGCGCCGCTTCGACGATGTCGGGGCGAGCATGGCCGAACAGCAACGCTCCCCACGACTGCACGAGATCGACGTAGCGGTTGCCGTCGACGTCGATGAGGTACGCGCCCTCACCGCGGTCGATGAACACCGGCGTGCCGCCAACGCCCCCGAAGGCCCGAACCGGAGAGTCCACACCACCGGGGATCACGGTCTTCGCGCGAGCGAACAGGTCTTCGGATCTGGTCATGGCGTGGATGGTATCGACCGGGCGCCTTCAGGCACGGGCGAACACGATCGAGCCCTGATCCCCGTCCAGCCGCAGGGCCTCACCCTCGACGGCATAGGAGGTTGCGGCCTGGAGTCGAGCGCTGAACGCGGCTTCCTGCGTCGCGATCGGCGTCGGGCACCCGATCAGCGTCGAGGAGAGCGCAGACACATCGATCGTGCCCTCCGCCGCCGTGTAGGCGCCCCCCATCGAGTTGCAGCCCCCGTTGCCTTGCACCTGGGTCTCCGTGAACCCCACCGACGGCAACGCGTCGGGAACCAGCGCCACGCCCGCCATCTCGGTGACGACCCATCGCGTGCCGGCGAGCGTGCCACCTGTGGCTTCGTCATCGTCGAGGGCGTCCGCCGCCAGGAACCCGCCGATCAGGAGCACGGAGACCGCGGCCGCGACCCATGCGCGCCCCGCGTTCCTCATCGCTGTGCCGTCAGGGCCGGTCGGACGCGAGCCAGCCGGCAGCGTCCTTCGCGTGATAGGTGAGGATCAGGTCGGCGCCGGCTCGGCGGATCGACGTGAGGGTCTCGAGCACGCTGCGTCGTTCGTCGAGCCAGCCGTTGGCGGCCGCCGCCTTCAGCATCGAGTACTCGCCGCTGACGTGGTAGGCGGCGAGCGGCGCGGCGATCTCCTGCTTGGCCCGCGACACGATGTCGAGGTAGGGCACGGCAGGCTTCACCATCACGATGTCGGCGCCTTCGTCGATGTCGGTGCGGATCTCGCGGAGCGCTTCCTCGGCGTTGGCGGGGTCCTGCTGATAGCCGGTGCGATCGCCGAAGCTCGGCGCGCACTCGGCAGCTTCGCGGAACGGTCCGAAGAAGGCGCTCGCGAACTTGGCCGCGTACGCGATGATCCCGACGTCGGTGTGGCGAGCGCCGTCCAGCGCGTCCCGGATCGCGGCGACCTGTCCGTCCATCATGCCGCTGGGTCCCACCAGATGTGCTCCCGCCTCCGCCTGGGCGATCGCGATGCGCCGGTACCGCTCGACGGTCTCGTCGTTGTCGACGTCGGTGCCGTCGGCGGTCAGCACCCCGCAGTGGCCGTGGTCGGTGTACTCGTCCAGGCACAGATCGCTCATCACCACGACGTCGTCGCCGAACTCGGTGCGCAGCGCGGCGATCGCCTGCTGGCCGATGCCCGACGGGTTCCAGGCCTCGGACCCCTCGGCGTCCTTGCGAACCGGCACCCCGAACAAGATGAACGCGCGAACGCCGGTCTCGGCGATCTCGACCGCCTCCTTGCGCAGCGATTCGAGCGTGTGCTGGAACTGGCCGGGCATGGAGGCGATGGCGACCGGCTCGTCGATGCCTTCCTTGGCGAAGAGCGGCGCGATCAGATCGCCGGCGTCGAGCGAGGTCTCTCGGATCAGCGCTCGCAGCGCAGGTGTCCTCCGGAGTCGTCGGGGACGAGACTCGGGGTAGCTCATGACCTCAGGGTACCGGGGCCGGCCGGTCAGGAGCCAGCGCGGCGGCGAGGGGTGAAGACGCGTTCGAGGGCCGCGACGACGCCGTCGATCGTGTGGGGGTTCGCCACGGCGGACACGGTCAGCCCGTGGGCTCGCGCTTCCTTGGCTGTCACCGGCCCGATGCACACCACCTTGGGGTTGCCCTTCACCGGCCCGAGCGCCCCCACGAACCCGCGCACGGTGGAGGCGCTGGTGAACGTCACGGCATCGACGGCTCCCGCGCGCAGGGCCTCGCGTGCCTCGGCGGGCAGGCTGCGCGGCATCCGCGTGCGGTAGGCGTCCACGCGCGTGGGACTCCAGCCCTTGGCGGCCAGCGCATCCTCCAGACCCTCGGGCGCGATGTCGGCGCGTGCGCACAGCACCCGTCCCTCGCCCCTGGGGAACGCCCGTGCCAGGCCCACCGTGGTGAAGGTCGCTGGCACCAGGTCGGGTGCGCGTCCCGTCCAACGACGGAAGGCTTCCGCCGACCCGTCGCCGATCGCGGCGACCTTCGCTCGGACGTCCGCGGGAGAGTCCAGCCTCGATGCCAGCATCTCCACGGTGCCCCGGCTGGTGATGGTGATCCACGCGAAGTCACCACCCGCGAGGTCGCGGAGGGCGGCGGTGAGGGCCGCCGATCGGACCGGCCGTACCTCGATGGCTGGTGCGACGATCGTGTGCGCCCCCCGTTGGTCAAGCAGCTTGACCAATGATGCCGACTGACCGGCGGGCCGGGTGACGAGGATCGTGCGGCCCGCGAGCGGTTTCGGCGAGCGCGGGCTCACCCGACCTCGACCTGCGCCAGGATCCGTTCGGCACCTTGGGCGATCAGCGACTTCGCGGCCTCGGCGGCGGCGTCCTCGGGGGTGGCGCCTTCGGTGCTGACACGCAGGACACGGTCGCCGTCTGGGGTGGCGATGATCGCGACCAGCCGGATCAGGTCCTCGTGCACGGTGGCGTAGGCGCCGAGCGGGAGCGAACAGCCTCCCCCCAGCCGCCACATCAGGGATCGCTCGGCGTCAAGGGCGCGGTGGCTCACCGGATCGTCCAGGGTCCGCAGCACCCCGATCGTCTCTTCGTCGTCGTCGCGCGTCTGCACCGCGAGGCAGCCCTGGCCCGGCGCCGGCACCATCGCTTCGAGCGGCAGCGGGCGGGTGTGGGGAGGGTTCAGCCCCAGCCGCGCCAGCCCGGCCGCGGCCAGCACCAGAGCATCCACCTCGCGGTCGGCCAGCTTCTGCAGCCGGGTGCCGACGTTGCCGCGGATGTCGGCCACATCGAACCGCGGGAACGCGGCCATCAACTGCGCGCGCCGGCGCAGGCTGGACGTGCCGATCACGGCGCCGTGCGCGAGCTCGCCGGGGTTGCGGCAGATCAGGACGTCGCCGGGATCGGCACGGAGCGGCACGGCGGCGATCATGAACCCGTCGTCCTCCTCGGCGGGCAGGTCCTTCGCCGAGTGCACCGCCAGGTCGATCTCTCCGGATTCCAGTGCGTCGAGGATCGTGTCGATCCACAGGCCCTTGAGGCCCTGCGGCCCGGCCGTGGCGGCGGCGCCTTCGTCGCCGGAGGTGGTCATCGGCACGAGCTCGACCTCCATGCCGTGCGCCGAGAGGTGGGCGCCGACCTCTTCGGCTTGGGCGATCGCGAGCGGCGAGCGGCGCGTGCCGATCCGCATGGGGCTCACGTCGCGTCGGGGTCGATCCCCAGCAGTTCCGCCAGGACGCGGGCGTGGACGCCCTCGGTGCCGGGTTCGGAGCGTTCCTTCAGTTCCACGATGGGATCGTGCAGCAGTTTCGCGGCGATCCCACGGGCGAGCGCCTCGACCGCTGCCCGTTCGTAGGGCGTGAGATCGCGCAGGTGGGATGCCTGGCGGTCGAGTTCGCCCTGGACGATGTCGTCACCGCGACGGCGGAGCGCCTTGATCAAGGGAGCGAGGGCGTCGCCGCGGCGGCGCACGACATACCGGCGGACCTCCTCGGCCACGATCTCGTGTGCGCGCACGATGTTCTCGGCGGTGTGCTCGTCGCGCTCGATGAGATGGTCGCGCACGGCCACGACGTCGATCACCTTGGCGCCCTCGAGCGTGGCGATCGAAGGGTCGATGTCGCGCGGCACCGCGAGGTCCAGCAGGACCAGGGGCCGTCTGCCGCGAGCGTTCATCGCCGTGTCAGCGGCCTCTTGCGAGATGACCGTGCCGGCCGCCCCGGTGGCGCTCACGACCAGGTCGGCGGTGGCCAACGCATCGGGGAGGGCGTCGAGGTCGCCGTGCTGGGCGTTCGTGCGCTCGGCGAGCGCCCGCGCGTGTTCCAGGGAACGGTTGAGGACGCGGACCGGACCGACACCGCGATCGCGCAGGTGCTTCACGGCGAGGGCCGCCATCTGGCCGGCGCCCACGACCACGACCTCGCGATCCTCGAGCCCACCGAGCGATTCGCTGGCGAGGTCGGCGCCCAGCGCCACGAAGGCGTCGGGGGCGGCGCCGAGCGAGGTTTCCTGTCGGGCTCGCCGTCCAGCGCGGACGGCGGCATGGAACAACCCGGTGAGGGTGGGGTCGGCGGCATCTTCGCCGTCGGCGCGCCGGAGGGCCTCCCGCACCTGGGCGTAGATCTGCGTCTCGCCCAGCACCATCGAGTCGAGCCCGCTCGCCACCGCGAACAGATGGTCGGCGGCGTCCTGCTCCCAGTGGGAGTAGAGGGGTTCGCCCAGTTCCTCTGGAGCGACGTGCCGGGTCTCGACCAGCAGGCGCTTCAGGGCCAGGAACCCGGCGTGGTAGTTGGCGACGTCGCCGTAGACCTCGACCCGGTTGCACGTGGACAGGATCACGGCGCCGTCGAGGCCGTCCAGATCGTGCGCGCGCCGATACGCCTTGGTGAAGTCGTCGTCGGTGAAAGCGAGCCGCTCCAGCAGCTCGATCGGTGCGCGACGGAAGGAGATCCCGAGGGTGAGGATGGCCATGGGCGGTAGGCCAGGGATTCTAGCCGCCTCAGGCTCCCTGCCGCCCACCGACCTGGCAGGTAGCATCCGCCGCGATGGATCCCCTCCAACAGGGCCGTGCCCGTGACCTCGGCATCCTGATCGGCACCGGTGAAGCCGGTCCGCTCGGTGCCATCACCGATGTGCCCGGCGTCCGCGTGGGCCACCGGACGCTGATCCGCGGGGCAGACGGCGCTCCCGATGCCGTCCGAACCGGTGTCACCGCGATCTTCCCGCACGAGGGCGAGCCCTGGCAGGAATGGGTCTACGCGGGCACGCACATCCTGAACGGGTACGGCGAGCTGATCGGGATCAACCAAGTCACCGAGTGGGGCGCGCTGATGAGTCCGATCGTGCTGACCTCGTCGCTGCAGATCGGCAAGGCCTACGACGCCACCGTTCGCTGGATCGCCGGCCGCGACCGGACGGGAGCGGGGGAGGTCATGCCCGTGGTCAGTGAGTGCGACGATTCGTGGCTGTCCGACGTGCTGTCCTTCCCCTTGTCCGACGACGACGTCGCGGCAGCGCTCTCCGATGCCGCCTCCGGGCCCGTGGCCGAGGGGTGCGTCGGAGCCGGCACGGGCATGGCGTGCTTCGATTTCAAGGGCGGGATCGGCACGGCCTCGCGACGGCTGCCGGCCGAGGCCGGTGGGTTCACCGTGGGGGTGCTGGTCCTGACCAACTACGGCGACCGCGAGTTCCTGCAGATCGACGGCGTCCACGTCGGTGAGGCGATCACCGATCTGATGCCCACCCACCACCAGGACGGTTCGTGCGTCGTCGTGCTCGCCACCGACGCGCCGCTGCTGCCCCACCAGCTCCGGCGGCTCGCCCAGCGCGGGGGGATGGGGCTGGCCGCCACCGGTTCGTACGCATCGAACGGCAGCGGCGAGCAGATGATCGCGTTCTCCACCGCGAACCGCCTGTCCTACGGCGGCGCCGTCACCGACGTGCGCGCGGTGGCCGACGGCCCCGGCGAGGAACCGTGGCTGCTGTCCCGAGTGTTCGAGGCGGCCGTCGAAGCCACCCAGGAAGCCGTGGTGAACGCGTTGCTGGCGGCCGAGACCACCACGGGCAAGGACGGGTGGACCCTCTACGCCATGCCGGTCGATCGCACGCTCGAGTTGATGGCCGCCGCCGGCCGTTTGCATCCCTGAGTTTCCGCGAGACCGGGGATAGGGTGGCCGTGTGGCCTCCCGCCGAGTGCACCATTCTCCCCGTCGGCACTTGAGAGGGTTCGGCTACTTCTCCCGGCTCGGTCCCGCCGTGGTGACGGGAGCTGCCGACGACGATCCCTCGGGCATCGGCACCTACTCCCAGGTGGGCGCGACGTTCGGGTTCGGGCTGCTGTGGCTGGCGCCTTTCACGCTGCCGCTGGCCGCGGCGGTGCAGGAGACCGCGGGCCGGCTCGGTCTCACCACGGGGCATGGCCTCGCCACCTCGATCGCGCACCGGTTCCCGCGACCGGTGTTGTGGTTCGCGGTGGCGCTCGTGTGCGTCGCCAACGTGTTCAACATCGGCGCTGACCTGGCGGCGATGGCCTCCGCCGTCCGCTTGCTGGTGCCTGTCCCGTTCGCCGTGGTCATCGTGGTGGTGGCGATCGGACTGATCGGCCTCGAGGTGGGCATCTCCTACCGCCGCTACTCGAAGGTCCTTCGCTGGCTCACCCTGTCGCTGGTGACCTACGTCGTCGTGCTCTTCGTGGTCCACGTCGACTGGCCGGAGGTGTTGCGAGCGACGTTCCTTCCCTCGATCTCGCTCGATCGTCCCGAGCTCGCCGCGATCATCGCGATCCTCGGCACCACGGTCTCGCCGTACCTGTTCTTCTGGCAGGCGAGCGAAGAGGTCGAGGAGGAGGAACTCCGAGGCGTGAAGCACCACGGCGTCGATGCTGCGCACGTGCACGCGATGCGCGGCGATGTCGGCGCCGGGATGATCTCGGCCGTCGCGGTGATGTTCGCGATCATGGTGGCCGCGGCGACCGTTCTCCACGGAGTGAACGGTGGCCACGTCGAGACCGCGGCCGATGCCGCAAGCGCGCTGGAACCCGCGGCCGGCCGGTTCGCGAGCCTGTTGTTCACCCTTGGGATCGTGGGAACCGGCGCGCTCGCCATCCCGGTGCTCGCGGGCTCGACGGGCTATGCGCTCGCCGAGGCGTTCGGATGGCACGAAGGGCTGAGCCGGACCCTGCGGCAGGCACGAGGGTTCTACCTGGTGATCGCGGTCGCGGTGCTAGCGGGCCTGGCCATGAACCTTGCGGGGATCGATCCGATCCACGGACTGTTCCTGGCGGCGGTGCTGAACGGCCTGGCCGCGCCGCCGCTGATCCTGCTGATGCTCCTGTTGGTGAACGACGAAGGCACCGTGGGCCGATGGCGATCTGGGTGGCTGTCGAACGCGTTGGTGGGCATCGCGCTGTTCGCGATGGTGGCTGCGCCGGTCGCCTACGTGCTGTCCTGACGACGTCCGGTTCGGTTCAGGCCTCGAACCGCAGCGGATCGAAGGGAGCCGGGTCGAACGGTGACGCTTCCCCCGCGATCTGCGACGCCACCAGCTGCGCTGTGCCGCTACCCAGGATCACCCCTTCGGACCCGTGGCCGGTGGCGACCATCAAGCCTTCCCGGACGCCGCCGACGAACGGTCGTTCGTCGGGCGAGAGCGGTCGCAGGCCCCACCAGGACGACTGGAGCTTCGCGCGTCCGAGCGCCGGCACCAGGGCGATCGCGGCGGCCAGGAGTCGTGGGATCACATCGGCCTCCGTCGGTTCGGGCGTGAGCCACGTCTGCCGGGACGACCCCACCAGCACGGTCCGGCCGTCCCGATGAGGGTGCACGATCGTGCCGATGGCGCTGTCCGGGAACCCGTCGGTGGCGACCTCGGTGGCCGTCGGGCGAAGGTTCGCGTCGTCCTCGCGCAACGCCGCGTGCTGGCCCGGTGATTCGATCAGGTGGGTGAGCAGATCAGGGTCGGGCTCGAGGCGCGCGATCCAGCCACGCGCCCCGACGATCGGCAGGTGCACGCCGACGGGATCGAGCAGCGCCTGGCTCCATGGGCCGCCGGCGACGATCGTGGTGTCGGCCTCGATGATCCCGTCGTCGGTGACCACGCCGTGCACGGTGCCGTCGCGGATCGCGAGCGCCCGGGCGTGCAGATGGTGGCGGATCGAGGCGCCGCGTTCGGCGGCGGCCAGCGCCATCGCAACCGTCAGGGCGCCGGGGTCCATGCGATGGCCGTGGTGGACCAGCCAGCAGCCGGCGAGGTTTCGGGTGAGCGCGGGTTCGGCGTCGCGGATCGCGATCGGGGTCTCGAGTTCGTCCACGGTCACGCCGTGGGCGCGTGCCATGGCCACGGCGGCCTTCGCGGCCCGGAACTCCTGGCGATCGTTCGCCACCAGGACCATGCCCACCGGCTCGGGGTCCAGGCCGACGTCGATCGACGCATCGGGTGCGATCTCCAGGTAGCGGGCCAGCGAGGCCTGGGCCATGGGCAGGTTCGCCTCGTCCTCTGGCAGGACCCACAACCCCTGGTTGCGTCCGGACGCGTGGGCGGCCAGGTGGTCGCGTTCGATCAAGGTCACCGAGGCGCCGCGCTCCGCGAGTTCGAGGGCACATGCGGCGCCGATCACGCCTCCACCCACGATGACCACGTCGGACATGGCGCGAAGCCTAGCCCGTACAATCGGGAACGGAGACGTGCCTGAGAGGCCGAAAGGAGCCGCCTGCTAAGCGGTTAGGGGCTTAACCGTCCCTCGAGAGTTCGAATCTCTCCGTCTCCGCCGGTCAACCCAAGGTTCGCGTGCTTCGTGCGTGGAATGGCCGTCTCCGGGGTAGGCTTGCGGCCATGACCTACGTGATCGCCGAACCCTGCATCGACGTCAAAGATCGCGCCTGCGTCGACGAGTGCCCGGTCGACTGCATCTACGAGGGCCCTCGCATGCTCTACATCCAGCCGGATGAGTGCATCGACTGCGCCGCATGCGAGCCGGTCTGTCCGGTCACCGCGATCTTCACCGAGGACGACATCCCCGGCGAGTGGAAGCCGTTCACGGCGGTCAACGCCGAGTTCTTCGCCGACACCGTCTCGGGATTGGGCACACCGGGCGGCGCCGCTCAGGTCGAGATCCCGACCGTCGACCATCCGACGGTCGCCGCCTGGGAGACCTACTAGGCGTACCCGCGCCCCGTGCGCCGGCTGACCCGCGAAGCTTCACACGACCGTTACCTCTGAGACGCCGAACGGGGCCTTGTGTCTCGTAGCCTCGATGCATGGCTTCCTCCATGGGTATCCCGCAGCGAGACGACGAGGTCGGCGGCGCCGTCCTCGCCCTGGTCGCACACGATGAGAAGAAGGACGACCTGCTGCGCCTGGCCACGCGGTACCGCTACGCGCTGGCCAACCTGCGGCTGATCGCCACCGGTCACACTGGCATGCGACTGGCCGAGGAACTCGATCTCGAGGTTGAACGCGTCCACAGCGGACCGATGGGCGGCGACCTGGAGATCGGCGCGCGCATCGTGGCTGGAGATGTCGACGCGGTGGTATTCCTCCGCGATCCACTCGCCGCTCACCCGCACGAACCCGACATCCAAGCGCTCCTCAAGGTGTGCGACGTGCACGGGGTGCCGGTAGCGACGAACCTGGCGTCGGCCGAGATCCTGCTGCGGTCGCTTTCGCAGGCGATGTGGTGGGGCCGAGGCGCCGCCGTCGCCGCCGGCCTGTAACCGCGCCTCCGGAACCCCGGCCGCATAAGCGTTTTGGCCGAAAGGCCTATTGAGGCGTTCACGAACCGAACCGTACGCTCCGCTTGGCCTCCGATCGCTGGAGGTCTGAGGCCGGGGACGGGCCGCCGGACATGATCGATGGGCCGTCGCGCAATCGGTCCTATCGAACGGGGGTGTTCGGCGGCCCGTTTCGGCACTGCTGGAGTGGTCAGGCGTTGCGGCTCTTGCCTACCCCGATGAAGCCGTCCCCGGCTCCGGCGGCTGTACGGCAAGATCCCTCCCGCAGGACGTGCACGTCTCGCGTGCATCCTGCCGGGACTTCTCACACCAGTGACATTCGGGGAGCTGCGGGCTCATGCCGGAAGAATCGGCACGATGCGGTCCCTCCTAGAGTTGCGCACCGCGTGAAACCCCAAAGCTGGGTAGGGTGCCGGCGCGGTCGATAGGGCTGGATGCGTCTCCAGGGAGGGCTTGCGTCGTTCGGTATGCTTGTCGCTCTGCGCCCCTAGCTCAGTCCGGATAGAGCGTCTGACTACGGATCAGAAGGTCGGGGGTTCGAATCCCTCGGGGCGCGCCACCAGCGGAATCGCTGTTCCTTGAAGCAAGAGAGCGCAAGCCCTCCTGAGCCGGAACCGACTCCTCTTCCGTATCCACAAGAAGTCCGCGGTCGTAGTCTCGTTGCCACCGTTACACCAGGAGTTGAAATGAAGGTCCGCGCCGCTCCGTTCTTCGTCGCATCCCTTGCGTTCTTGCTGGCCGCCGGCGGGATCGCCGCGTCCGCGCGTTCCCCGGTCAGAGATCCCGAGGGCCTCATGGCTGGTGAAACGCTGAGCCCGATGGAGGGTGCGGACCAGCTGATGACGCTGGAGCATTTCGAGTTCGTCGGTCACAGCGAACTCGACGGGTTCGCCGACTACGGCGATGTGTGGGGCCACGGCAACTACGCCTACGTCGGCTCGCGCTGCGGGGAGGACGGCCGGGGAGGGGACGGCGTGCAGGTGGTCAGTCTGCGAGACGCTGAGCACCCAGCGGTCGTCAGCACGTTGTCGAACCGACCCGACACGCGAGTCGAGGACGTGGTCGTGATCCATGTGGACGCGCCGACGTTCTCCGGTGAACTGGCGGTGGTCGGCGTTCAAGCCTGTAAT
>DATLPI010000337.1:0-5852 GCA_035535815.1 Actinomycetota bacterium | reverse complement strand
CGGTGGATCGCCCGCAACAACGGGATGATCGCGATCATCACCAGGATCGAGAGCCACGCGCCCTTGGCGAACTTCGTGGCCGTCACCACCACCAGGACGATCGCGGTCGTGAACCCGCCGATCGCGTTGACCACCATGGCGCTGCGCCACTTCGGGTAGGCGTCGGCGCCCTTGCGTGACTCCGCGCGCCAGTGCTTCACCATCCCGGTCTGCGAAAGCGTGAACGAGGTGAACACCCCCACGACGTACATCTGGATCAACTTCGTCAGGTTGGCGTCGAAGGCGTAGATCACGATGATCGAGGCCAGCCACAGGCCGATCACTCCGTTGGAGAAGACCAGCCGGTCACCGCGGTTCATGAACTGTCGCGGCATGTAGCGGTCGCGAGCCAGGATCGCCGACAGCCGGGGGAAGTCCTGGTAGGCGGTGTTCGCCGCCAGGATCAAGATCGCGGCCGTGAACCCCTGGACGATGTAGAAGAACACCCCGCCGTGCGAGACCGTGAAGGCGATCTGACCCAGGATCGACCGTTCCTCGCTCGGCACGATGCCGTGGATGTGGGTCGCCAGGAACGAGATCGCCAGGAACATCGTGATCGCGATGATCCCCATCATCGCCAGCGTGGTCGACGCGTTGTGTGCCTGCGGCCGGCGGAACGCCGGCACCCCGTTGGAGATGGCCTCGACGCCGGTGAGCGCCGTAGAGCCCGACGAGAACGCGCGCAGGATGTACCAGAGGGTCACCGTGCCCACCCCGGTGGCGAGCTCGGGCAGCGGCGGCACGTGCGCCGCGACAGGGCACCCGCCGATGCACTGGTAGAACCCGACCACCGACATGATGAGCACGCACACGATGAAGCCGTACGTGGGCACCGCGAACACGGTGCCGGCCTCCCGCACCCCGCGCAGGTTCGCCAACGTGATCAGCGTGACGAACCCGATCGCCAGCGCCACCCGGTGCTCGGACAGCGACGGGATCGCCGAGGTGATCGCGACCACGCCGGCCACCGTCGAGACCACGACGGTGAGCATGTAGTCCACCAGCAGGGCCGAGGCGGCCACCAGGCCCGCGCCCTCGCCCAGGTTCTCCTTGCTCACGATGTAGGCACCACCGCCGCTGGGATAGGCCTTCACGGTCTGGCGGTAGGACAGGATCACGATCACCATCAACGTGGAGACGGCCACCGCGATCGGGAACGTCAGGCTGCCCGCCGTGGTGCTGACGCTCAACAGCACCAACAGGATCTCCTCGGTGGCGTAGGCGACCGATGACAGTGCGTCGGAGGAGAACACCGGCAGCGCCAGGATCTTCGGCAGCAGCGTGTGCTCCATGCGATCGCTGGAGACGGCGCGCCCCACCAACAGACGCTTGGTGAGGCCGCCGGCAGCGTGGGATGGGGTGGCGGTCGGTGGCATGGCCCGACAGCCTACGCCCCGGCCGTATGCCTGACGCCCACGACGGTCACGACGTCTCCGGCGTCCGCAGGTGGAAGGGCACGCTGGTGACCACGACGCTGGGTTCGAACAGCAGCAGGCGCTTGAAGAACAACGCGGTCTGGTTGTGCAGCACGCTTTCCCACCAGTGGCGCGGCACCAGCTCGGGCAGCACGACGGTCACGACCGTGTCGCCGCGTTCGGTGTGCTTGTGGACCTCCTCGAGCAGCGGGGCACCGAGATCGCGGAACGGTGCTTCGACCAACAGCAGCGGCACGTCGATCTGCCGGTCATACCAGGCCTCGATCACGCCCGGGGTCTCCTCCGGATCGGTCGCCAGATAGATGGCCTCGATCATCGTGGGGCGCAGCGACTTCGCATAGACCACCGCACGGACGGTGGGATCGTGCACGGCCGACACGGGGATCAGCACCACGCTGCGGGCCGGCTCCAGCGGACGGTCGTCGGGCCCACGTCTCGGCTCACCCGGCACCAGGGGAACATCGGTGACCACCACGCCAGGTTCGAACAGGAGCGCGGTCTTCAACAGGAACGCCTCGCGATGCACCAGGAACTGCGCCACCGTGCGTCGCGTGAGCAGCTCGGGGATCACCACGGTGACGAAGTCCTCGGGCTTGCGCGGAACCGTGCGGATGTAGCCGCGGACGGCGCGCACCAGGTGATCGTCGCCCCGGGGCAGCAGCTCCAAGGGGCCGAGCCTCGGCGCATTCAACGCCCAGGAGTCGCGCGCCACCGGGAAGTCCTCCTCCTGCCCCACGAAGAGCGCCGACAATCGCTCGGGACGCACCGCGCGCAGGTAGGCGATCGCATCTTTGGTGGCAGGACCCAGGTCCCGGACCAGCAGCAACATGGCGCCTTCGGCCGGCGTGTCGGGCGCCATCAGTCGGAGGGCCAGCACCGCCCGCACCTTCCGGTAGTGGCGGTGGATCAGCAGGAAGATGATCACGATGATGGGGATCGCGACCACCACCACCTTCGCGCCCTTCTGGAACTTCGTGGCGGTGACGATCACCAGGACCACGCCGGTAGTGAACGCGCCGACGCCGTTGATGATGGCGCTGCGCTTCCACCCCGGTCCCTTCACGCGGAACCATCGCCGCACCATCCCCGTCTGCGACAGCGTGAACGCGGTGAACACGCCCACGACGTACAGCTGGATCAGGCGCGTCAGCTGAGCGTCGTAGATCCAGATCAGCGCCATGGCGAGCCCCGCCAGGATCACGACGCCGTTGGAGAACACGAGACGGTCCCCTCGGTTGCGGAACTGCGACGGCATGAACCCGTCGCGCGCCAGGATCGAGGACAGCCTGGGGAAGTCCTGGAACGCGGTGTTGGCGGCCAGGATCAGGATGCCGGCCGTGAACACCTGGAGCAGGATCCACATGAACCCGCCCCCGAAGATCGTCGAGCCCACCTGGGAGAGCACCGAGTTCGACTGTGCGATGTGCTCGTCGACGCGGACGTGCAGCAGCTGGGTCATCACCGTGATGCCCAGGAACAGGGTCACGGCCATCGCGCCCATGATCGCGAGCGTCGACGCCGCGTTCTTGGCCTGGGGGCGACGGAACGCCGGCACGCCGTCGGCGATGGCCTCCACGCCCGTGAGCGCGGTGGCGCCCGAGGAGAACGCCCGCAACAGCAGGAACAGGGTGATCGTCGTGGTGGCCTCGATGTGCAGGTCGGCGGTGGCGGCCGTTCGGCACCCCGACAGGCATTGCGCGAACCCGACGATCAACGTCAGGGACACGATCGCGACGAAGCCGTAGGTGGGGATCGCGAACAGCGTGCCCGCTTCCTTCACCCCGCGCAGGTTCGCCAGCGTGACGAGCGCCACCAGCCCCACCGCGATCGGCACGCGGTACGACAGCATGGACGGCGCCGCCGAGGTGATCGCCACCGTTCCTGCGGTGATGCTCACCGCCACGGTGAGGACGTAGTCGGTCAGGATCGCGGCGGCGGCGGTCAGCCCCGGGATCGTGCCCAGGTTGTCCTTCGCCACGATGTAGGACCCGCCGCCGTGCGGGTAGGCGCGCACGGTCTGCCGGTAGGACGTCACCACGATCGTGAGCAGGATGCCGATCGCCACGCCGATCCAGATCTTGTCGTTCAGCGCGCCGGCACCGGCCAGCACCAGCACCAGCATCATCTCCTCGGTGGCGTAGGCCACGGAGGACAACGGGTCGGAGGAGAAGACCGGCAACGCCAGGAACTTGGGCAGCAGCTGGTGATCGGCCTTGTGGCTCGCCAGGGCGCGCCCCAGGAGCACGCGCTTCACGCCACCACCGAGCCCCACGCCGTCGGGCTTGGCGGTGGGTTTCGAGGCCTGCTTCGGGGCGGGCTTCGGGGCCGGTTGCGTGGTCCTCACGTGGTGAACCTACCCCGCTTCCGCGGTGTGCTCGGCGACCCAGCGGTATCCGACCCCGGGCTCGGTGACGATGAGATCGGGCGCCTGGGCGTCATCGCCCAGCTTCTTGCGGAGGGCACGCACATAGGTGCGCAGGTACGTGGTTTCGGTGCCGTAGCCCTGACCCCATACCTTGCGCAACAGCCACTGATGGGTGAGGAGCTTGCCCGGGTTCGTCACGAACGCCTCGAGCAGACCGTACTCCGTGGGCGTGAGGTGGATCGGTTCGCCGTCGCGGGAGACCAGCCGGCGTCCCAGGTCGACCTCGAGCCCGCCGAACCGTTGGACCGGCACCGCCGGTTCCTCCGGTTGCTTGCGGCGCATCGCGGCGCGGCCGCGCGCCAGCAGTTCCTCCATGCCGAAGGGCTTCGTGACGTAGTCGTCGGCGCCGGCATCGAGCGCCGCCACCTTGTCCGACTGGTCCTCGCGCACCGACACCACGATCACCGGCACGTCGGAGAATCCACGGATCCGACGCAGCACCTCGGTGCCGTCGAGGTCGGGCAGTCCCAGGTCGAGCAACACCAGGTCCGGTCCCTGCTCGGCCACACCGACGACGCCTTCTTCGCCGGTGCCCACCGTGGCCACCTGGTAGCCGTGGGCCTCCAGGCTGGTGCGGAGCGCTCGCCGGATCTGCGGCTCGTCATCCACCACCAGGACCAGCGTCACGCAAGCTCCTCGGACGCTCGCGCTTCCTCGACCATGACCGCTCCCTCCACCGGCAGCTCGAACACCACCGCCGTGCCGCCCGCGGGCGTGCCCTCCACCCAGATGCGTCCGCCGTGCGCCGTGACGATCGCGTTGGCGATCGCGAGGCCCAATCCGCTCCCCGGCATCTCGGGACTCCTCGCGCCACGATAGAACGCTTCGAAGACGCGTTCGCGGTCGCCTTCGGCGATCCCCGGCCCCTGATCGCTGACCCGCACCTGGACATGGTCGCGCACGGGGGCCACCGTCACCGTGACCTCGCCGCCATCCGGGGAGTAGCGGGCGGCGTTCTCGAGCAGGTTCGTCAGCACCTGATCCATCTGGACGCCGTCGACCGGCACATCGGGAACATCGTCACGGATCGAAAGCTTGAGGGTGACCCGGTCCATGCGCGTCCGCATGCGGGCGATCACCGTCTCGACCGATTCGTCGAGCGAGGCGTCCTTGCGGCTCGGGATCAGCGCCCCCGCGCGGATCTTGGCAAGGTCGAGGATGTTGCCCACCAGGCGGTTGAGGCGGTCGGTCTCCTCCAGGATCGTGGTGAGCAGCTCGGTCTCCTGCTCGGGCTCGTACCGCACCGTGGGGTCGAGCAGGCTCGTCACGCCCGCCTTGATCGACGCCAGCGGCGTCCGCAGGTCATGGGTGACCGACGAGAACATCGCGGCCCGGAGCTGGTTCGTCTCGGCCTCGAGCTGTGCGGACCGCGCCCGGACGTCCAGCCGCGCGCGGTCGAGCGCGGCGGCCGCCTGCTTGGCGGCCGCCTCCAACAGCTCGAGCTCGTCGGGCGTGAACGGTCGCTTGCCGAGGGGCCGCTCCACCTTGAGGGTGCCGAACGCCACCGTGCCGACCACGAGCGGGACCACCGCGTCGGGACCACCAGACGTCACGTCGGGTCGCGCCGCCACCGCGTGCAGCTGGCTGCCGGCCAGCTCCACCGTGATCTCGCACCGCGCCAGGCCGAAGGGTTCCAGCAGCACCGTGGCGAAATCATCCAGCACGCGGTCGGGCAGTTCGCCGGTCAACAACTTCGTCGACAGGTAGCCGAGCAGCCGGGCCTCACGTTCGCGACGGGACGCGCGCGCGCGTTCCTCGGACGCGCCGCCCACCAGCAGGCCCACCACCATGGCCACCGCCAGGAAGACGACGGCGGTCACCACCTCCTCGGTGCCGTTGAGACGGAGCCGGAACCGTGGCGCCCCATAGAGGAAGGGCAACGCCATCGAGGACAGCAACGCCGCGATCAACCCGCTGGACAGTCCGCCGGCCACTGATGCGATCACGATCGC
>DATLPI010000336.1:0-3099 GCA_035535815.1 Actinomycetota bacterium | reverse complement strand
GTCTGTTTCTGCCGGTCCCACAGCATCCAGAGGTCATCCAGCAGCGTGATCAGCCCGGCTCCGGGGACGAACGACCCAACGCTGACGATCAGTTGGAGGACCGGCCGAAGGAGCGCCTCGCGCCAACCGACGACGTTCCCGCCGTCGGTGCGGACCCTGATCCCGACCGCCAGCTTCCCGATCGTCCCGCCGAAGTACCGGACCATCAGCGCCTGGTAGGCGTACGTGATCACCGCGAGCGTGAGCGCCCACCCCGCGAATCTGCCCAGGTAGGGGGTCACGTCCACGGGCTGTCCCGTGGCGATCGACCGGTCGATCTCCGTCGACATCCTGTTCCAGATGCCGATCAAGAAGGGGATCGAGAGCGGGATGGATACGAGCCCATCGATCAAGGTCGCGCCGACGCGGATCCAGAAGCTCGCATACCGAAGCTGAGGGGGCGGCGGCGTCCACGTCCCCGGGAGCGAGGGGAACCACGGGGCGTCGGGCCGGGGCGGGATGGGGTGTCGGTCCATCGGCGGCGACAGGCTACGGCCTTCACGATCGGTTCTCGACCATTCAAGCCCGACTCATCGGGGGCCGATGGCCTAGGACGACCGGAGAGCGAAGCAGCTCACAGGGGACGGAGTCATGGAGGCCAACCACCAGAGCGCCTCGAGGATCCGCGTGCCGATCGCATGGAAGTTCTTCCTGCTGATCGGCGTCGTCGTGCCCTCGGTTCTCGCCGTGTCCGTGGTAGGGGTCCGGGCGCTGGGGTCGATGAAGCAGCGGCTCGATACGGTCTACGAGGACGCCCTCAACAGCGCGCGCACCATCGGACAGCTCTCCACCGCGGTCGAAGAGGCGGAGGAGATGTCTCGGCTGCTGGTGGCCCAGACGCAGGCGTCTCCGATCCGAAGGACGACGTCGGAGCTGCGGAACGACGTGATGCCGCAAGTGCAGCGGGAGATCGATCAGATGCACGCACTCGCCGCCTCCGACCCCTCCGGCGGGGATCTGCTCCTCACCGAGCGGCTCCAGACCGACTGGCAGCGCTTCCTCACGTACACCCAGTCGCAGACCTTCCTGGCCGCGGCCTCCGGCCCGTCGAGGACCGACACCACGGTCAGCGACCGGCTCGAAAGCCTCTCGCAGTCCGTCAAGTCGACGGTGGGTGCGATCGACGCCGCCGAGGTTCAGCAGGCGAACACCGCACGGAACGAAGCGCAGTCCACGTATTCCCGCAGCCTGTTCCTCCTGCGGATCTTCGTCGTCGTCGGTCTCTTGGCGGGCGCCACCGCGGCGTTGTGGTTGACCCGCGACGTCGTCCGACGCGTGCGCGCATATTCGACGCTCGCCGCTCGGGTCGCGGCCGGCGATCTGGAGACCCGGACCGATCCCAGGGGTCATGACGAGCTCACGGCCCTCGGAGAGACGCTCAATATGATGGTGACGCAGCGGGCGTCGGCTCGCGACTACCAGGCCACCCAGACCGAGTTCACGGACGCGCTGCAGATGACGGAGACCGAGGAGGAGGCGCACGGCCTCCTCAAGCATCATCTGGAGCGGTCGATCCCCGGCGCCGCCGCGGTGACGCTCAATCGGAACAACAGCGCGGACCGCCTCGAGGCCTTCACCACGCCGCCGCCCGGTCCGCTCGGTGACAACATGGGCGAGGCGAAACCGCGCGATTGCCTCGCGGTCCGTCTGGCGCGGGCACACGTGGACGAGGCGGGAAGCGATGCGTTGGTTCGCTGCTCGCTCTGTGGCGAGATGGAGGGGTTCAGTGCGTGCACCCCGCTGCTCGTGAGTGGCGAAGTGATCGGCTCCGTGTACGTGAACGGGCCTCTTGCCATCCGCGATGACGACATCGGTCGCATCAAGGACTCCGTGACGCAGGCGGCGCCCGTCCTCGCCAACCTGCGGAACCTCGCGATCGCCGAGCTCCGCGCCGCGACCGATGCCCTGACGGGGCTGCCCAACGCCCGCGCCGTTCAGGACATCTTGAACCGCTTGGTCGCGCAAGCGTCGCGGATGGTGTGGCCGCTGACGGCGATCCTGTTCGATCTTGATCATTTCAAGCGGATCAACGACACCTTCGGTCACCCCAAGGGGGACGAGGTGCTCGCCGCGGTCGGCGCGACGCTGCAGTCGGTCATGCGGGAGAGCGATTTCGCGGGGCGGTACGGGGGCGAGGAGTTCGTGATGTTGCTTCCCGCGGCCGACCTCGATGCCGGCCTTCAGGTCGCCGAGCGCGTTCGCGCCGCGATCGCCGACATCCAGCTCTTCGAGGAGAACCTCTCCGTCACGGCCAGTTTCGGCCTTGCGGTATTTCCGGACCATGCGTCCGATGGAGGACGACTGATCCGAAGCGCTGACCGAGCGCTCTACCAGGCGAAGGCGAAGGGCCGGAACCGCGTCGAGGTCTTCTCCATGGGAACACACTCCGACGGCTCCCAGAGCGTCCTCCAGAACGAGCCGGCCTAGGCGCCCCGACCACCACTGCTACGATTCCGTCTCCCACGGGCGAGTGGCGGAATTGGCAGACGCGCAGGATTCAGGTTCCTGTGTCCTTGACGGGACGTGGGGGTTCAACTCCCCCCTCGCCCACGAGTCGACCGGCGTGGCGGCGGCCAGCGCCGCGGTCTAGCTCTTAGCGAACTTCTCTGCGGTCTCGCTCTGGAACTCGAGGCCCGAGAACGTGGCGTCACCCACCACCCACGCGTCGTGCCCGGGAAGGATCTCGTAGGCGTCCCCGGCACCGAGGTCGAACTCGTTCCCTTCGTCCGTGACGACGTGCAAGCTGCCCGCGATGCAATAGCCGACGTGGTGCGCTTGGCACGAGTCGGTGCCGACGACCGGCTTGATGTCCGTGGACCACCGCCACCCTGGTCCGAAGGTGGACTGAGCGGCTGTCGCCCCCGCCAAGCGGACGATGTCCACCCTGCCATGTTCGAAATCGCGGGTTTCGTCGGGTGTCTCGAAGCGCTTCGTCGTGGCCATGGCCATCTGCGGTCTCCTTCTTCGTGGTTGCGGCCGATCAGCGACCGGTCGGAGCGTACGGGTCAAGGGAAAGGTTGACAGGTGACCGTTCGGTCACCTATCTTCCGATCCGTGACC
>DATLPI010000335.1:0-2125 GCA_035535815.1 Actinomycetota bacterium | reverse complement strand
TTGGTGGCGTTCGCGATCGGTCTCTTGGTAACCGGTTCCTCGATCGCGGAGGCCGAGGCGGGCGGATGGCTCCTCGGCCCGTTCCCCAAGGCGGGCCTGTGGCAGCCATGGGCGTTCCGCGCGATCGCCGGAGCGGATTGGGGCGCGGTCTTCCAGGAGTTCGCCGGGATCGCGACCGTCGTGTTCGTCTCGGTGGTCGCGACGCTCCTGAACGCGAGCGGGATCGAGCTGATGCTCCGTCGCGAGTTCGAACCCGACACCGAGCTGCGGGACGCCGGCATCGCGAACCTGGTGGCGGGGGCCGCCGGTGGCATCCCCGGGTTCCACGCGTTGAGCCTGACGTCGTTGGGCGAACGCATGGACGTGCCGGCGCGGGTCGCCGGGTTCATCGCAGCGGCGGTCGCGCTCGCCACCCTGGTCTTCGGCGCGTCCCTCGTCGCGCTGATCCCCCGGATGCTGCTGGGTGGTGTGATCCTGTTCCTGGGGCTGGGGTTCCTCGTCGATTGGGTGGTCGATGCGCGGCGCACGCTGCCGCTCGGCGAGTGGCTGATCGTGCTCGCGATCTTGGCCACGATCATGGCGTGGGGACTGCTGCCCGGGGTGGCGGTGGGACTCGCCTTGGCCGTCGTGGTGTTCGCGGTGCGGTACAGCCGCACCGATCTCGTGCGCGCGGCGGTCTCGGGCGCGGATCGACGGAGCAACGTGGACCGACCGGCCTCCGAGCGCGAGAAGCTCCGAACCCTCGGCGCGAGCATCTACGTCGTCAGTCTCCAGGGGTTCGTCTTCTTCGGCACTGCCATCACCTTGCTCGACCGGATCCGTGAGCGGCTCGGATCCACGGAGGCGCCACCCTTGCGGTTCCTTCTGGTGGATCTGCGACGGGTCACCGGGGTCGATTCCTCGGCCGTCCTCGCGTTCTCGCGGGTCGTCGAGCTCGGCCGGGCGCAGGGGTTCGAGGTGATCCTCACCGCGGCCGATCCCTCGGTGCGGCGACAGGTCGAACAGGGAGACGCGGTGGAGGGCGACACGCCGGTGCGGTTCGAAGAGGACGTCGACCACGGGCTGGAACGATGCGAGGACCTCCTCCTGGAGGGCGCTCGAGCCGGAGGAGGACCGGCGTGGGATGCCCCGGACGGCTCCACGCTGGGCGGCCTCCGCGAACGCCTGGACCCCTACCTCGAGCGCCTCGAGGTGCCCGCCGGCACCCTGGTGATCCGCCAGGGTGACCGGCCCGACGACGTGTTCCTGCTCGAGTCGGGGCGGCTCCGTGTCGAGATGGCGACGCACGACGGCCATCGCCTGCGGTTGCGCACGATGCGTCCGGGTGTCGTGGTCGGCGAGGTCGCGCTCTACACGGGAGCGCCTCGGACGGCGGATGTCGTGGCCGAATCGCCGAGCACGATCCTGCGATTGAGCCAAGCATCGCTCGAGCGCATGCAACGAGCGGACCCGGCCTTGGCGGCCGACGTCCACCGGTGGTTCGCGGAGGTACTGGCCGACCGGTTGGGTGACACGCTTCGCGCGGTGGACGCGCTGAGCGACTGAGTCGGACGCGGCAGCGAAATATCCCACGGGACGAGAGGGTTCACGACAAGGTGACCACCCAGCCGCACGAACTCCATCAGACGAACGGTCGCGCGTGGACTGAGGCCGACGGCCCGGCACCCGCGCTCTACCTGGGCCACGGCGCGCCGCCGCTCCTCGACGACGAGTTGTGGACCTCGCAGCTCGCGGCATGGGCGAAGGACCTCCCGAAGCCCACGGCCATCCTCATCGTGTCCGCGCACTGGGAGTCGGCGCCGCTCACGCTGGGCGCCACCGAGACCGGCGTGCCGCTCACCTACGACTTCTACGGTTTCCCCGAGCGGTTCTACCGCATGACCTACCGGTCGCCGGGCGCGCCTGAACTCGCCGCGCGCGTGCGAGCGTTGATGCCCGACACCGAGACGGTCGCCGACCGGCCCGACTACGGCCTGGACCACGGGGCATACGTGCCGCTCATGGTGATGTATCCCGACGCGGACGTGCCCGTGTTGCAGATGTCCATGCCCACCTTGGATCCCCAGCGCCTGTTCGAGCTCGGCCAGCGCCTGCGACCGCTCCGCGACGAGGGCGTGCTCATCGT
>DATLPI010000334.1:0-26305 GCA_035535815.1 Actinomycetota bacterium | reverse complement strand
CGGAGGTGACCTCGCCGTCCAGGACGAATCGTCGGCCCAAGGCCGCGAGCGGCCACGCGAGGTCACCGGCCGACAACGCGTCCCGCACCGAGGACGAGGACACCGTTCGGCCGTCCAGCTCGAACAGTGCGACGCCCTCGGCGGTGAGGCCGTAGGGCTCCCCCATCGGCGGCAAGGTCTCGACGGTGCCCGCGGCCCTGAACCCGAACGTGAAGTTCGCGCCCATCGCCGCGTGCACCGCGTGGATGCCGCCCACCAGCACGTCCCGGACGAAGTCCTCGGCCGGCACGCGCGAGAACGCCGCGGTGAACGGGAGCACCACCAGGACATCGATGCCCATCGCCTCGATCAACGATGCTTTGCGCTCCACGGTGGTGAGCAGCCGGGGTTCCTTGCCCGGTGTCAGTACCTCCCGTGGGTGCCGGTCGAACGTGACCGCCACCGACCGGATGCCCCGTTCGCGGGCTCGCTTCACCGTCGTGGCGAACACCTGTTGGTGTCCCAGATGGACCCCGTCGAAGAACCCGACGGTCACCACCGAGGGCTCGTCGGACAGCGGCAGGGCCCCGAGGCCTCGCACGATCTCCATGCGCGAGAGCGTACCGAACGCCTCCGGCGCCACCCCGGCGCGGTACGGTGCGCCGGTGCGGATCCGAACCGTGGTGCTCGCGACGACCCTTGCCCTGGTGGCAGCATCCTGCGACCGCGGCGCCGACGCGCCCCGGACCGCCGTCGGGGACGACGCCATCACCGTGGGCTCGTTCGATTTCCCAGAGAGCGAGGTGATCGCCGAGATCTACGCCGGTGCGCTGGAGGCCGAGGGCTTCCGGGTGAACAGGGAGCGCGCGATCGGCACGCGCGAGGTGGTGCTGCCCGCCCTGCAGCTGGGCCTCATCGAGGTCGTGCCCGAGTACGCGGGCAGCGCGCTCACCTTCCTGGGGGGAACGGCGAACGCCGATCCCGAGGTGACGAACGCCCTCCTGGCATCCACCGTGGCCGACCGAGGGCTCACGGCGCTCGAGCCCGCTGCAGCCGAGAACCGCAACGGCATGGTGGTGACCGCCGAGACGGCCTCCGACCTCGAGCTGCGGACCATCAGCGACCTCGCGCCCTGGGCGGGGTCCATGGTGTTCGGCGGGCCACCCGAGTGCCCGGAACGCGATCTCTGCCTGCCCGGGCTCAAGAAGATCTACGGCCTGCACTTCGAGTCCTTCCTCCCGTTGGACACCGGCGGGCCGCTCTCGGCCGACGCGATCCAGCGCGGCACCGTGGACGTGGGCATGCTCTTCACCACCGACGGAACCCTGGCGGGTGACGATCTGGTGCTCCTTCGAGACGATCGCCATCTCCAGCCCGCGGAGTCGGTGACGCCGATCGTGCGGGCGGACACCCTGGAGCGCTTCGGTGGCGGGGTGCGCTCCGCCCTCGACGCCGTGTCCGAAGAGCTCACCACCGATGATCTCCGTGCGATGAACGCCGCCGTCTCGGCGGGAGCCGCCCCCAGGGCCATCGCGACGACCTGGCTCGAGAACCACGGCCTCGGAACCCCGGGGTAGCATTCGGCCCGAGACGTGGATACCAGCGAACAGACCACGAAGGAGACCCACGAGCGGCGTAAGCGGCTCCTGGGTCCGGACGTTCGGCGGCGTCCCTCTGGTGAAGCTCCCCCGCTGCCCCGCAACCTCGGTCGAAGCGGCAAGTTCTGGTTGTTCATGGTGGGCTACTTCGTCGCGACGTTGATCGGCGTCCTGCTCTTCGAGCCGATGGCCCGCCTGTACGAGCGCACCGACACCTCCTTCCTGCATCTGCTCGCCGAGGGACGCAACGACATCCTCACCGAGATCATGCAAGCGGTCGCCCTGCTGGCCTCGCGCTGGGTCATCCGGGTCCTGCGCTGGGGAACGATCGTCGCGCTGATCGCAACCCGTCGGTGGCGTCACCTGTTCGTGTTCCTCGGGGCGTTGATCACCGAGGAGGTCGTCGCTTACCTGTTGACCTTGGTGATCCACCGGCCCCGACCACTCGGGGTCGAGATCCTCGCGCCGTGGCAGGGGTTCTCGATGCCTTCGCGGCCCATGGCCAGCCTCGCCGTCACCCTGGTGGGCATGGCCTACTCCTTGATCCCCCACGGGCGCTACCGCGATGCCGCCAAGTGGGCGATCGCTGGGATCTTGATCGGGGTCGGGATCGCACGGCTCTACCTCGCGGTGGAAGCGGCCAGCGCGTGCATCTTCGGCGGCGTCCTCGGCGTGGCGATCGGCCTGACGGCCTTCCGGTGGTTCGCGCCCAACGATGTGTTCCCCGTCACCTACAAGAAGGGCAAGGCGGCACACCTCGACGTCAGCGGGATGCGCGGCGAAGCCATCGTGACCGCGGTGCGGGACCAGCTCGGATACCGGGTCCTCGACATCGAACCGGTGGGCCTGGCGGGTTCGGGAGGGTCGACCCCACTGCGCCTCAAGGTCCGGTCGGAGGACGGTGGCCCCGAGCGGCAGCTGTTCGCCAAGCTCTACGCGCAGAACCACGTGCGCGCCGACCGTTGGTACAAGATCGGACGCACGATCCTGTACGGCGCCCTCGAGGACGAGACCCCGTTCGGCACGGTGCGGCGCTTCGTGGAGTACGAGGACTACGCGTTGCGCCTGATGTATGACCTCGATCTGCCGGTGCCCACGCCCTACGGCATCGTCGAGATCACGCCCGAGCGCGAGTACATGATCGTGATGGAGTTCTTCGACGGCGCGGTGGAGATCGGCGAGGCCGAGATCGACGACGGCGTGATCGAGCAAGGATTGCAACTGGTGCGCGAGATGTGGGACGAGGGTCTGGCGCACCGGGACGTGAAGCCGGCCAACCTCATGGTGCGCGACGGCGAGCTGAAGCTGATCGACGTGTTCTTCGTCCAGGTGCGTCCGTCGCCGTGGCGCCAAGCGGTCGACCTGGCGAACATGATGATGGTGCTCGCCCTCCGCTCGGACGCGCCGCGCGTATACGAACACGCGGTCCGGCTGTTCTCTCCGGACGAGATCGCGGAGGCGTTCGCCGCCACCCGCGGGGTCGCGAGCCCCACACAGCTGCGTTCGATGATGAAGGACGACGGCCGCGACCTGCTCGAGGAGTTCCGGGCGCTCGCTCCCGCTCGCGACGAGGTACGCATCCAACGCTGGAGCCTCCGTCGGGTGGGCCTGACCGTCACGGCGCTGCTAGCGCTCCTGTTCACGCTCGGCTTGATCGTGTCCAACTGGGCGGTGTTCGCGTGAGGTGGCGGTCGGCCCTCGTGGTGCTCGCGCTCGGCGTCTCGGCTTCGGCCTGCACCAGCGGTGGCGAGGACATGCCCGAATGCTCCGCGCCCGATGGACAGGTGTTCGTGCTCGAGGCGCAGTCGGTGCCGTCGGCCACGCGGCTGCCCTGCGTCGCCGAGCTCCCGGCGGGGTGGCAGTTCGGTGGCTCCCTGATCAAGGACACCGAGACCACCCTGTGGCTGGACAACGACCGCGCCGGGATCCACGCGCTCCAGGTCACGATGAGCGCCTCGTGCGACACCGGATCGGCGGTGCAGGTGCCCCCCGCCGCCGATGAGGTCGGCATGCGGGTCTTCGAAGAGCCTGAGAGCCTCAACCCCTACACCGGCAGCCGGTACCTGGTGTTCGACGGAGGCTGCATCACGCACGAGTACACCTTCGCCCAGGACACCGAACCCACCCTGGTGATCGAGGCCGACCTCGCGGTCTCGACGCTGGCCCGAAGCGACATCGTCGCCCAGGTCCAGGATTCCTTGGGCCTCACCCTGTGCGGGGCCGGGGCACCGGCATGCGTGGGATAGGCTGCCCCCGGCCATGCTGACCGATCACCGGCGCGCCCTGCGCTTCTCCCTCGCCCTCTTGGTGGCGATGGTGTTCATGCTGATCGCGGTGGGTCGCCATCCCGAGTTGGAAGCGCCGAAGACCACCTTGGCCTTCGTCGGGAACTTCGACGAGAGCATGTATCACTGGATGGACGACATCCGCAACGTGGTGCTCACCGGGCTGTTCCGGTTCTTGAACGTCGCGGGTGGCGGGATGGTCACGATCCCGCTCCGGATCATCGTCACCCTGCTGCTGCTGTTCACGCGCCGGTTCCGAGCGATGTTCGCCTTCATCCTGACCTGGGCGGCCTCCGAAGCGCTCCTCACGTGGTTCAAGATCTTCTTCCATCGAGGCCGACCACCGTTGCCGCTCGTGGAGACCTCGGGCTTCTCCTTCCCGTCGGGCCATGCGGTGGCCGGTGCGGCGATCGCCGTGGCTCTGGTGCTCGTCGCCCTCCCGCCGGGACCGAGGCGACTGAAGTGGGAGCGGGGCGCCATGGCGTTCGCCTTCTTGATGGGGTTCTCGCGGGTCTACCTCAACGCCCACTGGTTCTCCGACGTGGTCGCAGGGGTGTTGCTGGGCGCCGGCATCGCGATCGGCTCGGCGGCGCTGGTGACCGAGATCGCGAACCTGCTCGAGGCCCGCAAACCCGCGAGCAAGGCCGAACCGCCGCAGGATCCGCTCGACCCGGTGCTGGACTAGACCGCGGCTGCGCTCGTCGCTTCCGGTGTCGCCGGCACGTCCTTGCGCCAGTCCTTCTTCGCACGCCAGACCATGTAGGTGAACGCGCCGATCGGGATCTGGATGCCGTAGGTCAGTGCGCGGAAGATCAGCACGGCCGCCACCACCGCCGCCTTCTCGCTCTCCGGCAGGCCGGCGGCGAGTCCGCCGATGTAGCCCAGGTCGATCACACCCACGCCGCCCGGCGTGACCGGCACGGCCGAGAGCAGCCGGCTGAAGGAGAACACGGCCAGCACCTTCGCCGTGCTGACGTCGGCCTCGGAGATGCCCATGGCCCGCAGGGCCAGCAGCAGGACGAGGAACAACGCGAGCTGACTCGCGATCGTGGTGAGCGTCAGCCGGATCCACCGCAACCGCACCAGCCCGATCGTGTCGGCCCGGAACTTGACGGCGCGCTCACCCATGTCGGACTTCGGTTCCTTGTGGAACAACCGCAGGACCGCCGCGGTCATCCGCCCGATGCCGTTGCCGATCGAGCGGGCCAACCGCTCGCTCGCGAACACGGCGGCGAGCAACCCGACAGCGATCGCCAGCACGATGACGCCGACGATCGCCGCGGTGACGAACGCCGAACTGCTCTGCCCGGTGATCACCAGGATGGCGATCGAGAGCACCGGCAACGCCAGCTTCACGAAGATGTTCCAGATCCCGGTGACGCCCACGTACAGCGCGACGTTCGTGCCCGTGAAGCCCCAGGAGTGCAGGATCTCGTAGGTCAGGCCCACGGCGATGGCGCCGCCGCCCGGCAGGGTGTTCGCCACCGATGTGGTCGTCTGGGTCAGCACGGCGGCGGGCCACAGGCGCAACCCGGGCAGCGCCGCCATGTTCGCCATCCAGTAGGTGAACAGGTTCAGGATCATGGCGCCGGTCAACACGAGGAGCTCCAGCCCGGTCATGGACTGGAACGCCTTCCACACGGCGCTGTAGTCGGCCACCTTAGGGATCGCGAACACGAAGATGCCGATCACGATCGCCGCCGAGATCGCACCCTCGATGATCGTGCGGGTGCGGGAGCGCTTCTTCTTGGGCTCCTCCGCCTCGGGCGGCTCCCCCGGCGTCGGGGTCTCGCTCACGGCGTCGGTGGCTCCCTCGTCCATCCGCGGAGGATATACCCCCGGGCACCTCCCGGGGTCGCTCGGATCCTGCGCACCGGATAGGCTGCCCCGGATGCAGACCACCGCCCGCCGAACCCGCCGCCCCTCGGGCGACCCGCCGCCGCTGCCGCGCGACACCCACGCCACGGGCTGGCTGTGGGCGTCGCTGGCAGTCGTGCTCGTCGGGATCGGGCTCGCCTTCATCCTGACGAACGACCCAGACCTGCATGCCTTCGGCAGCAACGTCCTGGAATGGTTCGCGGACCTGCGCACGTCATGGCTCACGCAGATCGTCAAGGTCGTGGTCCTGATCTCCTCGTTCGGGGCCGTGCAGCTCCTTCGCCTCGGGATCGCCGGAGCATTGATCGCCACGAAGCGGTTCCGCCACCTCGTCGTCGCGCTGGTGTCGTTCGTGCTCGTGGACTGGCTCGTGCTGACGTTCCTGTCCCAGCAACGTCCCGCCCCCGGAGTGAGCGTGCTCGCGGACAGCGGCAACTACACGTTCCCGTCCTGGTACGTCACGGCGTTCGCGATCACGGTGTTCGCCATGCCGTTCGTGCTGGCGCCCGCCGGCCGGACCCGGAGGCGGGCGATGACGGCGGCGTGGGTGGCGGTGATCCTGGTGTGCCTGTCCCGCCTCTACCTGGGCATCGACTACCCCACGAACGTCGCGTACGCCGCGGTCCTCTGCTGGGTGCTGACCGAGACACTGTACCGCTGGTTCGTGCCCGATGAATCGTTCCCGGTGAGCTACGCGAAGGGCGGCAAGGCAGCACACCTGGACCTGAGCGGGGCCCGCGGCGATGCGGTCAAAGCGGCCATGGCGGGCCAGCTGGGGTTCGACGTCGCCGAGGTCAAGCCGTTCGGTCTCGCGGGTTCCGGAGGCTCCTCGCCGCTGCTCATGACGATGGCCGACGGCACCCACGTGTTCGGCAAGATCTACGCCACGAGCCACGTGCGCGCCGATCGCTGGTACCGCGTGGGGCGCACGATCATGTACGGCAAGCTCGAAGACGAGACCCCGTTCTCGTCGGTTCGCCGGCTCACCGAGTACGAGGACTACGCGCTGCGCGTGCTCGCGATGAACGGCGTGACGGTGGCGGAGACCTGGGGCATCGTGGAGCTCACGCCCAACCGGGAGTACATGCTCGTGACCGGCTTCTTCGAGGATTCGAAGAACCTGGGTGATTCCGACGTGGACGATGCGATCATCGACGAAGGCCTCCAGCTGATCCGCCAGTTCTGGGACATCGGTGTGGCCCACCGCGACGTGAAGCCCGCGAACCTGCTGGTGCAGCGTGGTCACCTCCAGCTGGTCGACGTGTCGGGCCTGGAGTGCCGCCCCACGCCGTGGCGCCAGGCCGTCGACCTGGCGAACATGATGCTGACCCTGGCGCTGCAGTCCGACCCCGATCGGGTCTACCAGCGGGCGACGGCGTTCTTCACCCCCGACGAGATCGCCGAAGCGTTCGCTTGCGCCGAGGGCATGGCGATCCCCACCGAGCTCTCGGGCCGGCTGAAGCAGGACCCCCGCCCGATCATGCAACGGTTCAAGGAACTCGCTCCCGCCCACGGGCCCGTCTCGATCCAGCGGTGGAGCCTCCAGCGGATCGCGCTCACCGCCGCGGTCGTGCTCGGATCGCTCATCCTGCTGGCGATGGCGATCGACTCGCTCTTCGCCGGGCTGAAGTAGGCGCGACCCCGGACGGCTCAGTCGGTCCCGGGATCGTTCGACCCCGCGGGAGCCAGGACCACCAACGGGACCGCCTTGGTGCCGGCGTCTTCGTAGACGCCCAGCGTGCGGCCGTCGGGCGCCACGACGGAGAACGGCCCTACCAAGCCCGACGGCGCCAGGATCCTGCCGTGTGAGACCGCGATCGCCTCTTCATCCTCGACGGTCCATCGCGGGAGATGCCCCACGGCCCGCTCCAACGACAGCGGCGCGCCGGGTGCATCGGGCGGCGTGGCGTCCTCGACGCGGAACCCGCCGATCGCGGTGCGTCGGAGCCTCGTGAGGTGGGCGCCGCATCCGAGCTGGTCACCCACGTCAGCAGCCAGGACGCGGACGTAGGTGCCACCCCCGCAGACCACGAGGAAGTCGACGTCGTCGCCCCTGCGCCCCGTCATCTCGAAGGTTTCCACATGCACCGGGCGGGCATCGGCCTCGAGCTCCTCGCCCGCCCGGGCGGCCTCGTACAGCTTCCTGCCACCGACCTTGACGGCGGAGTAGGCGGGCGGACGCTGGAGCAGGTCGCCGGTCTGCCCGGTCATCGCGGCCCGAACTTGGTCATCGCGGGCCTCCACGGGCACCGTTCGGACGACGTCACCGTCGGCGTCCAGTGTGGTGGTCGCCACGCCCAGGCGGAACGTGCCCTCGTAGGTCTTGGCCTGATCGCCGAGGAACCGAAGGAGCCGGGTGGCCCGGCCCACGCCCATGACCAGCAGGCCGGTCGCCATCGGATCGAGGGTGCCCGCGTGTCCGACCTTCTTCGTGCCCAGCGCGCGCCGAACCGTCGCCACCGCGTCGTGGGACGTGATCCCCTGCGGTTTGTCGATCAGCAGGAACCCGTCCCGGCCCCCGGGCCCCGGGAAGGTCACGGTGCGACGGGTTCGCCGCGCAGCGCCTTCGACAGCCGGTCGATGGTTTCTGCCGGACCGTGTGCCGAGGTATAGCCGGCCGCCAGCCGGTGCCCACCTCCACCGAAGGTCGCCGCGACCTCGGAAAGATCGTGATCGCCGCGCGAGCGCACGCTCACCTTGAAGCGCCCGTCGCGCTGCTGCTTCACGATCGCGGCGACGTCGACGTCCCGCGCGGTCCGCACCACGTCGATCAGGTCGTCCGTCTCCGACGGGTGGATCCCCGCTTCGCGCAGATCCGATTGCGTGAGGTAGGTCCAGACGAGGTCGGCGTCTTCGACGTGCTCCAGGCGCCCGAGCGCCGTGCCCACCAGCTTCAGGTAGGACTCCAGGTTGTCCTCGTAGAGCGCCTGGACCAGCTTCGCGTGCTCGAACGGGTGCTCACGCAGCTTCGCCGCCACCCTGAGGGTCTCCGGGGTGGTGGCCTCGTACTGGAAGCGACCGGTGTCGGTCACCAGCCCGGCGTAGAGGCACAACGCCGTCTCGTCGGGCATCTGCCCGCCCATCGTCTCGATCAGCCGGAAGACCATCTCGCAGGTGGAGGATGCGTCGGGATCGACGAGGGGGATCGTGCCCCGGCCGTCGTTCGAGCGGTGGTGGTCGATCCAGATCAGCTCGCCCGCGCGCTCCGCCGGGTGGCCCAACGCGCCGAGACGGTCGAAGGCCGCGCAGTCGCACGTCACCATCACGGCCGGCTGCTTGGGGTAGTCGCGGACGGGAACGAGGTCCTCCGATCCGGGCAGCAACGCCGCCCAGCGGGGAGGATCCAGCGGCTCGTTCGGGTACGAGCACACGGTACGGACCCCTCGAGAGCGCAGGAACGCTGCCAGTCCTAGCATCGAGCCCAATGCGTCGGCGTCGGGGTTCACGTGACACGCGAGCGCCACCTCGGTAGCTCCGGCCAGGGCCTCGGCGGCGCGTTCGAGGTTGTCGTTGCTCATTCGGTTCGCTCCTTCCGGTGGAGCTCCTCGATCAAGGCGTCGATCTGCTGGGACCGTTCGAAGGTCTGGTCCTCCTCGAACTCCAGTTCCGGCAGGAACTTCAGCCGCACCTGCTTGCCCAGGGCGCTGCGCAGGTGCGGGGTCGCCGAGCGGATCGCCGCGCGGCTGCCGGCCTTGGCCTTGTCGTCGCCCAGCGCCGTGTAGGACACCCACGCGTGACGCAGATCCGGCGAGACACGGACCCCGGTCACGGTGATGAACCCCACGCGGGGGTCCTTCAACTTCTGGATCTGTTCGGCCAGGATCTCGCGGAACTCCTCGCCGACGCGTTCGGTGCGTGCGCCTTGGGTCATGAACCCAGCGTACCGCCGACCGGTCACTCCTCCTCGTAGTGGACCGAGACCTCGCTCTCGAGGAGCTCGACCTCGGCCCACCGCTCCACGTACTGCTCGATCTCGTGGAGCACCTTGCGGAGGTGATATTCCTGGGCACCCACCACGGCGACGGCGATCGCGGTGCGCTGCCACAGGTCCTGGTGGTCCACCTCGGCCACGCTCACGTTGAACGTGGACCGGATGCCGTTGGTCAGCGTCTTGACGACGTGGCGCTTCTGCTTCAAAGAATGCGACTCGCGGATCCGCAGGTCGAACCGTTCGAGGGCGACCAGCATGGTTTACAGCGAGCGGGCGACCTCGCGGATCTCGAAGGCCTCGATCAGGTCGCCTTCCTTGACGTCCTGGAAGCCATCGATGCTGATCCCGCACTCGTAGCCCGCGGCGACCTCTCGCACGTCGTCCTTGAAGCGCCGGAGCGACCCGATCTTGCCCTCGTAGACGACCACGCCGTCACGCACCAGGCGGGCCCGGGCATCACGGGGGATCGTGCCGTTCGTGACGTAGCAGCCGGCGATGACGCCGATCCGAGGAACCCGGAAGATCTCACGGATCTCGGCCGAGCCGAGCTCGTGCTCCTGCTTCTCGGGCGCGAGCATGCCCGAGAGCGCCGCCTTGATGTCATCGATCGCGTCGTAGATCACGCGATACGTGCGGATGTCGACGCCCTCCTTGTCGGCGAGATCGACGGCGGCTTTGTCGGGCCGCACGTTGAAGCCCACGACGATGGCTCGCGACGCCATGGCCAGCGTGATGTCGTTCTCCGTGATGCCGCCGGCGGCACTGCGCACGATGTTGACCCGGACCTCGTCCTGCGGAAGCTTCAGGAACGCGTCGGTGAGCGCACCGAGCGAGCCCTGCACGTCGGCCTTGACCACCAGGTTGAGCTCGGGGATCTCCGCCCGTTCGGCCTGACGGAGCAGGTCGGACAGCGTGGGCGGACGGCTGATCACCAGTTCGGCGGCGCGCACCTTCGCCTCGCGCTCGGACGCGATGTGACGGGCCTCGCGTTCGTCGGACACCTCACGGAACTCATCGCCCGAAGCCGGCACCGCTTCCCAACCCAGGATGACGACGGGCTTGGACGGCCCGGCGTGCTCGACCGTCTGGCCGTATTCGTCCTGCATCGCGCGGATCTTCGCGTAGGTGGTGCCGCACACGAGCGCGTCGCCCACGTCCAGCGTGCCGCGCTGGACCAGCACCGTGGCGACGGGGCCGCGACCCTTGTCCAGGTGCGCCTCGATCACCGTGCCCTTCGCGGGACCGGACGGCACGCCCTTGAGCTCCTCGAGGTCGGCCACCAACAGGATCGTCTCGAGGAGGTTGTCCAGGTTGAGCTTCTCGCGCGCGGAGACATCGACGAACTCGTTCGTGCCGCCCCACTCTGAGGGCACGACACCTTGTTCGACCATCTGCGTGCGCACCCGGTTCGGGTCGGCCTCTTCCTTGTCCACCTTGTTGACGGCGACCACGATCGGCACCCCGGCCGCCTTCGCGTGGTCGAGCGCCTCGATGGTCTGCGGCATGACGCCGTCGTCGGCGGCCACCACCAGCACGGCGATGTCGGTGACCTGCGCGCCGCGGGCACGCATCGCGGTGAACGCCTCGTGGCCGGGCGTGTCGATGAACGTGATATCGCGGTCACCGACGTGTGCCTGATAGGCGCCGATGTGCTGCGTGATGCCGCCGAACTCGCCCGCGACGACGTCCGTTTCGCGGATCGCGTCCAGCAGCTTGGTCTTGCCGTGGTCGACGTGGCCCATGACCGTGACCACCGGGGGACGCGGTGCCAGCAGCGAAGGATCGACGTCTTCTTCGATCTCCTCGATGCCCTGCATCTCGTCTTCGATACCGACGATCTCGGCGCTGAGGCCGAGTTCGCTCGCCACCATCGTGATGGCCTCGTCGGTGAGCGACGTGGTGGCGGTGGCCATCTCGCCGGCCAGGAACAGCAGCTTCACGATGTCGGCGGGGCTCTTGCCCACCTTTTCAGCGATCGTCTGTGGGGTCGCACCGTGCACGACCTCCAGGACCGGCCGCGGCGGTTCGGGGACGACGGGCTTGCGGGGGCCACGGGGCTGACGACCGTTCGGGGGGGCGGCGGCAGCGTCCGCGGCAGGCGCGGGAGCAGCAGCCGGGACGGCGGGCGCGGGGGCGGCGGCGGGCGCGGGCGATGCGGGAGCGGCGGCGGGAGCCGGCGCCTCCGCGACCGGGGACGGCTCGACATCGGCGGGCGTCGGCTCGGCCTTGGGGGCCGCGGCCTTCTTCGGCTTGGGCTTGCGTGGAGCGGGCGGTGGTTCGAGCACTTCGCGGCGTTTCGGCGCCTCCGTGGCCTTGCCGCCGGAGGCGCGCAGACGAGGAACGAGGTCCTCGGGCACGCTGGAAGAAGCGGACTTGCCGCTCACCCCCATCTGCTCGAGCGTCCCCAGCAACTCCTTGCTGGTGACCCCTAGCTCCTTCGCAAGTTCGTGAACCCTCACAGCGCTCCTGTCCTCATCTGATCCCTAAGCCTACCCAGTTCGTCCGGGCGCAGGCCCGTTCGCAACGCCCTGGCCAGCACCCCTTCGGCTCCCGCGGCCTCCAGGCACGCGGCGCGCCGATGCACGTACGCTCCTCGCCCCGGCGCCGTCCCGTCCGGGTCCGGCTGCACCCCCGCCGCGCTGTGCACGATCCGCAGCAAGACGCCTTTGGGCGAGGTCTCGCGGCACCCGACGCAGGTTCGCGTGGGCTCCACGTCACACCCCTTCGGGTGCCTCCGCCTCCTCGGCCACGACCTCGTCGATCGCCTCGACCGCGGCTTCTTCGGCCGCGAGCTCCTCGACCGCTTCGTCGGCGACCACCTCTTCAGCGACCTCGACCTCGAGCTCGGCCTCGGCGTCGGTGGCCGGTTCGGCGATCTCCTCAGCCGGAGCAGCGACGGGCGGGGGGGTCGGAGCCTTCGCCTCGTCCGCGACCTGGGTCTCGGACTTGATGTCGATGCGCCAGCCCGTCAGCCGAGCGGCGAGCCGCGCGTTCTGACCTTCCTTCCCGATCGCCAGCGACAGCTGGTAGTCGGGCACGATGACCATCGCGGTGCCGGTGGCCTCGTCCGTGCGGACCTCCTTGACCTTGGCGGGCTGCAGCGCGTTGGCGACCAGCTCGCCGGGGTTGTCCGACCACGGGACCACGTCGATCTTCTCGCCGCGGAGCTCGTTGACCACCATGCGTACGCGAGAGCCTTTCGGGCCCACGCAGGCGCCCACGGGATCCACGCCCGGTTCGTTCGAGATCACCGCGATCTTCGAACGGTGGCCGGGTTCACGCGCCACGCCCCGGATCTCGACGATGCCCTCTTCGATCTCGGGCACCTCCATCGCGAAGAGCGCCTTCAGCAGGCCGGGGTGCGACCGCGACACGACGATCTGTGGGCCTTTCGTGCCCTTGCGCACCTCGGTGATGAACGCCTTGAGCCGCTCCCCGTGCCGGTAGGGCTCGGATGGCACCTGTTCGGCCTGCGGCAGCAACGCCTCGACCTTGCCCAGGTCCAGCAGGGTGTAGCGACGCTCCTGCTGCTGCACGATGCCCGTCACGACGTCGCCCTCGCGACCGGCGAACTCTTCGTAAGTCATCTCGCGCTCGGCGTCACGCAGCTTCTGGAAGATCACCTGCTTGGCGGTCTGGGCCCCGATACGGCCTTTGAAGTCGTCGGTCACCTCGACCTCTGCTTCGCCGAGGACCTTCATCTCGAGTGTGGGTTCGCCGCCCTCCTCGGCGGCCGGCACCTCGATCTCCTCGAGCTCCTGCTTCCACATGCGCAGGTCACCGGTCTCGGGATCGAGCTCGGCTCGGAAGCCCACGAAGTCGTCGTCGGCGTCGGGGTTCTCCTGTTTCCACCACGTCTTGTATGCAGAGGCCATCGCCTCGGCCAGACCCGTCAGGATCGTTTCGAAGGCGATGCCCTTCTCGCGCTCCAGCTCTCGGAGCGCCGCGATCATCTCGGCGTTCATGCGTTGCTCCTCTTCAGTTCGGCGTCCCAGTCGACGACCGTTCTCGCCGACACGATGTCGGCGTACGGCACGCGCAGATCGCCGGTCCCTTCGTCGGCGACCGCGATCACGATCGCGTCGTCGTCGGCCGAGACCAGCGTGCCCGTGTGGGTCCTCGACCCGGCCATGGGCGCCGTCGTCTTCACCTTCACCTGCTCGCCCACCGACCGCGCGAAGTGCTCAGGGCGCTTCAGCGGCCGTTCGATGCCGGGCGACGAAACCTCGAGTCCGTACGGACCGTCCTCGTAGCCCTCCTGATCGAGGTGCCGCGAGACCGTTGCGGACAGCTCCGACAGCGCGTCGAGGTCCACCCCGCCGGGGCGATCGACCACCACACGCAGGACCTTGCGGCCGTGCTCGCGGGTGGTGGCCAGCTCCACGAATTCGAAGCCGGCCTGCTCGACGACGGGTCTGACCAGCGCTTCCGCGTCCACGGCTCGACCCTCCCCTACGTACGAGAAGGTGGGCGCGAGCCCACCTCCGGACACACCTCGTCGCTCTGTACGAAGGTCAGTATAGCCGAGGCACCGCGGAGCGCCCCTGGAGCGGGTCTACGGCGCTGTTGCGAGGAGCGCGACCGCCGCCTGGGAGGCCTCGGCCAGGGGTGCGTTACTGCGCTCCCCCGTGGAGCGGAGCTTCAGGTCCACCGTGCCGTTGGCGATCCCCCGCTTGCCGACGGTGACCTGCACGGGGTAGCCGATCAGGTCGGCGTCGGCGAACTTCACGCCCGCGCGCTCGTCGCGATCGTCCAGCACCACGCCGACCCCCGCCGCGGTGAGGTCGCGGTAGATGCGCTCGGCCTCGGCGATCGCCCGCTCGTCGTCGTGGTTCGCCAGGATCACGACCACCTCGACGGGGGCGATCACCTTAGGGAGCGTCAGCCCGTCCTCGTCGTGGTACTGCTCGGCCGCCGCCGCCAGGATCCGGGAGATCCCGATGCCGTAGCACCCCATCCAGAAGACCTGCTCGCTGCCATCCTCCTCGGTGAAGGTGGCCTCGAGCGGCTCGGAGTACTTCTTGCCCAGCTGGTAGATGTGGCCTACCACGATCGAACGGCCGATGTGGAGCTGTCCGCCGTCGACAGGACAGGCGTCGCCTTCACGCAGGACGACGAGATCCTCGTAGGAATCCACGCGGAAGTCGCGACCCGCGTTGGCGCCGGTGACGTGACGATCGACCTGGTTCGAACCGGTGACCCAATCGCGGCCGCCCCGCACGGTGTGGTCGGCGTAGATCGTGACGTCCTCATCGAAGCCCTGCGGTCCCACGTAGCCCTTCGCGAACCCGCGTCGGGCGAAGTCCTCGTCCTCGAACATCCGGACCGTCGCAGGGAAGACCAGCTGCTCCAGCTTCGCCTCGTTGACCTCGCGGTCCCCGGGCACCAACACCGCGACCGTGCGACCGCCCACCTCGAAGAGCACGCACTTCAGCGACTGCGAGGCGTCGATGTCGAGCAGCGCCGCCAGCGTCTCGATCGTCGGCGTATCGGGGGTGTCGACGACGGTGAGCTCCTGGGTGGCCTCGGCCGCGGCCTCGGGGGCCATGGGACGAGCGGCCTTCAGGTCGGCGATGTAGTCACCGTGCTCGCATTCGACGAACAGGTCCTCACCCACCTCGGCCCGCGCCATGAACTCGTGGTTGGTGCCGCCGCCGATCTGACCCGCCTCGGCATCGACCACCGCGTAGTCCAAGCCGCACCGGTCGAAGATCCGGTGGTAGGCGGCCTTCATCACTTCGTAGGAAGCCGCCATCCCGGGTTCGTCGCGGTCGAAGGAATAGGCGTCCTTCATCAGGAACTCGCGCCCCCGCAGCAACCCGAACCGCGGCCGGAACTCGTCGCGGTACTTCCACTCCACCTGGTAGAGGTTCAGCGGGAGGTCCCGGTAGCTCGAGACCTCGCCCGCCACCAGCGGGGCCACGACCTCTTCCTGCGTGGGACCGAGCAGCATGTCGCGCCCGTGCCGGTCCTGCAATCGGAAGAGCTGGTCACCGTAGAGGTCCCATCGACCGGTGGCTTTCCAGGGCTCGGCCGGGATCGCGATCGGCATGCGGATCTCGACCGCGCCCGAATCCTCCATCTCCTCGCGGATGATCGCCTCGATCCGCCGCATCGTCCGCAGGCCCATCGGCAGGAACGTGTAGATGCCCGCAGCCACCTGCCGCACGAACGCTCCCCGCAGGAGCAGCCGATGGCTCGCGATCTCGGCTTCGGCCGGATCCTCGCGGAGCGTGGGCGTGAACGAACGCGACAGTCGCATGAGGGCACAGGATAGCGGCCCCGTCGGGGCGGAGCCGGGCGACCGACGCTGACTAGGGCACGAGCGCGACGCTGTGGTCGCGACCGCCACCGAACATCGTGGCGCCGGTCAAACCCTGCACCAACACCGGGACCTTCTGGTTCGTGGTGTTGCCGTTGCCGAGCTGTCCCGTGGCGTTGAATCCCCAAGCCCACACCGTGCCGTCGGACTTGGCGGCGAGGGTGTGCATCCGGCCCGTTCCGATCGCGACCACGCCGGTGAGGTTGGAGACCTGCACCGGGGTCAGCCGGTTCGAGGTGGAGTTGTTGCCGAGCCGGCCGTTCGAGCCCTGCCCCCAGGTCCACACCGTGCCGTCGGACTTCAGAGCCACGGAATGGTTCGCCCCCGCGGTGATCGCGGTGACACCGGTGAGACCGCTCACCTGGACGGGCAGGTTCTTGTTGCTGGTGTTGCCGACGCCGCATTCGCCGTGGACGTTGTAGCCGAAGCACCAGACGGTGCCGTCGGACTTCAGCACCAGGGAGTGGTCACGTCCGCCTGCCACGTCGATCGCCCCGGTGAGGCCACTGACCTGCACTGGGGTGGTGCGTGTGGTGAACGTGCCATCGCCCAGGTTGCCGAAGGCGTTGTAGCCCCAGGCCCACACCGTGCCGTCGGACCTGACCGCCAGCATCTGATCGCGACCGCCCGCGATCGCCACCACGTTCGTCAGGTTCTTCACCTGTACCGGGCGCGTTCGCTTGGTCGTCGTGCCGTCACCGTCGGTGCCGTACTTGTTCCAGCCCCACATCCAGACGGTGCCGTCCGCCTTGAGGGCCATGCTGTTGTAATGGCCGGTCTCGACCGCGATCACGTCGGTGAGGCCCGTCACCAACGTGGGGTTGGGGCGGTTCGTGCTGGTGCCGTCGCCGATCTGGCCGTACTGGTTGCGTCCCCAGGTCCACACGGTGCCGTCGGACTTCAGCGCGGCCACGTGGTCGCGTCCACCGTGGAGCGCCACCATGCCGGTGAGGCTCGCGATCGCGGTGGCCGAACCGTGGCCCGTGAACGTGCCGTCCCCGAGCTGACCATAGGTGTTCCCACCCCAGCTGGCGATGGAACCGGCCGCCAGGGCAGGCTGGGCGAGCACGGCGACCAAGGCTGCGGCGATCGGAGCGAGGGTCAGAGCACGGCGACGCGTCGAGCGCGGTCGTCGTGCCGAGCGGGGGGCCGGCACCATGAACGTTTCCTCCTAGGTTTTTCTGGCTAGGTTTCTGGCTGGGTTTCTGGCTGGGTTTCTGCTGGGTTCTGGGAGTTTCGAGCGTTTCGCGGCACCCTAGCACCGCGTTGCCCTTGAGGGAACCCCGGACGAGGACCGTTCCTCGGTGCGCAGGTGGCGTGATTGACGCCTCGGCCCACGAGCCGTCACAATCTGCGGCCATGACGACGCGTGGCAACCGCTGGGTCTGGCGCCAGGGCTCTGAGAGCCCGGCGTCCGCGCGTCCGTAGCCACCATCACCACGGCACCACCGCGAACCCCGGGCCAGACGGTCCGGGGTCGTTCGTTTTCCCGAGGAGGTTCATCGTGGAACTGCAGGTCCGCCCCGATCGCGAGACGTTCGACGCCCTCGCGGCCGAGTGGCCGCTGGTTCCCGTGTGGGCTGAGCTCCTGTCCGACGTCTCGACGCCGGTCGGATTGTTCCCGGCATTGGCCGGCGACGGTCCGGGGGTCCTGTTCGAGTCCGTGGAGCGCTCCGAACGATGGGGCCGATACTCGTTCGTGGCCGGCGACCCGGCTGCCACGATCGTCGCCGGTCTTGACGGCATCGAGGTCACCGAACGAGCGCGCACGATCCCGATCGACGTGCCCGATAGCGGCCCGGTTCGCGAAGGGCTGATCCGGATCGCGAGGTCGTTGCGGGCCCCGCGCCTGCCGGGGCTTCCACCGCTCACGGGCGGGCTGATGGGCTACTTCGCGTTCGAAGCGGCCGAGTTGCTCGACGGGCATCCCGTGCCCGACCCCGGGTCGGCCCCCGTGCCCCCGATCGGGCTCCTGGTCGTCGACCGCGCGGTGGTGTTCGACCATTGGAAGCAGCGGCTGATCCTGGTCACCCATCTCCCCGCCGGCACCTACGACGCCGGGGTAGAAGCGCTCGAGGCCATGGCGACGACGATCGGGGCTGCCACCGCCCCGCCGCTCGCCGCCGTCGGGGCAGCGACGCCCGGCGATCTGTCCGGCGAACCCAACATGGCCGACGAGCGCTACCGCGAGATCGTCGCGTCCTTCAAGGAACACATCCTGGCCGGCGACATCTTCCAGGGCGTCCCCTCACGGCGCGTCACGTTCCCCGCGCCTGAGGGTGGGTATCCGATCTACCGGCGGCTCCGCGTCGCGAACCCGGCGCCCTACATGTTCTTCGTGCGCATGTTGGGCATGGAGCTGGCGGGTTCTTCGCCCGAACCGCTGGTGCGCGTGGAAGGCGCTCGCGTCTCCACCCGTCCCATCGCGGGCACACGTCCGCGCGGTGATACCGACGTGCGCGACCGCCTGCTCGAGCACGAGTTGCTCGCCGACCCCAAGGAGCAGGCGGAGCATGCGATGCTTGTCGATCTGGCCCGCAACGATCTCGGGCGTGTGTGCGTCGCCGGCAGCGTCACGCCCACCCAGCTGATGGAGGTCGAGCGGTTCACCAAGGTGATGCATATCGTCTCCACCGTTGAGGGCGACCTACGAGACGACCTCCATCCCCTGGATGCCCTCGTCGTCACGTTCCCCGCCGGCACCTTGACCGGCGCCCCCAAACGGCGAGCGATGGAGTTGATCGCCTCACACGAACCCGACGCCCGGGGTCCGTACGGCGGCGCCGTAGGCTACTGCGGGTTCGAAGGTGATCTGGACTTCTGCATCACGATCCGCACTGCGGTGGTGAAGGACGGCAAGGCCCACGTGCAGTCCGGCGCGGGCGTGGTCGCCGATTCCGATCCGCAGACCGAGCTGGACGAGACGAAGGCCAAGGCATCGGCACTCCTGCCCGCGGTCGCCCCTGCCGAGCCCACGAGCGGCGGTACGCTGGCCGCTCCGAAGGAGCGCTCATGATCCTGGTCGTCGACCACTACGACTCGTTCACTTACAACCTCGTGCAGCTGATCGAGAGCCTGGGCCACGAGACCCAGGTCGTGAAGAGCGACGCCGAACCGGCCGAGGCCCTCGCAGCGCGCGAGCCCGCCGGTGTGATCCTGTCCCCCGGGCCGGGGCGTCCCGAGGCGGCGGGGTGCTTCACCGATCTGCTCGAGGTGCTCGCGCCCGAGGTGCCGGTGCTCGGGGTATGCCTGGGTCATCAGGCGATCGGGGTCGAGTACGGCGGCACCGTCGACCGAACCGAGCCCGTACATGGCAAGGCCTCGCTGGTGTTCCACGAGGGCCGGGGCATCCTGGAAGGGGTGCATGATCCGTTCGAAGCGGGTCGCTACCACTCGCTCGTCGTCGAGCGAGACGACCTGCCGGCCTCGCTCGAGCTCACCGCCTGGACCGAGGAGGGGCTGGTGATGGCGACCCAGCACCGCGAACTGCCTCGGTTCGGGGTGCAGTTCCACCCCGAGAGCATCCTGACGCCGGAGGGCCCCACGATCGTGCGCACCTTCCTGGCGCTTACGGCCTGACCTCGTCAGCCGAGCGCTCGTCGCGTTAGGGTCGGACCCCCGAAAGCAGGGAGGCGTCGTGAACGAACAACAGGAGGCGTACGCGCGTGCGGTCGCCGACTTCACCGAGAAGGTCCACGCGATCGAGCCCAAGCAGTGGACCAACCCCACCCCGTGCACGGAGTGGGACGTGCGGGCGCTCGTCAACCACCTCACCTACGAGAACCTGTGGGTGCCCGAGTTGATCGGCGGCCGCACCGTGGCCGAGGTGGGCGACCGCTTCGACGGGGACGTGCTCGGGGACGATCCCCTCGACGCGTGGGACCGCTCCGCGGAAGGCGCGGTCGAGGCGCTGACGGCCGACGGCGCGCTGGATCGAACGGTCGACACGAGCGCCGGGCCGACCGCGGCCTCGGACTATCTCGACCAGATCTTCGTCGACGCCGTGATCCACGGGTGGGATCTGGCCCGTGGCACGGACGCCGAGGACACGATCCGAGGGGAGTTCGCGGACGAGCTCTTCTCCGCGTATGGACCCCGAGAAACCGAACTGCGGTCCTACGGCGTGTACGGCAGCGCTGTGGTGCCGCCCGAGGGAGCCGACACGCAGACCAAGCTCCTCGCGGTCTTCGGCCGCGTGCAGTGACCGGTTAGGTCGGGTTGGGCGACGGGCACTTCGGGCCGTAGGCGAACTGCCCGCTGCCCGCCGACACCTTGCATCCGGCTTCGTTCACGGCGACGAACGCCCCCGCGGGCACCCGCTTCAACTGGTCCATCAGGCCGTTCGTCCAGTCGTGGTCGACCGTGCCCTGGAAGTACCAGTCGCTCCCGTTGTCGGCCACGATCAACCCGAAATGCTTGAAGGCGTCGAGCACCACCTTCGCGTTCTTCGAGTAGCTCGACACGTTGAAGCCCTTCTTCAGGCGGAACCTCGCGCCCATCGGGGGGCATCGCGGGTCCCGCACCCCGGCCTGGTGGCGGGCGGGCCACAGGTAGTTCCGGCTGGTGCAGTCCGAGGTCACCCGGATCGCGTGCCCGATGTAGCCGGCCAGCACCTCGTCGTAGCGGACGAGCCCGGGCAGGATGGGCAGCCCGGCGGCGTCGGCGCTGGTCCAGCCGGCGTGACGCAGGTCGTTGCTGTTCAGATCGAAGATCGCGCCGCTGCCCGCCGTGGGGTCCCCGCCGTTCCAGCGCGCGTTGAACAGTTCGTAGAGCATGCAGGTGTCCGAGTCGACCGTGAGGGCGTGGCGGTCCGAGCCTCCCTCGATCGGGGTCGCGCCGTTGAAGGGGTAGGGCCCGTGGTCGCTCTCTGAGGCGTACGTGAAATCGATGGGCACCTTGACGGGCATGCCCCCCTGCACGACGTTGAACGGGATGCCGTAGTTCGGCGGACCGAAGTCCGGGTGCAGCTTCGTCTTCCCGGCGTGCATCGCCTTCTTCCACACATCACTCTTCGGGTGAACCGGGAGCTTGGAGATGTCCATGTTCCAGACGTTGTCGAACGGGAACAGCGAACACGTCGTGCCGGGGACGGCGGCGTGGGGTGGGCGGGCGGGCCGGGCCGCCACCGAGGTGGGGACCACGAGTGCGGCCGACAGGACCAGGGCGAGGAGGCCGATCGTTCGTCGCGTCATGGTGGATGAGGGTATCGGCCGGAGATGGCGTTCGACTGGAGGGGGCCGACCGAGGTTCAGTCGGACGCTTCGCCGGCGGCCACCTTCTCGGCCGCCACCTTCCTCGCCTCGGTGAGCAACGCGTCCACGAGCTCGTCCTCGGGGACCTTCGCCACGACCTCGCCCTGGCGGATGATGAATCCCAGCCCGGCACCCGATGCGATCCCGACGTCGGCCTCACGCGCTTCGCCGGGCCCGTTCACCACGCAGCCCATGACGGCGACCCGCATCGGCACGGTGAACTTCTCGCTCTCGATGGCCGCGTTGACCTTCTGGGTGAGTTCGAGCACGTTGACCTCGGCCCGGCCGCACGACGGGCAGGCGACCAGATCGAGTCCTCGCTTGCGGAGCCCCAGCGACTGCAGGATCGAATTGCCCACCTTCACCTCTTCCACCGGATCGTCGGTGAGGGAGACCCGGATCGTGTCGCCGATGCCTTCGGCGAGCAGGGTGCCGATCCCCACGGCGCTCTTCACCCCGCCGAGCGGCATGGGACCTGCCTCGGTGACCCCGAGATGCAGCGGGTAATCGCACTGCTCGGCGAGCATCCGGTAGCTCTCGATCATCACCAGTGGGTTGGAGTGCTTCACGCTGATCTTGATGTCGAAGAAGTCCTCGTCCTCGAGGATGCGCGCCTCGTTCATCGCGGATTCCACGAGCGCCGCGGTGGTGGTCGTGCCGTACTTGGCGAGCAGGTCCTTCTCGAGCGAGCCCGCGTTGACGCCGATCCGGATCGGCACGCCGCGCGCCTTCGCTTCGCGCGCGATCAGCCGGACCTTGTCCTGGTATTTGATGTTGCCGGGATTGATGCGGAGGCCCTGGATCCCGGCCTCCAGCGCGGCCATCGCGTACTTCCACTGGAAATGGATGTCGGCCACCACCGGAACGGTGGACTTCGCGGCGATCGCCACCAGCGCTTCGGCGTCCTCCCAGTGCGGGACGGCGACCCGGACGATGTCCACCCCCGACGCCACGAGTGAGGCGATCTGCTGCAGGGTGGCGTTGATGTCGGAAGTCTTCGTCGTGGTCATCGACTGGATCGAGACCGGGGCGTCACCGCCGATGGCGACGCCCCCGATGTGGAGCTGGCGCGTCGCGCGGCGGGGGATCGTCATCGCCCACCCAGTCTACGGGCGCGCCTGAGCAGCAGGTCCCTCACGACCCGAACACGTGGAACGTGATCGTGCGGTCCTTCGGTTCGTCCATCTCGAAGAAGATCAGCCGCTGCCACGTGCCGAAGCCCGGCTCGCCCGCCACCACTGGGATCGCGTGCGAGGTCGCCGAGAGCAGCATCGCCTTGACGTGCGCGTGCCCGTTGACCCGCTCGTCCGGGTTGAGGTTCTGGGTGCGGACCTCGAGATCGTCGTGCTGGTAGTAGACCCCGTCGTGCGGCACCAGGTCGGTCATCTGCCGCCGGAAGTCGGCCATGGCGCCGTCCTCCCACTCATTGATCAACAGCGCGCACGTGGTGTGGGCACAGAAGACGATCGCGGCGCCTTCGGTGACGCCGGCGTCCTTGATGGCTCGCTGCAGATCCTCGGTGAGATCGAGGTAGGCGTAGCGCTCGGGAGCGGCGATCGTCACCGTCGCGGTGGTCGACTTCAAGGGTCCCTCCTGTTCTTGGCCGCCTCGGCGACCGGGAGATCGAAGGTGAAGGTACTACCGTGGCCGGGTTCGCTCTCGGCGCTGATCGTGCCCCCGTGGGCCTCCACCACCGAGCGGGCGATCGCCAGGCCGATGCCGGTGCCGCCGTCCCCGCGGGCCCGGGCGCTGTCGACCCGGTAGAACCGCTCGAACAACCGGGGCAGGGCCTCGGCGGGGATCCCAACCCCGGTGTCGGCCACGCTGACTTCCACGGAACCGTCGTGACGGTGCGCCTCGATGCGGACCTCTCCCCCGGCGGGCGTGAACCGGATCGCGTTGTCGACCAGGTTGAACAACACCTGGTGGAGTCGTTCGCGGTCGGCATCGACCGTGGGCAGATCATCGGGGACATCGCTCTGCACGGCGACGCCGCGGTCGGCGCGAGCGACATCGATCTCGGAGATGACCTCCCGGACGACAGGGCCGAGCGGGACGCCCTCCCGGCGCAGCGGCACCTCGCCGGATTCGAGCTTCGACAGATCGAGGAGCTGCTCGACCAGGCGGCCCAGCCGTTCGGACTGCGCCAACATCACCTGGAGCGTCTCGGGGTTGGGCTGCTCCACGCCGTCGAGCAGGTTCTCTAGGTGGGCTCGGATCGCCGTGATCGGCGTCTTCAACTCGTGGGAGACGTTGGCCACGAGATCGCGCCGCGAGGTCTCCAGGTTCTCCAGCTCCTGACTCATCCGGTTGAACGCCGTGGCGAGCTGGCCAACCTCGTCGCGGCTCGTCGTGTGGACGCGCACGGTGTAGTCGCCCGTCTCCATCCGCCGCGCGGCCGCCGCCATGTCGCGGAGCGGCTGGGTCATGCCGCGAGCGAGCCATCGCGAGATCCCCAGTGCGATCACCGCCGCGATCGTGCCGGCCAGCAGGAACTGCCACCACAAGCTCTGGAGGAACCCAAGCGTGGCCGAGACCCGTCCCAGGAAACCCCGCGTGGGCGAGGGCGTCAGCACCGTGACCCACGATCCGTCGCCCAGCGGCAGCGAGGCGTAGACGTTCCTGCCCACCACGCCCCAGTGCGGCACCCCGTCCTCGAAGATCGGCGGGAGGATGCCCAGGTTCTCGCCCGAGACCGTGAGCTCCCCCGTGGCCGAGCGCCGCACGATCATCGTGCCGGCGGGCGGGTCGCTCACCTCGCCGCTCGCCACCTTCCGAGCCATCGCGAGCGCGTCGATCGCCTCGGAGTCGCGTGGCGAGTTTCGGAGCGCGAACCCGATCAGCGCATAGGAGATGAAGATGGTGATGCCGACGGCGACGACGATCGTGGAACCGAGCTTGCCCCGGATCGTGGGCAGCTTCTCGAGCGGCCTGGCGCTCACGACCCTTCCTGGAAGGCGTACCCCACGCCGTGCACGGTGCGGATGAACCGCGGCTCGTTACCGTCCTCGTGCAGCTTGCGGCGGATCCGCGCGACGTGGGAATCGACGACACGCCCGCCCGCGTAGTCGCGGTAGCCCCACACGCGGTCCATCAGTTGATCGCGCGACATCACGACGCCGGGGTCGCGCGCGAGGCTCAACAGGATCTCGAACTCGAGCGGGGTGAGGCCCACCTCGTCTCCGTCGACCATGACGCGACGACGGTTCGCATCGATCACCATGCCACCACGATCGAGCGGCCCGTCGTCATGCGTGGAGCGGATGCGCTCCATCCGGCGCAGGATGGCCTTCACGCGAGAGGCGAGCTCGCGGAGGCTGAACGGCTTGGTGAGGTAATCGTCGGCGCCCACCGCGAAGCCCACCACCTTGTCGGCTTCTTCGGCCTTCGCGGTCAGCATGAGGACCGGGGTCCATCCGTCGCGCTGGATCTGCTTGCAGACCTCGAGACCGTCCATGCCCGGGAGCATGAGATCGAGCACGACCAGGTCGGGGTGGTGCTCCGCATGGAGCTCGATCGCCTGGGGTCCGTCATCGGCCACGAAGACCCGATAGCCCTCGCTCTCGAGCCTCGCGCGGACGGCTTCCGCGATCGCTTCTTCGTCGTCGACCACCAGCACGGTCTGTTCGCTCATGGGGGGAATCGTAGTCGTGCCGTGTGGCGGGCGGAACGTGGTGGTGTTGAGAAATCGTGTTGCCTTGCGCCGCAACGACGCTTGCGATCAGGGCAAGGCGAAGGGTTTCGTGACGTCCAGGATCATGGTGGCGACCACGAACGTGACGAAGAACGCGAGCACCGTCGCAGAGACCGGGATCAGCTTGCGCATGTCGATCGCCCGGCCCCCGCGGATCTTCTCGATCAGCAGCACGGCGAGGTGGCCGCCGTCGAACGGTGGCAGCGGCAGCAGGTTGATGAGCCCGATGAACACGGTGATGAAGCCGAAGAAGTAGAAGAGCACGGCCCAGTCGCCGTCCGAACCGATCGAGCCAACCTGCTGGGAGATGCCCACCACCGAGGTCGAATCACGTGTGGGGTCGCGCGCCTGGTCGTTGAACAGGAGGCCGAACGTGCGTGAGATCCCCGCCGGGCTGAACACCCGCGCGATCTGGTGGATGGACTCCTCGACCGTGCGGCCGACCTCGAGGACGCCCTCCTTGATCGCGGTCAACGGGCCCATCCGCGCGGTCACCACCTGGAGCTCCACGCCGATGCGACCCGTGGGGTCGCCGTCCTCGTTCGTGGTCATCACCGGCGCCACGGGCACGGTGATCACATCCCCGTTGCGGTCCACGGTGACATCGATCGGCACACCCGGCCGGTCCTCGGCTTGATCGGTGAAGATCGTGGCGAGCTGTTCGCTCGTGGGTTCGACCACCTCGCCTACCGACACGATGATGTCGCCCACCTGCAACCCGGCCACGGACGCGGGGGCCGTCTGACCGTCGATCGTGGTCTCGACCTTGGCCAGGCCGATCTGTGGGTTGGGATCGTTCACGTTGCCGAAGAAGTAGAAGGTGAAGGCGAAGATCAGCGCCCCGAGCGCGAAATGGGTGCCCGGTCCGGCGAAGATCGTGATGGCTCGCTGCCACCGAGGCTTGGCGCCGTAGAGACGTGGGGCGTCCTCGGGTGGGTTCTCCTCGTAGGGGTTCATCCCGGCGATCTTCACGTAGCCGCCGGCCCAGATCGCCTTCACGCCATATTCGAGCTCACCCTTGCGGCGGGACCACAGCTTCCACGGACCGAACCCCACGAAGTACTCGGTGACCTTCATACCGTAGTGGCGCGCGGCGAAGAAGTGCCCGGCCTCGTGGATCGCGATGATGATCGTGAGGAACGGGAAGAAGATGAGGACGCCGAGGAGCCAGGTCACGGGGGAAGTCCTTCGCTAGCGATCCTCGATGATCTCCGCCGTCCGCTGGCGCGCCCAGGTGTCGGCGCGCTCGATGTTCACGACGGAGACCACCGACGCCGGTTCATGTTCGTCGACCACGGTCTGGACCAGCTCGACGATGCGCGTGAGCGGGATCTTCCCTTCGAGGAAGGCCATGACGGCGACCTCG
>DATLPI010000333.1:0-13466 GCA_035535815.1 Actinomycetota bacterium | reverse complement strand
GCCGTCATCTTCCCGGGCGACTTCAAGCGGTCCAAGGGCGCGCTGGTGTACGGCCAGATGAACGAGCCGCCGGGCGCGCGCGCGCGGGTGGCGTTGTCGGCGCTCACGATGGCCGAGTACTTCCGCGACGTCGAGCGCAAGGACGTCCTGCTGTTCGTCGACAACATCTTCCGGTTCACCCAGGCGGGTTCGGAGGTCTCGACGCTGCTCGGGCGCATGCCCTCGGCGGTGGGCTACCAGCCCACGCTCGCCGACGAGATGGGCGAGTTGCAGGAGCGCATCACCTCGACGAAGGGCCGTTCGATCACCTCGCTGCAGGCGATCTACGTCCCGGCCGACGACATCACCGACCCGGCGCCGCACACGGCGTTCGCGCACCTGGACGCCACCACGGTGCTCTCGCGGGACATCGCTTCGCTGGGGATCTACCCGGCCGTCGACCCGCTCGCCTCGACGTCGAACATCCTGCAGCCCGACATCGTCGGCCCCGACCACTACCGGGTGGCGCGTGGCGTCGTGCAGGCGCTCCAGCGCTACCGGGAGCTGCAGGACATCATCGCGATCCTCGGCATCGACGAGCTCAGCGAAGAGGACAAGGTCATCGTGTCGCGGGCGCGTCGCATCCAGCGGTTCTTGTCCCAGCCGTTCTTCGTGGCCGAGCAGTTCACCGGGATCGAGGGCAAGTATGTGCCCGTCGACGAGACGATCGCCTCGTTCAAGGGCATCTGCGAGGGCGAGTACGACCATCTGCCGGAGCAGGCGTTCTTCTTGGTGGGCGGCATCGAGGAAGCGATCGAGCAAGCCAAGACGATCGAGGCGGCCTAGCGCATGCCCCTGGATGTCCACGTCGTCACGCCCGAGCGCGAGCTCTGGTCGGGGGAGGCCTCGACCGTGGTGGCGCGAGGCGTGGCGGGTGAGGTCGGCATCCTGTCCGGCCACGCCCCGATGATGGTCGGGTTGGCGATCGGGCCGCTGCGGATCCTGCGCGGTGACGGTCCGGAGATCACGGCGGTCGTCGACGGTGGGTTCATGCACGTGACCTCGCACGGCGATGCCACACGGGTAGACGTGCTCGCGGCGAATGCCGAGATGCGTGAGGAGATCGACGTCGAGGGCGCCCGCCGGCGGGTGAGCGAGCTCGAGGACCGGCTCCGCGAGCGAGACACGGCAGATGCCGAGGCCGATCTCGCCGGTGTGAAGGAATCCCTCCTCAAGGCCCAGGCCAGGATCAACCTGGCAGGCTGAGGCCGGAACGGGCCATCGGCCCCTACACTGATGCCCTCATGGAACGCCTCCTCGTCACGGGAGGGGCGCGCCTGGAGGGGGCGGTGGTCGTCTCCGGCGCCAAGAACTCCGCCCTCAAACTCATGGCCGCGGCGCTGCTCGCCCCCGGCCGAACCGTGCTGCGCAACGTGCCCAGGATCCAGGACTGCTTCACCATGGGGGAGGTCCTCGAGCATCTGGGCGCCGGCGTCGCCTGGGACGGCAACACCGTGACGATCGACGCCACGACGCTCACGTCCGTCGAGGCTCCCTACGAACTCGTGCGCCGCATGCGCGCCTCCACCGCCGTGCTCGGCTCGCTGCTGGCGCGGGCCGGTCAGGCTCGTGTGGCGATGCCCGGAGGCGATGAGATCGGGTCGCGTCCCATCGACCTGCACATCGCGGGCCTCCGCAGCATGGGCGCCCACGTCGGATCCGAGCACGGCTTCCTCGTCGCCGAGACCGCCGGGCTCCGGGGGGCGGCGATCACGCTCGACTACCCCAGCGTCGGCGCCACCGAGAACCTGATGATGGCGGCGGTCCGTGCGGGCGGGACCACCGTGATCGACAACGCCGCGCGGGAGCCGGAGATCGCCGACATCGCCGCGTTCCTGGTGGCGATGGGCGCGCGGATCGAGGGCGCCGGCACCAACACGATCGAGATCGACGGGGTGGGCGAACTCACCGGGACCGAGCACGTCACGATCCCGGACCGCATCGAGGCAGGGACGTGGGCCGCCGCCGCCGTCGCCACCGGTGGCGACCTCCTGCTTGAGCATGCCCGGGCCGACCATCTCGACCTGTTCCTGACCAAGCTCGCCGATGCGGGCGCCCTCATCGATCGGATCGAGGACGGTATCCGCGTGCGGCAGGTCGGGCGTGGACGGGCCATCGACTTCGTAACCTTGCCCTACCCCGGCGTGGCCACCGACTTCCAGCCGATCCTGATGGCGATGCTGGCCACCGCCGAGGGCACCAGCATCGCCACCGAGAACGTGTTCGAGAGCCGGTTCCTCTACGTGGACGAACTGCGGCGCATGGGCGCCGACATCCGGACCGAAGGTCATCACGCGGTGATCCGGGGCGTTCCCCGGTTGTCGGCGGCGCCGGTCCGCGCCCTCGACATCCGCGCGGGCGCCGCCATGGTGATCGCCGCGCTCGTCGCCGACGGGGTCACCGAGATCTCTGAGTTGCATCACCTGGATCGGGGCTACGAGCGGTTCGAGGACAAGCTGACCCACCTGGGCGCCGACGTGCGGCGGGTCAGCGTCCCGGCGACGACGGAGCCCTGGTGATCGAGGGCCCCCCGCCGCGCCCCGACCTCGGCGACGACAACCTGGGTTGGCGGTCGGCCGATGCGGTCGTCACCGTTCGGGGCACTGGGATCAACGGGGGCTCACCGGTCGGCTGGACCGTCTGGGAAGCCCTCGGATTGTTCTTCATCGTGTACCTGTTGATCGGGCAGATGGTGCTGGGCGCCGTCACGTTGGCCTTGATGAACTACGACTTCTCGCGGGCCGGCGACGGCGGCGCGAGCGCTCCGCTGCTGGCGGCGACCCTGGTCGGCAACGTCGCGACGATCGCCCTGGTCTCCTGGTGGCTCGCGCGGCGGTACCCGAACTGGCTCGCATCCCTCGGGATCGGCAGCCCGGCCATCCGGTCGCGCGACGTGCTGCTCGCGCTCGTGTTGGCCCCGGCGATCTACCTGGTGCTCGGCCTGGTGGTGGCGCCGGTCCTGTCTTCGCTGATCGAGGCGTTGTCGAACCTGCCCACCACCACCCCCGAGCAGATCGATGCCCAGAGCCTGTCCACCGGCGGCAAGATCCTCGCGGTCGTCGCCACGGTGTTCGTGGCTCCGATCACCGAGGAGTTCATGTTCCGCGGCCTCATCTTCCGCTCGCTCCGGGACCGCCATGGGTTCTGGCTGGGTGCCGTGGTGTCGGCGGTGATGTTCGGGTTCGTCCATTGGTCGGGGCCGTGGCAGGACGCTGTGCTCCTCGTGGGGCTCATGACCGGCACCGGGTTCGCGCTGGCCGCCATCTACCAGTGGCGCGGCTCGATCGTGGCGCCGATCGCGACCCACATGGTGTTCAACATCATCGGGCTGACGCTGATCCTCACCACCTCGTAGACCCCGCCAGCCTCGTGGCCAGCCTCGTGGCCAGCCTCGTGGCCGGCCGCGGAGCCGGCTTGCGTATGCTGAGGCCCGACGAAAGGGGTTCCGTCCGTGCCGCTGTTCCCGACCGATCCGTGGTTCCAAGACCTCGTGGGACAGATCAACGCGTCGGCCGACTACCTGGAAGCCGCCAAGGACTGGGAGGGCGACATCGCGTTCCTTGTCGAGGCAGAGCCCGACCGCGGCGTGCCGGACGACACCTGGGGCTACCTCGACCTGTGGCACGGCACGTGCCGCGGTGGCGGCCTGGTCGATCCGGAGCAAGGCGAGACCGCGCAGTACGTGATCCGCGCGCCCTACTCGCGGTGGAAGGACGTCGTGCTCGGTGAACTCGATCCCGTGCGGGCGATGATGCAGGGCAAGCTGCGGGTGCGTGGCGATCTCCCCACGATCGTGCGGCACGTGAAGGCCGCCGACGAACTCGTGCATCTGTGCAGCAAGGTTCCGACCACGTTCCCCGACGAGGGCTGAGGGCCGTGCGCGCGGTGGTGTTCGCCGAGGCGGGCCTCGTGCGGATGGATGATGTGCCCGAGCCCGAGCTCCTCGAGCCCACCGACGCGATCGTCCGCGTCACTCGCGCCGCGATCTGTGGGTCGGACCTGCACTTCTTCCACCTGAAGGCGCCGGTGGCGCCAGGGGACGTGATGGGCCACGAGGCCGTGGGGATCGTCGAAGCGGTCGGCGACCGCGTTGCGGGTTTCGCCCCCGGCGATCGCGTGGTGGTGGCGTTCGACATCGCGTGTGGCACGTGCTGGTTCTGCCGTCGCGGGCAGTCCCAGCTGTGTGAGGACTCGGCCATCCTGGGCGGCGGCACCTTCGGCGGCGACCTTCCCGGCGCCCAGGCCGAGCGGGTTCGGGTGCCGTGGGCCGACACGAACCTGCTGACCGTCCCCGAGGACGTTCCCGACGACGCCGCCGTGTTCGTGGGCGATGTGCTCACCACCGGGTTCTACGCCGCCTCGATCGCCGAGCCTCGTCCCGACGACGTGGTGGCGGTGCTGGGCATGGGGCCCGTGGGGCTCCTCACCGTGCAGGCGTTGCGCTCGCTCGGGGTGCGGAACGTCCTGGCGCTGGATCGCGAACCCGATCGCCTCGCGCTCGCCGAGGCGTTCGGTGCCACACCGGTGAACATCGCCGAACGGAACCCGCAGACCGCGGTGGAGGGGTTCAGCGAGGGCCGCGGCGCCGACGTCGTGCTCGATGCGGTGGGCCATCCCGCCGCGTTCGAGTCCGCGATCGACGTCGTGCGCCGCGGGGGGAAGGTCGTCGTGGTGGGCATGTACGCCGGCGAGACCGTCGAACTCCAACTCGGCGTGTACTGGGCACGTGCCCTCGACGTGCGGTTCGCCGGTCTGTGTCCGGTGCACGCCTGGTGGAAACGGGCGATGGCCCAGGTGCAGGCGGGCGCCATAGATCCGTTGCCGCTGATCAGCCATCGGCTCCCGCTCGAGGATGCGCCGCGCGGCTACGACCTGTTCGACCGGCGCGAAGCGACGAAGGTCCTGTTGACGCCGTGATCGTCACGTTCGTCGACGCCGAGCCGAGCGGCCTCGCCGAGATGCTCGGGGGGTTGATCGAGCAGAACCTCGCGGCCGATCCCTCGCGACGCAGGCTCCTGCACCCCTCCGTGGTGACGATCGAGGCCGACGACGCCGGCGTCGACATCACGTTGCGCATCGGTCGCGATGCCGTCGTCGTGGCCGAGGGATCCGATCCGGCGGCCCAGGTGCGGATCCACGCCGACTCGGGACGACTGCTGTCGGTGGTCGCTACCCCTTTGCGGTGGGGCCTGCCCGATCCCTTCTCCCACGCGGGGCGATCGCTGATCGGCGATATCGCGCGAGGTCATGTGCGGATCCAGGGCCTGGTTCGTCATCCCCTCCAGGTCATCCGCCTGACGAAGCTCCTCAACGTGCACGAGGGGTCCCGGTGACGTCGACGCCCAGACCCGCCCGTCCCGACGAAGCGGCGTGGGTGCAGCGCCGGGAGCACGCATGGCTCCCCACGTTCGCGGTCCTCGGGGTGATCGTGCTCACCACCGTGGGTGGGTTCGTGGTGGCGGGTGCGTTGGCACAACCGGCCGGACCGCCCGTGGGGTTCCCGGGCCTCGTGGAGGTGCAGCCCCTGTCCGGATGGGAGCCGGCCGACCCGGGCAGCGTCGACGGACGCCCGCTCGTGCAGCTCACCCGCGGCAACGGCACGTTGCTCGTGCTGGACTGGGGCGCCTCGCCCGGCGATGCCGACGTGCTCGCCCGCACCGTCGTCGACGAAGCCCTGACGCCATCGTTCACGCAGCTGACGGTCTCGGACCGACTGGAACCGGTCGTGCTGGCCGACGGCACGCCGGGCGCCCGGTTCACCTTCGTCGGCGTCGATCCGGAGTCCGGTGGGTCGATCGAAGGCGAGGTCACCGCCGTGGTCGATCCGTCGGGCCGGGGCGTGGTCTTCGTCGGGTTGGGCCCCGAGGGCTCGCTCGCGTTCATCGACGGCGACATCCACACGATGATCGATCAAGCCGAGGTGACCTGAACCGTGGCGGTGGCCTACCGGCGAGGGTTCCGGCGGTCCAGCCTGCACCACGTGGGGTTCTTCCAGCCTCGTCAGCCCGCGTTCTGGCTGTACGTGGTGATCGTGGTGGCGACCGGCCTGGTAGCGCTCGCCGAGCAGAGCTTCTACCGGAACATCTCCGCCTCGGGGTGGGCGCTGTCCTGGTTGTTGCTGGCCCTCTACGCCTTGCCGGTGTTCTTGGTCGTCTACTTCCTGGACCTCTACGAGCGCGAGCCGCTGTCGCTGGTCGCCGCGGCCCTGGTGTGGGGCGCGGTGGCGGCCACCACCCTGTCGGCGATCGGCAACCTGGGGTGGGGGCTCACGGTCGCGAGGGTGGGCGGACCCGAGTTCGCAGCGCGCTGGACCGCCGCGCTGACCGCGCCGTTCGTCGAGGAGACCCTGAAGGGCTGCGGCGTGGTGTTGATCTACCTGATCGCGCGCGACGAGATCGACGACGTGATGGACGGGTTCGTCTACGGGGCCGTGTGTGGCTTGGGGTTCGCGATCGTCGAGGACGTCTTCTACTTCATGAGCGTGTTCGGCGGCCAGCCGGCAGGGGTGCTGCAAGGGTTCTTCCTGCGGGTGGTGGCCAGCGGGTTGTACTCGCACGTGCTCTACACCGGGCTCGTGGGGATGGCCATCGGGGTGGTGGTCTCGCGCCGCGCCACCGAACCGCTTGGCCGCCGTCTGTGGATCGCGGCCGGCCTGTGCGCTCTGGCGGTGTTCGGCCACTTCCTATGGAACTCCCCGCTGCTCGACTTCTTCCCCGCGGAGCCCTGGACCGGTGCCGATTGGCTGATGGTGCCGGTCGCGACGGCGGTCAAAGGGCTGCCGTTGCTGGCGTTCGTCGGCATCGCGGTCTGGCTCGCCCGGCGCCGGGAGCAGCGCTGGTTGCAGGCCTCCCTCTCGGGGGAGGTCGGACTCGACGGCATCTCCTCGGAGGAGCTGCAGGTGCTCGCCTCGCCCAAGCGACGCCGGGCCGCCCGTGCACAGATGCGCCGGCGCGCGGGGTCTCGGGCGGCCTCGCTGCTGCATCGTCTCCAACGCGAACAGGTGAACCTCGCCATGGTGGCCTCCAGGGTGCCCGATGACCGGGATCCTGCCCTGCTGCGGCAACGTGAGTACTGCCGTTCGCTGCGCGATGCCCTCCAGGCGATCCCCGGCGCAGCCCCTGCCCAGACGGCGAGCGGTGGCGGGTAGGCTGCGACCGATGGAGGTCGACGAGCTCGTCCGTGGCGTGCTGGCGCGGGAACGCCGCGCGGTGGCCCGCGCGATCTCAGCCGTCGAGGACGGCGATGCCGACCTGGAGTCGCTCTCCGCGGGTCTGTATCCACGCACCGGCGCGGCCGCGACGATCGGCCTGACCGGGGCGCCCGGCGTGGGCAAGTCGACCCTCGCGGCCGGATTGGTGGGTGCGGCGAGGACCCGCGACCTCCCCGTCGCCGTCCTGGCGGTCGATCCGACCTCCCCGTACACCGGTGGCGCGCTGCTGGGCGATCGCGTCCGCATGCAGGAGCACGCCACCGACCCCGGCGTGTTCATCCGGTCGATGGCTACCCGAGGACATCTTGGTGGCATGGCGCTGGCGGCTCCTGAAGCGGTCCGCATCCTGGACGCGGCGGGGTACGAACGCGTCGTGGTCGAGACCGTGGGGGTGGGCCAGGCCGAGGTCGACGTGGCGGCCGCCACCGACACCGCGGTGGTGGTGCTGGCGCCCGGCCTGGGCGACGCCGTGCAGATGGCGAAAGCCGGGATCCTCGAGGTCGCCGACATCTTCGTCGTCAACAAGGCCGATCGCGACGGGGCGCCGGAGGTCGTCCGCGAACTCCGCCAGATGCTGCACCTCGGTGCGGCTCGCGACTGGGATCCGCCGGTCCTGACCGCCTCGGCGTCCCAGGGGGAGGGCATCGAGGAGCTGTGGGAGGGCATCGAAGCCCATCGCGACCACCTGGCGGCATCCGGCGCCCTCGCGGCCAAGCGTCGGTCCCGGCTGATCCGCGAGGTGGAGAGCCTGGCCGCCGAGCGGTTCCGGCTTCGCGCCGCCGAGGCCCTTCGCGCCGACCCGCAGCTGGCCGACGAGCTCGAGGCCCGCCGTCTCGATCCCTACCGGGCTGCCGCTATGCTGGCTTCCCGGGCCGCGGAGTAGGCCGTGGCCGACCGGCATCACATCGCAGGGACGCGAGTCACGTGACCGACGCCCGCCAACGCACCCAACGCACCGACGACGCCGTTGCCGCCGAGCGTTCACGTCGAACGCTCTCGGGCGAACCCGTCCCCGAGATCGCCACACCCGAGGACCTGGCCTCCTGGGACCCCGACGTTCGACTGGGCCGGCCGGGGGAGTTCCCGTTCACGCGCGGGGTCTACCCCTCGATGTACAGGGGCCGCCTGTGGACCATGCGGCAGTTCGCCGGGTTCGGCACGCCCGCCGAGACCAACGCGCGGTACCGCTTCCTCCTGGCCCAGGGCCAGGGCGGGCTCAGCGTCGCCTTCGACATGCCCACCCTGATGGGGCTGGACTCCGACGACCCACGCAGCGAGGGCGAGGTGGGGCGCTGCGGGGTGGCGACCGATTCCCTCGACGATTTCGAGACCTTGTTCGACTCGATCCCCTTGGGCGACATCAGCACGTCGATGACGATCAGCGGACCGGCCACGGTGGCGTTCGCGTTCTTCCTGGCCACGGCGGAGCGGCAGGGGGTGGCGTGGGACCAGCTCGACGGCACGCTGCAGACCGACATCCTCAAGGAGTACATCGCGCAGAAGGAGTGGATCTTCCCGCCGCGTCCGCACCTGAGGCTGATCGGTGACCTCATGGCCTTCTGCGCCGAGCGGTGCCCCAAGTTCCATCCGGTGAGCGTGAGCGGCTACCACATCCGCGAGGCCGGAGCGACGGCGGCCCAGGAGCTGGCGTTCACGCTGGCCGACGGGTTCGGCTACGTCGAACTCGGTCAACGCCGCGGGCTCGACGTGGACCGCTTCTCCTCGGGTCTGTCGTTCTTCTTCAACAGCCACATCGACTTCTTCGAAGAGATCGCGAAGTTCCGGGCCGCCCGTCGCATCTGGGCGCGGTGGCTGCGGGATCGATACGGCGCCAGCGATCCCGCCGCGATGCGTCTGCGGTTCCACACGCAGACCGCCGGCGTCTCCAACACCGCGCAGCAACCGATGAACAACGTGGTGCGCACCGCCATCGAGGCCCTCGCCGCGGTGCTCGGGGGCACGCAGTCGCTGCACACGAACGCGCTCGACGAGGTGCTGGCGCTTCCCACCGAGGACGCTGCCAAGCTCGCGCTGCGCACGCAGCAGGTGATCGCCTACGAGACCGGGGTGCCCGACACGATCGATCCGCTCGGCGGGTCCTACTTCGTCGAGACCATGACCGACCGGATCGAGGCTCAGGCCGAGGAGATCTTCGCCCACATCGATGCGATGGGGGAGGGCTCGATGCTCGACGGCGTCCTGGCCGGCATCGAACAGGGCTGGTTCCAGCAGCGGATCGCCGACGCCGCGTTCGAGGAGCAGCGACGCTATGAGACCGGCGACCTGGTGAAGGTGGGGGTCAACGCCTTCGTCGAAACCGATGAGGCGCCGATCGACACCCTCGTGATCGGCCCCGAGGCCGAGGTCCAGCAACGCGTGGCCGTCGAGCGGACCCGGGCCGAGCGCGACGATGCGGCCGCGAAGGCCGCGCTCGCCGACCTCGTCCGCGCCGCCGGGACCGACGAGAACCTGATCGATCCGATGGTCGAGTGCGCGCGAACCCGGTGCACGGAAGGCGAGATCGTGAGCGCGCTCGTCGGCGTGTTCGGCGACTACCGGGAGACCCCGCGCTTCTGATCGACCCGGTGCACGGGTTGCCCGCTTGACGCTCACGGGAAGTCGGCGATATACAGGAGTCGTCGGAATCGCAACGTGTTGCAACTGCAACGAGCTGCTCCGGCGACGAAGGTCGGTCTACGGGAGGCACGGATGCACATCCCTGACGGGTTCATGAACGCGGGTGTATCGGCGGCCGCGGGCGTGGTCTCGGCCGGCGGCATCGGCTACAGCCTCGTCAAGGCCAAGGAGACCCTGTCCGAGAAGCTCGCGCCCATGGCGGGTCTGGTGGCCGCCTTCATCTTCGCGGTGCAGATGTTGAACTTCCCTGTCGCCGCAGGAACCAGTGGGCACCTGCTCGGTGGGTGCCTCGCGGCGATCCTGGTCGGACCCTATGCGGGGGCGGTCGCGGTCGCGGTGGTGCTGGTGGTGCAGGCGTTGTTGTTCGCCGACGGCGGGGTCACCGCGCTCGGGCTCAACGTGTTGAACATGGCCCTGATCACGTCGTTCGGCGGGTATGCGATCTTCCGGCTGATCCGTGGGGTGTTGCCGGCGAACCGTGGTTCGGTCGTGGCCGCCTCCGGGATCGCCGCGGTGCTCTCGGTGGTGCTGGCCGCACTCGGGTTCGTCGTCGAGTACGCGATCGGCGGCAACGGCGGCGCCTCGATCACCACGGTGGCGGCGGCCATGCTGGGCACGCACGTCCTGATCGGCATCGGCGAGGGCATCATCACGGCGCTCACGATCGGGGTGGTCCTGGGCGTTCGTCCCGACCTCGTGTACGGCGCCCAGGATCTGCTGCCCACCCTGCAACTGCGCGATCCTTCGATCGTAGCCGGGAGGCCGTGATGGCCGCGAAGCGAACCACCACGTGGGCGGTCGTGGTCGGCGGGCTCCTCGTGGCGCTCGGGCTGGCCTTCTTCGTGAGCCGCTTCGCCAGCAGCTCGCCCGACGGGCTGAACAAGGTGGCCATCGATCAGGGGTTCGACGACACCCAGACGAACCACCCCACGGCCGACGGCCCATTCGCCGGCTACGGCGTGAAGGGCGTCGATGACCAGGGCCTGTCCACCGGGCTCGCCGGCATCGTCGGCGTCGCCGTGACGTTCGGCGTCGGCCTGTTGCTCTTCGCCTTCGTCGGTCGCCGCAAGGCAGCCAGTGGCGAGGGCGAGGCCGCGGCGGCGACCGCCTCGTCCGGCTCCGCACCGTGAGCGGCGCCCACGCGCTCTTCGTCCACGGCGACAGCTTGATCCACCGGCTCCGGCCGGAATGCAAGTTGCTGGCCCAGATCCTGTTCGTGTTCGCCGTCGTGGCCACGCCCCGCGAGGCGTTCTGGGCGTTCGGCGTCTACGTGGTGATGCTGGTGGTGCTCACCCAGCTCGCCGATCTCACCGTGGCCTTCGTCGCCAAGCGCCTGGTGATCGAGGTGCCGTTCGTGCTGTTCGCCGTGTTCCTGCCGTTGATCGGCCAGGGTCAGCGGATCGAGGTACTCGGTCTGTCCCTCTCGGTGGAAGGTCTGTGGGCGATGTGGAACATCCTGATCAAGGGCACGATCGGCGTCGCGGCCAGCGTGATCCTCGCGGCCACCACGCCCGTCCCGGACTTCCTGCTCGGTCTGGAGCGGCTTCACCTGCCGTCGGTGTTCACGTCGATCACGGGGTTCATGATCCGGTACTCGGAGGTCATCTCACAGGAGGCCCGGCGCATGAAGGTGGCGCGGGAATCCCGCGGCTACGACGCCCGGTGGCTCTGGCAGGCGAAGGGATTCGCGGCCTCGGCCGGCGCGCTGTTCATCCGGTCCTACGAGCGCGGGGAACGGGTGCACCTGGCCATGATCTCGCGCGGCTTCGACGGACGGCTGCCCGAGGTCGATGACGGTCGCGCGGGCACGGCGCAGTGGGCGGCCGCCATGAGCCTGCCGGCCGTGGCGAGCCTGGTGTGCGTGCTCGCCTGGGTGGTTCGGCCATGAGCCATGCGCCGGCGCTCGAGGTCTCCCGGCTCGCCTTCGCCTACCCCGACGGCACCCAGGCGTTGTTCGGGATCGATCTCGCGATCGGGGTCGGTGAGCGCGTCGCGCTCCTGGGTCCGAACGGTGCCGGCAAGACGACGCTCGTGATGCACCTGAACGGCATCAACACCGCTCAGCACGGCTCGGTGCTGGTGGGCGGCCTTCCGGTGACCAAGGAGCACATGAAGGAGATCCGGAGGCGCGTCGGCATCGTGTTCCAGGATCCCGACGACCAGCTGTTCATGCCCACCGTTCGCGCCGACGTGGCGTTCGGGCCGGCCAACATGGGCGTGCGCGGTGACGACCTCGACGCGTGCGTCGAACGGGCCTTGCGAGCCGTGGGCATGGAGGAGTTCATCGACCGGCCGCCGCACCACCTGAGCTTCGGGCAACGCCGTCGCGTGGCGGTCGCCACGGTCCTGGCGATGGAACCCGAGATCCTCGTGCTCGACGAACCGTCCTCGAACCTGGACCCCGCGGGCCGCCGCGAGCTCGCCGACATCCTGCGGTCCCTGCCCATCACGATGCTGATGGTGACCCACGATCTTCCCTACGCGCTGGAGCTCTGCCCGCGGGCCGTGGTGATGAACGAAGGCGTGTTGGTGGCCGACGGCCGGACCCGCGACATCCTGGCCGACGAAGCGCTGATGGCGGCCAACCGTCTGGAGCTGCCCTTCGGCTTCTTCCCGGAGCGCGCGTTCGACGACTAAGCGGCGCCGGCGCAGGACGCGCACAGGCCCGTGATCGCGAAGTGGGTGAGGTCGGCCTCGAACCCATGGTGCTGCTCGATCAGCTCGTGCAGGGCCTGGGCCTCGGTCAACGACAGGGGGTCGTCCTTGCCGCAGCGTCCGCAGGTGAGGTGCACGTGCTCGGCTTCCTCGGCCTTGTGGTACTCCGCCCCGGTCTCCAGGTGCGAGTGCGAGAGCACGCCGACGTCCTCCAGCAGGGTGAGTGTGCGGTAGACCGTCGACGCGTTCACCCCCGGCATCTCGCCCTGCACCGTGCGGGCGATCGCGGCGGGGGAGATGTGGCCCTGGGTGCGCATGACCTCGGTGACGATGGCTCTTCGCTGCGGGGTCATACGCAAACCTTTACTGCGCAGCAGGTCGATGACATCGGCGTAGTCGTGGGAGGAACGGTTCACGATGTCGATGGTAGCAGCGTGTTGCACCTGCAACAGCCGTTGCAGGTGCCGCGTCAGGCGGGAGGCGTCGGGGGCGGCAATCCCAGCGCCCGGGCGGCCCACGGCAGCGCGGTACGGGCCTGTTTGCGCTGGAGGGGACGCACATGGGGCGCCTCGGGGATATCGGGGCGCACGGCGTGCGCCGCGAAGTAGCCGGTGAGCACCGAGGCGAAGGCCGCCATGTCCTCGGCCGGCGGGACGACCTCCTCGGGGGCTGGACCGCCTTCGGCGTGCAGGCTCGGCAGCCAGGCCGCGAGATCGAACCGTGGGTTCCCGGTGCAGGCGAAGTTCCAGTCGACGAGCAGCGCCCGGCCCTGGCGCAGGCACAGGTTGTCGCTCCGCACGTCCATGTGCAGGAGCGCGTCGCCCTCGATCACGGCCGAGTGGGCCGCGTCGGTGGGGGTGGCCAGGTGCGCCTCGATCCACCCGGCTTCGCAGAGTCCCAGCGCGAGGAACGCCTCGAGGTCCTC
>DATLPI010000332.1:0-2309 GCA_035535815.1 Actinomycetota bacterium | reverse complement strand
AGCAGCGCCATCTGCTCCTCGTTCGGCATCGTCGGTACGTCCCGGTCGCGGAACGTGATCTTGGCCTTGTCCTGGACGGCTCGGCGGTAGAAGTACAGGAGCACCGCCACGACGAGGACGCCGATCCCCAGGTAGAGCGGGAGGCCGGTGAACTCGTAGAAGCCGAGGTACGAGGCGAGCGCCTGGTCGTAGACGCCGTAGACCACGAGCACCAGGTTGAAGAGCGCGAGGACCGCGGCGATCGGCAACCATGCGTTCCCCACCTTGATCGGTCGCGGCCACTGGGGTCGGTCCCGTCGGAGCAGCAGGAACCCCGTGAGCGCCAGCACGTGGCAGAACACGTACCCGATGTTGGAGATGTACAGGATCACGAAGTTGTTCGCGCCGAGGAGGAACAGCAGGCCGATGTTCACCACCATGTCGACCGTCATGCCGCGCGCGGGCACGTGGAAACGGTTCAGGTGGTGGAACCACTTGATCGTCATGTCGTCGCGGGCGATCCCGTACAGGGCGCGGCCTCCGTCCGCGGTGGCGGTGTTCATCGACAGGATCAGGCTCGCGATCAGACAGACGACCGCGAAGCCGCCGATCACGTCCCCGGCGATCTCCTTGAGCGCCCCCACGTAGAAGCTGCCGTAGTCGCCGGTCGAACCGACCACGCCTCCGAGACCGAGGGGCAGGAAGATGTACACGAACAGCGAGAACGCCGCCGCGCTCCTCAGCGCCTTCGCCGTGTCTCGCTTGGTGTCGTGATACTCGGGCGCGAAGCTCGCGCAGACCTCGATCCCGTATGCCGCCCAGCACATGATGAACAGCCACATCAGCGCGACCGAGAGGTCGCCGAAGCCCAGGGACGGGTCGCCGGCGTTGTGGACGTACTCCAAGTTCGCGCTGGACCAGTCGCCGGTGATGTACGGCATCACGATGAAGATGAACAACGGAACCATCAGCAGCGCGCCCGTCACGTAGCCGACGGCGAGCGACGGTTTGACGCCGAGCACGTTGAACGACCAGACCGCCAGGATCACCACGATCGCAAGGAGCTGCGCGAGTCCGAAGTCGGCGAAGCCGAGGTTGAAGTACGCGTCGCCGGTACCGTCGCCCGACTTGGGGAACCACTCCGCGACGATGAGCGCCCCCACGATGTTGCCGACGAACGACAGGACGACCGACCAGCCGATCCAGTAGCCGAAGGCGGCGATCGGTCCGAAGAGGCTGAACCGCGACCGCCAGCCCTCGTGTGCGTAGAGCGCGATCCCCCCGGGCTTGTCGGGGAACATCGCGGCGGTCTCGGAGTAGATGAAGTTCTGGAGCAGTCCGACCGTGGCCGAGATGCCCCACAGCAGGATCGATCCCCACGCGCCGATCGTCGCCAGCGTGAACCCGAGCGATCCGAGGAGGAACGCCGGCTGGCAGAGCGCGATGACGAACCCGTCGTACCAGTGCAGGGACTTGAGGAGCTGACGTTCCTCGATGACGGCCTCAGCCACGACGATCCCCCTCCCAAGGCATCCGGTCGAACGCCAGCGAGGGGTATAGCACTTTGGCTTCGGGCGTTCAAAACGGCCCGATGTGCCCGGGGGATACAATCCGGCCCGATGCGTGGCGCACCCATCACCATCCGCTGTGACTGTGGTCAGGTGGAGCGCGTCCCGTACGGGAAGAGGTGGGAGTGCCCCGATTGCGGGCGTCGGTGGAACACCGAGCAGATCCCGGCCGAGGAGTACTGGGGGATCATGCGGGAGATGCGCCGGTACCGCCTCCACGTGGTCGGCGTGTCGCTGGCGTTCGGCGTCGGGGCGGCGATCGTGCTCGCCAACGTCGACGTTCGGCGCGTCCTGCCGATCATCCTGGCGCTGATGGCCTTCTGGTTCCTGGTCTACATGCCGCGGTGGCGTCAGAAGGTCCGGCGACGGGCCCGGAACCTCCCGCACTGGCAGCTGCACCCGGAGTAGCGGATGGGCGTCGAAACCAGGGATCGTGGGACGGACGTCTCGACGGGAAGCGGCGCCGCCGGCCGTCCCGTCCTGCTCGCCACGATGGGTGTCCCGCTGGACGAGGCGGCTACCGTGTTCGCGGTCGACACGGCCGTCGAATCCGGACAACGGCTCGTGGTGGTCAACGTGACGACGCTGGAGCCGCTGCGCATGTCCATCACGCTCGGCTACGACACCCTTCCCGAGCTCACCCCGGAGGTCTCGGCATCGCTCCGTCGTTCGGCCGAGCTCGCGCGGTCGCTCGGTGTCCACGTGGAGCGGCTGCGGGTCCGGAGCCCGCGCCCGGTGCAGGCGCTGTTGGACCTGGTGGCC
>DATLPI010000331.1:0-24210 GCA_035535815.1 Actinomycetota bacterium | reverse complement strand
TTCGATGGCTTCCACGCCCCCGACGGCAAGCCCATGAGCGATGCGCTCCTGCCGGCCGATCAGCGCAAGACTCCAAAGCTCGTCGTGACCATGGTGTGGGACGCGGGTGGCATGAACGTGCTGCAGGCCCATCCCACGGCGTGGCCCTACCTGAAGTCCCTGATCCCCAAGGGCACGTTCTTCACCGATGCCACCGTGGGGTCCTCGCCCACCTCGACGGCGCAGATCCACGCCACGATCGGCACGGGGTCCTATCCGCAGCACCACGGCATCGTCGGGCACAACATGCTCGTGGCCGGCAAGATCATCGGCCCGTGGAACCAGGGTCCGTCGTTCCTGGTCGAGCCCACGCTCGCCGACATCTACGACCGGGCGATGGACAACAAGCCGGTGGTCGGGTTGGTCGGCACCGTCGACATCCACTTCGGCATGCTGGGACACGGCGCGTTCTTCACCGGGGGCGACCGCGACATCGCGCTCACCCGTTCGGTGGTGGGCGGCACCACGCTGACCGACGAAGGGTTCGAGTGGAACCTTCCCGAACACGACGCCGCCTACTACCGGCTTCCCACCTACGCGAACAAGGTGCCGGGCTTCGAACAGGACGTCGCGGCCGTGGACCAAGCCGACGGCAAGAAAGACGGCAAGTGGCGAGACAACGACATCGACGAACTCCTTCAGGGCTTCGACACCCCCGCGCGCACGCCGTATCAGCAGCGCGTGGTGGAGGCGGTCGTCAAGAACGAGGATTTCGGTCAGGACGAGACCCCCGACCTGCTGTACCTGAACTTCAAGGAGATCGACTTCGTCAGCCACGTCTGGTCCATGAACAGCCCGGAGATGGAGGACGCCGTCGTCGCCCAGGACGCCGCCCTCAAAGAACTCGTGACCTTCCTGAACAAGGAGGTCGGTAAGGGCGAGTGGGTCCTGGGGCTCACCGCGGACCACGCCTCGATGCCGGATCCGGCCGTGACCGGTGGCTACCAGATCTCCTCGGGTCCCATGCAGGTCATGATCAACGAGAAGTTCGACACCGACGGCGACGACCTCCCGATCGTGGAGCTCATGCAGCCCACGCAGGCCTTCCTCGATCTGAACGAACTCAAGCAGAACGGCTACACCGTCGACGACGTGGCCCGGTTCATGATGACGTTCACCCAGGCGCAGACGGCCGGCGGGGGCGTCGTGCCGAATCCGGGACAGGAGAACGACACCGTGATGCAGGCGGCGTTCCCATCGGCCCTGATGCCCGACCTCCCCTGTTTGCCCGAAGCGCGCGAGTAGGCTGCGCTCGGAGCAGGCACGAGAAGGGGATCCCGACCGATGACCGCCACCGACATCGCGACCGAGGCTGACGCGAGCGCATCCTCCCGTTCCGGGCGCTCCAGCGTGCTCGGTTCGTGGTGGGTGATCGCGGGGTTCGCCGCGCTGCTGCTGCTGGTCCTCGGCTGGAAGTTCCTGGCTGACCCCAGCCTCTCGGCGCCCACGCGTGACCCGGCCTGGTACACGTGGCGCGCGCAGGTGGTGCTGGAAGGCGAGCCCGTCCGCGTCGTGCAGGAATGGGGTCCCGACGGCCTGTTCGCGGGTGGCTACCGCGTCAGCGTTCCCGTGGCCGGCGCCTTGCTGCAGCAGGTCGTGGGCATCGATCGGTACTCGTTCAGCGCGTTCATGATGATCGGCATCCCGATCCTCACCGGCCTCGCGCTGGGCGCCGCCTTCTTCCGCAGCCGCAAGGATCCGTTGGTGGTGCTGACCACCCTGTTGGCGACGGTCGCGCTGTTCCTCACCACGCCGTACGTCGGCTACCTCGACAACATCACCGTGCTGTTCCTGCTGGCGCTGATGATCCCGTTCGTGGACGCCGCGCGAACATCGTGGGGCGCGAGAACGGCGCTGTTCCTGATCGCGATCGCGGCCGCCTTCACCCACCCCACCACGTGCGTGATCTTCGGCGTCGTGTTGATGGCGGTGTTCGGGTTCCATTTCCTGACGAGCCGGTTCTCGTTGGGGTCGGCGCTGAAGTCGGACGCCCCGATGCTGATGTCCGTCGGGTTCGGCATGATCGCCGGGCTGGCGTGCTGGGTGATCGGCATCTGGGGCAAGCCGGCCAGCCTGGCCGAAGCCGCGCTCCCGCCGCCGTACTCCGCGGAGTTCTTCGCCGACCGCCTGATGCAGTGGACGGGCTCCTTGCAGCCGATCGTGATCCTGCCGTTCATCGTGATCGCGATCGGTTCCACGATCCTGCTGGCCCGCGCCACGCGCGAGCCCGCGCGCAACGAGGACCAGGTGTCTATCTGGTGGCTCGTCGCGTTCGCCGGCGCCGCCACCGTGGTGACCGGCGCGGCGATCCCGTACTACCGGTTCATGAATGCGTCGGCGGCGCCCATGGCGCTGGTAGGCCTGGGGGCGTTCGTGGCCATCCGCTGGTTCGCCTCGGATCGTCCGGCCTCCAAGGTCGCGACCTGGGCGGGCGCGGCGCTCATCGCATGGGCGGCCATCGCCTACGTGTTGAAGGACTCGCTGTCGGAGAACGCGCCCGTGTGGGTCTTCGCGCTCATGGGTTTGCTCGGCGTCCTGGTGCTGATCCGTGGTCTCGCCCCGTCGGCCATGCCACGCATCCTGGTGGCCGGGCTGGCAGCCCTGCTGGTGTTCGGCTCGCTCGGCTGGCTGCTGTTCGACGGTGTCCAGAACCGGTGGGTCAGCGAGTCGAACCAGTGGGCCAACCAGGGTGTGCGCACGTCCCTTGCCGCCGTGAACGAGGTCGTCGCCGAGGCGGGCACACGCCCGAACGTGCTGATCGTGAACTTCGGCGACCGTGACGAACAGTTCGACACGAACACCGGGTACGGCTGGGCCAAGACCTACACGAACGTCTTCCGCACCGGCCTGCCCGGTGAGGCGATCGAACGCTCGACGACCTACTTCGGCACGCTCGAGAACTTCCTGGCGGGTGAACCGACGACGTCCACCCAGGGGAGCGAGGGCTACGACGACACCTCGATCGCGCACTGGTGCGAGACCTTCGGTGGTCCCAAGGAGACGTGCGACCCCGACGACAAGAAGCCCGATGACTTCCAGCCGCGGTTCGACCAGTTCCCCGAGGACCCGGTGGTGTTCCTGGTCGGCCAGTACTACGGCGGCCTGTGCAACGGGGTCGAGGACTGCTCGGCCGACACCCAGCAGCAGCTCCTCGAGGAGGCCACGTCGCAGGGTGTCGAGGTCGGCCCCGACGTCTACGTCATCGAGGGCGACGGCCTGTGGAGCCCGCCGGCGAACGTCGTCGCCGACGCCCAAGCCGCCTCCGCCGCCGAAGCGCAGAAGTTCGAATCGCACCCCGGCGCGTTGGACAACCTCCCGCAGAACCTGCTCGTGGTCCTGCTGCTCGCGCTGTTGCTGATCGTGCCCGGCTGGCTCGCGTCCAACTGGCTCGGCATCCGATCGACGCCCGACCGGATCGCGCTCATCCCGGGCATGTCCGTCATCTTCCTGATCCTGTCGGGCATCGGGGTGTTGGCGGTGTGGCGCGGCCCGCTCTCGGTGACGAAGGGCTGGACCGTGGTCGCGGTGGCCGTGGGTGTGGGCGCGGCGCTGCGGTTCGCCGATTCGTGGCTCCGTCGCCCGCTCGAGTCGTTCGGGAACTTCTTCAACGGCCTGTTCGGGGTCTTCTCCAACCGCGACTTCGCCATCTTGATGGGCGTGCAGTTCCTGGTGCAGGCCGGCCAGGGCGTGATCCAGGGGGCGATCGGCAAGTCGATCGCGTTCGGCGGCAAGGAAGGCTTCGACATCCAGAACGTGCCGTCGGCGGACTACCTGCTCAAGGTGGTCCTGGCGCTGTACGTGCCGTACACCCTGCTCTCGCCGTTCATCGGCGTGTTCATCGACCGGTTCGCGCGCCGCCGCGTCGTGTGGTGGACCAACCTCATCACTTCGGCGATCGTTGGCGTGATCGCCATCGTCGTGCTCGCGCCGCTCGGCGACGGCACCACCGAGGGCAAGGCGGGCGCCACGATCGGCCTGATCCTTGCGCTCCTGGCCGCCCAGGCCGTGGTGCGCGTGATCCTGGCCGTGAAGTCGGCCGCGATCCCCGACGTGCTGTCGGGCAAGGACCTGATGCAGGGCAACGCGCTCTCGCAGGCCGGTGGTGCGCTGTTCCAGATCTTCGGCATCGCGTTCGCGCTCGGCGCCGGCGCGGTCCTACCGGCTTGGCTGGTCGTGATCGGTGGCGCGGTGGTGTTGGTCATCGCAGCCGTCGTCGCGAAGCAGATGCATCACGTGGAGACCGCCGGGCACGACACCACCTTCGGGAGGGAAGCTCGCAACGTTGTGCACAACGTGATCGCGGGGATCAAGGAGATCGCATCGCGTCCGCCGGCGGCGCTCGGCCTGCTGTCGTTCCAGATGCTGCGCTATCAGTTCTGGGGGTTCGGCCTGTTCGTGTTCGCGCTCTACGCCAAGAACCTGGTGCAAGGCGGCGGCGACAAGGCCGACACCCTGGCACTGGCGCTCTCGGGCCTCGGCGGTCTGGTCGGTGGCGCCCTGGGTCTGGTGCTGGCGCAGAAGTGGAAGGATCGCGTTCCGCCGATCCGTCTGCTGCTCGCATCGATGACCCTTCTGGGCGCCGGCACGCTGCTGTTCGGCGGCATGGTGTCGGTCCTCGGGTTCGCCGGGATGCTCTTCGTCGGGTTCTTCGCGTTCTTCCTCGGCAAGATCTCGGCAGACACGATCACGCAGCAGTCGATGCCGGATGACTTCCGAGGGCGGGCGTTCGCGCTGTTCGACATCGCCTACAACGTGGGCTTCATCGTGCCGGCCATGATCCTGTCGCTCATCTGGGTGGAGAACAGCGAGCCCCGCGTCAGGGTGATCCTGATCGTGTCGGGCATCGTGTTCCTGATCCTGACGGCGCTGGTGGCCTGGTGGGCACGGTCGATCCGCGATCAGTTCGCCCCTCAGGACGACCTCGTCGAGGTCGACGGCGAACCCGCCGTTCCCGCCAGCTAGCCGGTCGGTCAGCCCTTCGGGCGGGATGTGATCGCGCGCTCGAAGTCTGGCCGCGAGCGCGCCCTCAGTCTGTCGAGCGAGATTTGATCGCGCGCTCGAAGTCTGGGAAGTAGCCGGAGATCTGGCTCACGTCGAACGACGCCAGGATCTGTTCCTTCGATTCGTGCTGCAAGAGGAAGGTGAAGCAAGCCTGGACGAACATCTCGGGTGAGCGATACCCGGTGCCCAGCCGGTCCCAATCGGCGCCGGACAGCGTGACCACATGATCCGAGGTGGAGTCGTCCTCGGTCACCCGCACCAGGAACTTCGACAGGAACTGCTCGACGTCGGTGCGGGCGACCTCGATCACGGGTTCGTGCGCGGGCTGTTCGGGCATGTCCGCCGGAATCGTACGCTCTGGTCCGGCCCGAGCCCAAGGACCTCCATGGCGCAACGCATGAACCGGACGCAAGGATGACCGAGGCCCCGATCGTCGACCGTCGAGCGACCGACCGCCGAGGCGAGTTGATCGGGTCAGGGCTCTGCGCGCTGATGGCCGTGCTGTTCGCGGTCGTGGTGATCTTCGGTAAGCAGGTGCAGGCCGGCCGGTTGCCGTTCGTGTTCCTCGCGATCCGGTTCGCAGGTCAGTCGGTGCTGCTGATGCTGCTGGTGATGGCGACCCGCCGCCCCCTGATCCCCGCCAAGGGAGAACGCCTGCCACTCGCGATCGCCGGCACGATCGGCTACGGCTCGGAGTCGGCGTTCTACTTCACCGCCCTGAACCACGGGAGCGCCGCCGCGATCACCCTGCTCTTCTACACCTACCCGGTGTGGGTGATGCTCGCGACGATGGCCCTGGACCGCAAGGCGCCGCCCCGAGGATTGTTCGCGGCGCTCGGTCTCGCGCTGGCCGGCAGCGCCATGGTGGTGCTGGGTGGTGGCGGCGCCGACATCGAGACGATCGGGATCGTGCTGGCGCTCTGCACGTCGCTCGCCTACTCCGCCTACCTGATCGGGACCGACCGCACGGTGAAGGCCACCGATCCACTGACGGCGGCGACATGGCTCGGCATCGGTGCCGCCGTGGCGAACCTCACGTACGCCGTGGCATTCAACGCGGTCGTCGTGCCGGCCGCGGGCTCGTGGTGGCGCCTCGGCGGCATGGCGGTGTTCTCCGCCGGCGCGTTCGCGGCGATGCTGGCGGGGCTCCAACGGGTCGGGGCGGTGCGCAACGCCATCATCGGTGTCATGGAGCCGCTGACCGTCGCCGTGCTTGCCGCCGTGTTCCTCAGCGAGCCCGTCACGCTGCCGGTGCTCGTCGGCGGCACCTTGATCCTGGGCGGCGCCGTGATCGCGAGCCTGATCCGCACGACCACGACCGCCGAGCCGAACGTCTAACCGGTCGCGTGGCGTTCATCGGTATCCCTGCGGTAGCGTCGAACCATGACCGACGACCTGTTCTCACGCGACGCGTACCTCACCACCTGTGATGCCATCGTTACCGCCGTGGGCGAGGACGGTGTCACCCTGGACCGCACCGTGTTCTACGCCCGGGGCGGCGGTCAGCCCGGCGACATCGGGGTGCTCCGATGGGAGGGCGGTGAAGCGACCGTCGCCGACACGGTCAAGTCGCGGGAGACCGGCGAGATCACCCACGTGCTCGCCGACGGCGCGACCGCGCCTGCGGTGGGAACGGCCGTCAGCGCCGAGATCGATTGGGATCGCCGGCACATGTTGATGCGCACCCACACGGCGCTCCACGCGCTCAGCGGCATCATCTTCACCGATCACGGCGCGCGCGTCACCGGCGGCAACATGGACGACCAGGGTTCGGCGCGCATGGACTTCGAACTCGACAGCATGAGCCAGGAACTCGGACAGCAGATCGAGGAGCAGCTCAACCGGCGGCTCGCCGAGGACGTGCCGGTGCACGTGAGCTTCCTGCCCCGTTCCGAGGCCCTGAACGACCCCGACCTGATCCGCACGAAGGTCTCGTTGATCCCGGAGTCGGTCGACCCGATCCGCGTGATCGACATCGAGGGCATCGACAAGCAGGCCGACGGCGGCACCCATGTCCGATCGACCGCCGAGGTCGGCCGGGTGCGAGTGGTCAAGACCGAGTCCAAGGGCAAAGCCAACAAACGCATGCGCATCAAGCTCGAGGATGCGTCCGGCGACTAGCCGCCGAGGAGTGCGGCGACCACCGCGACGATCAGCACACCCACCGCGCCGCCGACGGTCAGCATCAGGCGGAGCTGTTTCGGGATCGGGGAGTGTCCGAACGCGAAGTAGATGAGCGGCCCTAGGAACGGCACGAGGATCACCACGGCCATCCATCGGGCGCGTGAGCTGATCGGCACGGACTCCTGGCGGATCAGATCCCAGAGCGCGATCGTGAGCCATGCCGCGTACAGGAACCCTGGCAGCGCGTAGCCGTAGAGGCCGATCAACAGGCTCCACCACGACGTGGCGAGCGGGATCCCGAACACGGTCATCTCCTTCCCGACGGTGATCAGCACACCGTCGATCTGTCCCACGCGGCGGATACGGTACGGCTCCGGCACGCCCACCTCCGGCACCGCGGGGATCTGCGGCGCCGTCGCGGGGTTCTCCATCGTGGGTTGGTCCGGCGGAGCGGGCTGGGAGCGCCAGTCGCCGTGCGGGAACTCGCCGTCCAACGCGTCCAGGAAGCGGGTCCCCAGGTTCACGGTGGGCGCGGGGTCGCCGCCGGGCATCCGTGCCCCGAACGAGCCGCATCCCCGCAGGAACTCGATCGCGGGCGGCGCGCTGGTGTGGAACGCGTTCCCGCTGTAGCAGTCACCGCCGGCGGCCGGTGCGCCCAGCGCCAGGTCGGCCCGCCCCGAGCCTGTCACCAGGTTCTCGCGGACCTCGTTGCCGCCGGTCACCCACAGGGTGTCGTCGAGGTTCGGGAGCACGGCGATCCCGTAGCTCTCGTGGTTCTCCACGAGGTTGCCCACCACCTCGTTGTCCAGGCCGCCCGCGATGAGGATCCCGGTCCCGAACGTCGGGTACTCCAGGTCCTTCGAATCCGCGGTGGTCGAGTTGTTGTCGTGCACGAAGTTCCCCGCGATCAGCGCATCCCGCTGAGGGGCGAGACGTTCGGAGTCCAACGTGTTGGGCACGATGCCGGCCATGTTGAACCGCCACTCGCTGTTCACGATCGCGAGGTCGCCGCTGGCGTTCGTCCCGCTGAACCCGAGCGCGTTGTGCTCGGCGAGCACGTCGGTGATCACCGCGTGGCACGGGTCGCACTGGCCGATGTAGAACCCCGAATCCGGCGAACCGCTCGCGTAGGAATGGTCGAACTGCCCCCAATCCGAGTCGTAGGCGAAGACGCCATAGTCCCCGTTGTTGACCGCGGTGAGGTAGGAGCCGCGGTAGCCGTGCACGCTCGTCCACTGGAACCCGTTCAACAGGTTGTTGCGGGACGTGAGGTTCTCGATCGTCACGCCGTCGGCTTCGATCACATGGATGCCGATCGCGCGTTCGAACCCGCCGTCGATGATCGTGTCGTTGCGATCCATGCCGCGGATCGTCACGAAGGGCGTCGTCACGGTCACCGATTCGTCGTAGACCCCCGGCGCGATCAGCACGAGACCTCCCGGCTCCGCCTCGTCCACACCCGCCTGGATCGTCGGCGCGTCCTTGGGCACCCGCACGGTGTCGGCGAATCCGGTCGGCACGGGTTCCCGGCCGGGACCCACCCCATCGGCGGCGCCGGGCAGCGACACGTCGCCCACCAGGACCGTGCCGGCCATCCCCACACCGGGATCGCCGTGATAGCGGCAGAAGTACGGGTAGACGCCCGGTTCGTCGAAGGTCTCCGAGAACTCGGCGCCGGGCACGAGGTTGCCCGAGGACCACGAACCGTCGTCGGCCTCCACCGTGTGATCGCTCCGCCCGTCCATCGTCCACTCGACGGACTGGCCGGGTTCGATGCGGACGACCGCGGGTCCGAACACGTTGTCGATCGCGTGGACGGTGGCGCCGTAGTCCTCGGCGTGGGCGGCCGGCGGCGACAACGCCAGAGCCGCCAGCGCCCCGGCGAACGCGAGGGCGATGTGGCGACGGTGTGGCATCGCGCCGCACCCTAGCACCCCCTCGCCTCCGGCAAGCCCGCGGCGGTACGCTCGACGTCATGCCGCCCGAACGCCTCTCCAGCCTCGACGCCAGCTTCCTCTACCTGGAGCGTCCGTCGATGCACATGCACGTCGCGGGCATCTCCATGCTCGACTCTCGCCCGGACGGTCCGCTGTCCTACGACGACGTGCAGCGGGTCGTCGAAGCGCGCCTGCACCTCGCGCCCCGCCTGCGACAGCGTGTGCTGCGCGTGCCGGGCGACTTCGCGCGGCCGTTGTGGGTCGACGACGATCATTTCGACCTCGATTTCCATCTGCGTCGCTCGGCGATCCCGTCGCCCGGGGGCCGCCTCCAGTTGGAACGCGCGGTGGGGCGCGTGCTCTCACGTCCCCTCGACCCGGCCAAGCCCTTGTGGGAGCTCTACGTGTTCGAGGGCCTCGCGCACCAGCGCACGGCCGTGCTGCTGAAGATGCACCACGCACTCGCCGACGGCATCTCGGGCATGCTGATCGCCTCGGCCCTGTTCGATCTGTCGCCCGACACCGGGCTGGGCACTCCGCCGAAGGCGCCGTGGATCCCCGAGCACCTTCCCAGCCGCCAGGATCTGGTTCGCGACGCCGTCCAGGACATGGTGTTGCATCCGCTCGAGGCGATCGGCCAAGCGGTGGGTGCCCCGCAGCGGACCCTCGCCGATGTCGCCCAGACCTGGGCGGGCGTTCGCGACGTGATCGGCATGGGCGCCCCGCCCGCGGGACCCTTCGACACCGAGATCGGGCCCGCACGCCGGTTCGCGATCGCCGAGACCCCGTTCGAGCGCATCCGGGAGGTCAAGAACGTGCTCGGCGGCACGATCAACGACGTCGTGCTCAGCGCGGTCGCGGGAGGTCTCCACGAACTCCTCGATGCGCGCGGTGAACCCACGAAGGGCCGAACGCTTCGCGTGATGGTGCCCGTGTCGGTGCGCTCCAAGGCGGAGCAAGGCGATGTCGGCAACCGGGTGGCACCCGCGTTCGTCGACGTGCCGGTGGGCGCGATGAGCCCTCGGACGCGACTGCGGCGGGTCCGCTCGTTCACGAACCAGCTCAAGGAATCGTCTATGGCGGTGAGCGCCGACTCGATCATCGGGCTGGGCGCCTACTCACCGCCCGCGCTGCACGCCATGGCGGCGCGGCTCGTGTCCCGTGGTCGATGGTTCAACCTGGTGGTGTCCAACGTCCCCGCGCCGCAGACGCCCCTGTACCTGGCCGGCGCGCCGCTGGTGGCCAGCTATCCCGCGATGCCGCTCGGGGAGAAGTGCGGCCTGTCGATCGCCTGCACCAGCCTCGCCGGCACCATGGCCTTCGGCCTGACCGGCGACTGGGATTCCACGCCGGACATCGACGTCCTGGCCCGCGGCATCGAAACCTCGATCGACGAACTCGAGAAGGCGGCCGCCTCGGTCACGCCGCGCCGCCGCTCACCTCGGCTCCGCTAGTCGACGGCCCCCGCGTACCAGTCGGCCACCTCGGCGAGCCAGCGTCCGGGCGCCTCCATCTGCGGCAGGTGGCCCAGGTCGGGGAAGATCCGGCCGCGCCAGGACGGATGCGAGCGCAAGGCGGCCTCGGCGAACGCGGCGGGAACGAGCCGGTCCCGGCGCCCGTGCATCACGAGGACCGGGCACGCGATCGCGTCCATCGCCCGTTTCGCGACATCGGGCCGCTTGCCCAGGCGACGCATCGATCGCCAGGCGTCCAGGAACGCCGGGCCGACGTCGGGATCTTTCGCGCGTTCCTCCACGAGCGCCACGCTGGCCTCGGTGACCTCAGGCGGGATCGTCGTGGGGTCGGCGGTGCACATGCGGTAGCCCATGCGTACGAGCCGCTCGGCGCTGAGGTGGCGCAGGCGAGCCTCCACGACACGGTCGCCCACCGCGGGGATGTCATAGGCGGCGAAGCCGGTGATGACCAGGGGATGCGGCCATCCGCCTCGGGCCCACGGATAGACCGACCCCGTGAGCACCAGCCCGCCGACCGAGTCCGGTTCCACCGCCGCCTGCAGCATGGCGGTCGCCCCGCCCATGGAGTTCCCACCCAGGATCACCGTCCCGGTCGCCTGCTGTTCGATGAACCGTGACAGCGCCCGTCGTTGGTCCATCAACCCGGACCCGCGACCGGCCCTGGGCGAGCATCCGAACCCGGGGAGATCTAACGCGAGTACCCGGCCCAGCCCCGACAGGCCCGGACCCACCTGCGACCAGTTGAGGCTCGAACCGCCGAGCCCGTGGACCAACACGAACGTGGTCGTGGACGGTCCGTCCCATCCCAGGAACGAGACCGGACCGTCCAGGTCCACGCTCTGTCGCTCGGGCAGCGTGATCGTCACGCCGGTCAGGCTACCGATGCCACACGCGATCGGGACCGCTCAGACCCCTCGCGTGAACCAGGATCCTCCCGGCCCGATGTAGTTCACGCCCTCGCTCCAGATCACCACGTTGGTCCCCGAGGGCGTGACATCGATGTCGAAGTAGTCGCCGTACGGGAACGCGTACCCTGCCGCGGTCTTGTATGGAGCGCCGGCGGTGGCATCGGACAGCCGCACCTGCGTGCTCCAGGTCGCGCCGCCATCGGTGGTGCGCCGGTACCACGTGTTGTAGGCCGTGGCGCCGTTGCGATTGTCCTGCCACGCCACCCGGAAGTCGTTGGCGGCGGCCCCGGCTTCGATCACGGGGAAGCCCGCGTCCCCGGTGTTCTGCCCGATCTCGGTCCGAGCGCTCCAGGTGGTGCCCCCGTCCGTGGACGTCTTGACGTAGAGATCCTTGGGTGCCGCCGCCACGGTGTTCAACGTATACGCGACCATCAGCTTGCCGGCGGTGTCCACCCCGATCCCCGCCTGTGACCCGAAGAAGTCCGGTGAGCACGACGGAACGTTGCAGGGAGGCTGCTGCTCGCTGGTGTCGACGAAGGTGGTGGTCCAGCTCGTGCCGCCGTTCGTCGAACGGATCACGGCGAGCTTCACCTGACCGGTCGCGCTCTGGTTCTCGGCGCTCTCACTGAAGTAGATGTTCCCGTTCGGCGCGACCACGCCGCCCTCGGCGAACCAGTACAGCGAGTCGGTGTTGGTCTTGACCCTGGCGTTGAAGGATGTGCCGCCGTTGTGCGAGACGCTCATGTAGGAGTCGCTGGCGTTCCACGCGATGTAGACGTCCTGGCCGTTGGGCGAGATCGCGAGGATGGGTTTGTCGCTGAAGGACAGCCCCTTGCCCCGCACACCCAACGGCGTGCTCCACGTCGCCCCGTGGTCGAGCGACTTGGAGAACACGACGCCGGGGTTGTAGTCGTTCAGCCAGGCCGCGTAGACGGTGCCGTTCGTCGAGACGGCGAGCTGCGGGTCGTTCTGCGCTTTCACGTTCTTGCACGCGCAGATGAACCGGTCCGGGCCCCAGGTGACGCCGCCGTCGCTGGAGCTTCGAACGATGATCGCGGGGTCCGGGCACTGCTGGCAGGCTTTGGGTCCGCCGTAGCGCGTGGTGGCCTGGTAGACCCAGTTGCCCACCGGGTCCGCGGCGATCGCGGGCTCCCAATCGTTGGCGGTGGTGCTCCACACCTGTTCGGCCTGCCACCCGGCGGCCGGCGCGCTCGCCACGTTGTGCACCCGGGCGACCCCGGCTTCGGGGCGGAGTTCCTCGGCTTGCTCCTCGGCCTCCTCGCGAGCGGCCTCGCCTCCGCGCGGTTCCACCTCGGTCCCTTCCGAGCTGGCCGAGGTTGCCGATGTGTGGCGGGAGGCCACGACGACGACGGTGCCGACGGTCAGGACCGCCAGGACGGCCACCAGCGCTGCGATGAGACGACGAGACATGCCCCTACTCCTTCATCCTCGAGCGTGGCGGGCGACACGCTACGGCGAACCGCGACGTCTGGATGCTGGCCTCGATGACGGAAGCGGTCAAGTCGGTGTTCCTGAATGGGATTCAGTTGCCGGGCAATGGGAACCGCCGACCGGGTTCCGGCGAACGTTTCACGAGGAGCGGTTCCGGGGAAGCATCCCTGGCCCGGAAACGTTGGAACCATCAGGAACGAGCCAGGACCGACCTGGGGAGACCGGAGGTGGATCGAACGCTCGCCGTTCGCACTGCACGAGCCCGCCGTTCGACAAGGCTCTTCACAAGACCTTCACAGGTCGTGAGCTTTACAAACGCGCAGGAGACCCCTTACCATGCAGATGAGCGGCTGCCAAGGCGTTTTTTCCGCGCGCCCCGACCCCGGGCGGCCCTTGTACCAGTACCAGAGAGACCAGAGGACCCGAGTTCCCGAGGACCTGTGACGTCGCGTCCTGCGACCGACGGCCTCGAGGAGGAGAGTGATACGAAGTGCCGGAGCCAGCGCGTCCCCTAGGGACCGACGACGCCGACGATCTGCGCCTGTACCTCGAGGCGGCAGCGCGTGAACCGCTGCTGACCAAGGAGGAAGAGGTCGAACTCGCCATGACGATCGAGGCGGGCAAGGAGGGCGAAGAGCGCCTCCGCGCCGGCCGTCTGCGGTCTGAGAAGAGCATCGCCAAGGCGCGCCGCGAGGTGCGGGAGGCTGAAGCTGCCCGCCAGCGGTTCATCATGGCCAACCTTCGACTGGTGGTGTCCGTGGCCCGTAAGTACCAGGGCCAGGGTCTGCCGCTGCTCGATCTGATCCAGGAAGGCAACATCGGGCTGATGCGCGCCGTCGAGCTCTTCGACTGGCGTCGTGGGTTCAAGTTCTCCACGTACGCCACGTGGTGGATCCGCCAGGGCATCACCCGGGCGATCGCGGACCGTTCGCGGTCGATCCGCCTGCCTGTCCACATCCACGACCGGCTGCGCAAGCTCAACCGCACGCGGTTCCAGTTCGCGCAGTCGATGGGTCGCGAGCCCAGCCGCGAAGAGCTGGCCAAGGCGCTCGACACCACGGTCGAGGAGATCGACGACCTCACCGAGATGGGTCGCCGCGAGCCGCTGTCCCTGCAGTCGCCCGTGGGCGAGGACACCGAGCTCGGTGACCTGATCGAGGAGGTCGACTCCGACGCCGCGTTCAACGAGGTGGAGGACGCCCTGCTCCGCGAGGAGATCGGTGGCGCCGTCGACCGGGTACTGGACGAGCGTGAGCGGCACGTGGTGGCGCTCCGCTACGGCCTGGAGAACGGCCAGCCGCTCAGCCTGCGCGAGACCGGCAAGGTGCTGGGCCTCTCCGGCGAGCGGGTTCGCCTGATCGAGCGCGAGGCGCTGCGCAAGCTGCGCGACTCGAACCTGATCACGGCGGTGGCCCTGGGCTGAGGCCCGAACCACCGAGCACCACGCGAGGACCGGCCTTCGGGCCGGTCCTTCGTGCGTTCGGGGGTACCATGCGACCCGTGTCCGACCCCCGGCTGATCGAGACGATCCGCGCATCGGTGATCGGCGAGGACGAAGCGATCGCCACGCCGTTCGGGCTCCGTCGGGTCACGTACGCCGACTACACGGCTTCGGGGCGATCCCTGTCGTTCATCGAGGACGTCATCCGCGACGCCGTCCTGCCGCTCTACGCCAACACCCACACCGAATCGAGTGGCACGGGCCTGCAGACCACCAGGTTCCGAGAGGACGCCCGCGCCATCATCGGGGAGGCCGTGCATGCCGACCCGGACGAGTATGTCGTCCTCTTCTGCGGGTCGGGCTCGACCGGGGCGCTGCACACCCTGATCGAGTGCCTCGAGCTCCGGATCCCGGCAGGCCTCGATGACCGGTTCGATCTGCGATCGAGGATCCCCGAGGCCGAACGGCCCGTCGTGTTCATCGGTCCGTACGAACACCATTCGAACGAGTTGCCGTGGCGCGAGTCGATCGCCGACCTCGTCACGGTTCCAGAAGACCACGACGGGCGGATCGATCTCGACGCTTTGCGCGAAGCGTTGGAACGTCATGACGACCGGCCGATGAAGATCGGAAGCTTCTCAGCCGCCTCGAACGTGACGGGGATCCTCAGCGATGTCCGGGAGATCTCGAGGTTGCTGCACCGCCACGGGGCGATGTCGTGCTGGGACTACGCCGCCGCCGCGCCGTACGTGCAGATCGAGATGACGCCTCCTGAAGGGGACGAACTCGCATCGCTGGATGCGATCGTCCTGTCCCCGCACAAGTTCGTGGGGGGACCGGGGACGCCTGGCATCTTGGTGGCGCGCCGGGACCTGTTCCGCAATCGTGTTCCGAGCGTGCCCGGCGGTGGGACGGTGGCCTACGTCAATCCGTCCGAACATCGCTATCTCGAGGACATCGAGCACCGTGAGGAAGGTGGCACCCCCGCGATCGTCGAGTCGATCCGGGCGGGTCTGGTCTTCCAGCTGAAGGAGGCGGTCGGGGTCGAGACGATCCGCGAACGCGAGGAGTCCTTCACGCATCGCGCCATGCATCGATGGGAGGCGAACCCCGCGATCGAGATCTTGGGCAGCCACGATCTGCCACGGCTCTCGATCGTCTCGTTCGTGGTGCGTCACGACGCCCGCTACCTGCATCACAACTTCGTGGTGGCGGTGCTCAACGACCTGTTCGGGATCCAGGCGCGTGGCGGCTGCTCGTGTGCGGGGCCGTACGGGCACCGGCTGCTGGGGATCGACCTGGAGACCTCACATGCGTTCGAGCGGGAGATCACGCGTGGGTGCGAGGGCATCAAGCCCGGCTGGGTGCGCGTCAACTTCAACTACTTCCTGACGGAAGCCGAGTTCGGATTCGTGCTCGATGCGGTGGACCTGGTGGCTACGGAGGGGTGGAAGCTGCTGCCTCGATACCGCTTCGACGCCGCGACGGGCCGGTGGCATCACCGTGACGGTCAGCCCGAGCCCCCGATGAGCCTGCGGGACATCCGCTACGACGACGGTTCCCCGCGGTTCGCGAGCCATCGCCATCATGAAGCCGCCGCGAGGTTGGGGGACTACCTGGACGAAGCCCGCGACATGCTGTCGAGGCCGGCATCGACCAGAGCGAGCGAGGACGGCAACGTGGAAGGTGCGGGTGAGGACTTCGCCGGCCTCCGGTGGTTCTGGCTCCCCGACGAGGTCGAAGTCGAGCTGGGCTGAGGACCTCAGCTCACGGGCGGCCCGTGTTCCCGTCGTCCGTCGGACGTGTGCGTGCCACCGCCAGCAAGGCGACCTGGGTCATCACATCGTGGATCTCGCCCGAGGCCACCATGTCGAGCGCGTCTGAGAACGACACCCAACGAACCTGGAGCGCCTCCGTCGGGTCGGGCGAGGCCTGACCTTCCGTCAGGTCGGTGGCGACGAACATCACGCCCTCCTCGTCGGTGACCGAGTTCGACAGCGTGAATCGGATCAGCTCGCTCCAGGACCGGGCCGCGTATCCGGTTTCCTCGGCGAGCTCGCGTCGGGCTCCTTCGAGCGGGTCTTCATCGAGCGGGCTCCCGCCCTCCGGGATCTCCCAGGAGTAGCGATCGAGCGTGTAGCGGTACTGGCCCACCAGCAGGACGCGGTCGTCGGCGTCGAGCGCGACCACGCCGACGGCGCGGCTCCGGAAATGGACCACGCCGTAGATCCCCGGTTCACCGTTCGGCCGGGTCACCTCGTCGTGCAGCACCTCGATCCACGGGTTCTCGTAGACCGTCGCACGCGAGCGACGGATCCACGGGTTGGACTCGTGGCCGGTCACGACGAGGGGCCTCCGGCGAGCTCGCGAGCGCGCAAGACCTGGTGCTCCAGGTCGCGGCGGTAGCGCTCACGGAACTCGGTGGCCGACTCGCCGGGGGTGGGGATCAACGGCGTGCCGAAGACCATCGCCAGCCGGGGTCGTTGGACCAACGCAGCGCGGACCAATCCGTCTTTCGGCCACGTCGACTGCGTGCCCCAGATCCCGACCGGCACGACGGGGGTCGAGGTGGGAAGGGCGACCCGAGTGAGGCCGGAGCGGATGCGCTGCAAGGGCCCGCGAGGATCCTCGTTGACCTTGCCCTCGGGGAAGATCCCGACGACCCATCCGTCCTCGATCGCCCGGATCGCGGCGTCCAAGGCCCCCGTGTCGCCGGTGCCCCGGCGGACGGGGATCTGCCGGGCCTGCCGCAGGATCCAGCCGATGACCCCCGAGAAGACCTCGCCGGCGATGAGGTTGTGGGTGGCGCGCCGGCGATGCGTGCCGGTGATCGCCGAGACCGCAGGCCCGTCGATCACGCTGACGTGGTTCGGCGCCAGGATCACCGCACCGGTCCTGGGCACGTGTTCCGCTCCCTCGATCCGGACACGGAACACCAGGCCGATGACGGCGCGGACCAGCGGGGCTCCCACCGCCCAGATCCAGTTCATCTCGCGCACGTCGCGGATGCTACCGGGCCGCGTCCTCGTCAACGATGACGACCGAGCGGATCACCTCACCCGCCAGCATCGCTCGGAAGGCCTCGGTCAGGTCCTCGTCGGTGAGCGCGAGCTCGCGCGTCACCATCCGGTCGATGTCCAGCGAGCCGTCCAGGTACCAGGCCGCCATCCGGGGGAAGTCCTCCGAGGGGATGGGGTCGCCGCCGTCCGTGATGAGCAACGACGCCTTCTGCGCATAGGCCGAGCGATCGGTGCCGTTCCAGTCGAGCGTGACCTCCGCCGGGATCGGCGGCACACCGATCGCCACCGCCGTTCCGGCATAGCCCACCATCGCGACCGCCTGCGCCACGCACGCCGGCCGGCCCACCGCCTCGAACGCGATGTCGACGCCGCCGTCGGTCAGGGCACGGACGGCCTCGACCGCATCGGTGGTGGAGGCATCGACGAGATCGGTGGCGCCGAACCGGACAGCCCACTCCAGCTTCGCCGGCGCGACGTCCACCGCGATCAGCCTCGTCGCGCCGGCGATCCTCGAGCCCTGCAGGGCGGACAGGCCGATGCCGCCGAGACCGATGACCGCGACGCTGGCGCCGGGCCACACCGCGGCGGTCTGGATCGCGGCGCCCACTCCGGTCGAGACCCCGCACCCGAGCAGACAGGCTCGCGACAAGGGGATCCCCTCGGGCATGGGGATCACCTGGGGTTCGGTGACCACGGTGTGGGTGGCGAGCGTGCCGCAGCACAAGACCCCGGTGAGCGCTTCGTCGGTGCCGGCGCGATGGATCCTCGGAGGCTGGGCCAGTTCGTGCCCGCATCGGCGGGGTATGCCACGCAGGCACTGACGACACCGGCCGCAGGGGATGGCCCATGACACGACGACGCGGTCCCCCGGCGCCACCGACGACACGCCGGCTCCGACCTCCTCCACGATCCCGGCTCCTTCGTGGCCGAGCAGCATCGGGAACGGCGTGGTTCCCCAATTGCCGTTCTCGATCGCCCACAGGTCGGAGTGACACACGCCGCTGGCCGCGATGCGGATCAGCACCTCCCCGGCCTGAGGTGGGTCGATGTCGAGCGGTTCGACGTGGATCGATCCGTCTCGTCGGTCGACGACGGCTCCTCGTGCTGCTCGTGCCATCCACGCCCTCCTGTGTGCCGCGAGGTGGTCATGCTAGCGTCAGCCGCATGGACGTTCTTGCGCTGCGCGACCGTGCCGCCGCGCGCTTCGATGACTTCGTCGCCACCTTGGCGCAGATGGTGAACGTGGACTGCGGTTCCTATTCCCCGGCCGGCATCAACGCGATCGCCGACCTGTGTGCGACGCGCTTCCGCGACGGCGGGTGGGAGGTGGAGCGCCGTGCCCATGAGCCCGGAGACGGTGAACCACCCCTGGGCGACCTCCTGATCGGCACCCTCCACGGTTCCGGCGGACCCAGGATCCTGTTGGTGGGACACATGGACACGGTGTTCGACGACGGCACCGCTGCGGCGCGACCGTTCTCGATCGACGGAGACATCGCGCGCGGGCCGGGCGTGTCCGACATGAAGGGCGGGCTGCTGACCGGCTTCTTCGCGGTGGAAGTGCTGCAGGCTGCCGGCTTCGACGGGTTCGATCGCATCACCTACGTCTGCAACCCCGACGAAGAGATCGGATCGCCGTTCAGCGGGCCGATCATCAAGGCGATGGCGCCGGAGTTCGATGCGGCGTTCGTCTTGGAAGGGGCGCGGGCGAACGGCGACATCGTGAGCGCACGCAAGGGCATCACCGACTACACGATCGACATCGTCGGGCGCGCGGCCCACGCCGGCGTGGAACCGGAGAAGGGTCGCAACGCGCTGCTCCAAGCCGCCCACACGATCATCGCGCTGCAGGGCCTCAACGGGCGCTGGCCAGGCGTCACGGTGAACGTAGGTGTCGCGAGGGGTGGCACACGCACCAACGTGGTGCCGGAGCGATGCACGTTGCAGGTCGACCTGCGTTCGCCGGAACTGGAAACGCTCGAGGCGGCCGAAGCCGAGATCGCCCGCATCTGCGCCGACACGGTGATCCCCGATCTGCAGGTCGAGGTGCACGGCGACGGCTGGCACCGGCCCATGGAGAAGAAGGAAGGGGGCGCTCGGCTCGCCGAGCTCGCGATCGGGGTCGCGGCCGAGCTCGGATTCGAACTCCGGGACGCTGCCACGGGTGGCGCATCCGATGCCAACACGACGAGCGCGGCCGGCACCCCGACGATCGATGGACTGGGCCCGATCGGCGGCGACGATCACGCCCCCGCGGAATGGCTCGACCTCTCCAGCGTGGTCCCGCGGATCTCGCTGTTGGCAGGGATCGTGGCTCGGCTATGACGAACGGCGGCGGGTCCGGCGAAGAGCTGCTCGGCCCGCGGTTCGACGTCTACCGCGCGCTGGTCGAAGGCATCCCGGCGATCCTCTACATCGACTCGCTCGATGAATGGTCGACGAACTGGTACACGAGCCCGCAGGCCGAGCGACTCCTGGGGTTCACGGTCGAGGAATGGGGGACGACGCCCGACCTGTGGCTCCAGCGGATCCACCCGGACGACCGCGATCGGGTCAAGGATGAGAACGACCGCTCGAACGAGTCCCGTGAACCGTTCACGTCCGAGTACCGCTTCATCACGAAGGACGGCCGCACGGTGTGGCTGCGGGACGAGGCGCTGGTCGTCACCAACGAAGGTGAGCGGCCGTTCTGGCGCGGATTCATGCATGACATCACGGCCCAGAAGGAAGCCGAGGAGAAGCTCCGATGGAGCCTCGAGGTGCTCCGCCGCACGATCCAGCAACGGCGCGAGCTGGCGCTGCGCCTGGAGAGTGCGCAGGAGGAGGAGCGTCGCCGGATCGCCGCCGACATCCACGACGACCCGATCCAGGTGATGAGCGCCGTCGACCTGCGCATGGGCATGATGGTGGAGCGCGACGAACCGGTGGACCCGGCCCTCATCGCCACCCTGCAGGAGACGGTGCGCCAATCGATCGAACGGCTCCGGTCGCTCTTGTTCGAACTGCGGCCGGCGGCGCTCGACCGCGACGGGTTGGTGGCAGCCCTCACGCAGTACCTGCAGCACACCTCGAAGGAAACGGGATGGACGTTCGAGATCGTGGATCGCCTCGAGTTCGAGCCCGATCCGGAGCTCCGGGCCACGCTCTACCGCACGGCGCAGGAGGCGGTGGCCAACGCCCGGAAGCACTCGTTCGCCTCGCGCGTGGTGGTCACGGTGATCACGGAGGGCGACGGCATCACGATCCGGGTCTCCGACGACGGCGGTGGCTTCGACACCGGCCGGCTGGACGAGCCCCAACCCGGACACCTTGGGCTGGTGACCATGGTGGAGCGCGCCGAGCTGATGGGCGGTTGGTGCCGCGTCTCGAGCGTGCCCTCGGAGGGCACGACCGTGGAGTGCTGGCTCCCGTCCGACGGTGGGACCGCCTTGGACCTGCGCCCCGATCGTTCCGCCTGAGGCCCGGAGGCCTCAGGCCCCGACGATGGCCGCCGCGCGCGTGCCGACGGCCAGCCCGGTCTGCGGGTCGAAGAAATGGAACCGGCTGGGGTCGAGCGAGAGGCGCACCCGGCCGCCCGGCTTCGCCGAGGTCCGCGAGTCGACCCGGGCACAGAACCGGCAGCGTTCCTGGGTATCGGCGATCAACGGGATCGAGTCGGCGTCGCCCTCATCGCTGGCCGCCGCGATCGTATCCTCGGTCAGGACGGGGGGCGCGTCGATCGGGAAGATGACGTTCACCTCCGACCCGAGTTCCTCGGTGACCTCTGCCGTGACCTCGATCACGGGAAGGTCATCGTTGTGCCACACATCCATGTCCTGAAGGTCGGAGGGACGGATGCCCAGGATCACCGAGCCCCCCTCGAACCCGGCCAGTCCCGCGTCGGCGCCGATCTCGATCCGCTGATCGGCGAACGCCACGCTGGAGCCATCGACCGTGGCCTCAACCAGGTTCATGGGCGGCGAACCGATGAACGCCGCGACGAACAGGTTGGCGGGATACCGGTAGAGATGCTGAGGGGTATCCACCTGTTGCAGGATGCCGTCCTTGAGCACGGCGACGCGGTGGCCCAGCGTCATCGCCTCGACCTGGTCGTGCGTAACGTAGACCGTGGTCGTGCCCAGCCGTTCATGCAGCCGGGAGAGCTCGGCCCGCATCTGCACCCGTAGTTTCGCGTCCAGGTTCGACAGGGGCTCGTCCATCAGGAACGCGAGCGGCTCGCGCACCATGGCGCGGCCGATGGCCACCCGCTGGCGCTGGCCGCCCGAGAGTTCCGCGGGCCGGCGTTGCATCAAGGGTTCGAGTCCGAGGATACGTGCGGCGTCCTGCACGCGTTGCTGCTGCTCGGCCTTCGGGGTCTTGCGGAGCTTCAGTCCGAACCCCAGGTTCTGCTCGACGCTCATGTGGGGGTAGAGGGCGTAGTTCTGGAACACCATCGCGATGTCGCGGTCCTTCGGCATCAGGTCGGTGACCTGGGTGTCGCCGATGAAGATCTCGCCGGCGGTGACCTCCTCCAAGCCGGCGAGGATCCGCAGGATCGTGGACTTCCCGCAGCCGGATGGTCCGACCAGGACCATGAACTCGCCGTCGCCGATCTCCAAGGAGACGTCGTTGACGGCGATCACCTCGTTGCCGAAGACCTTGGAGACCTGATCGAGGACGATCTTCGCCATGGTGTCACTCCTTCCGTACGCGATGAATATGGGCGGCGAGCCGCTCGTGGGTCAAGGCAGCGCGAGCTCGGACGTGCGCCGCTCGCGTGGCGCCGACGCGGTCCAATCCCAGTTGGGCGGCCCCGATGACCGGCGGATCGCTGAGGACGGTGATCGTCGCCGCGGGGGCCACCTGGGCGACGCCGTCGCGGATGCGATCGAAGAAGGCCGCGTCGTCGTTGCGGAAGATCCCGCCGCCCAGCACCACATCGACATCGAGCCGGGTCATGCGGAGCCGGCGGATCGCGGTGGTCGCCAGCGCCACGACCTCATCGGCTTGCCGGTCGATGATCGAGCGCGCGGTGGCATCGCCCCGCGCCGCGGTCTCGAACACCACAGGCGGGAGCTGCGCGATCCGGTCGAAGTCGAGCCTGCCGGTGTGCAGGGCCGTCAGGACCTGGAACGGTCGCCGGTACCCGAGGCCGGCGGGGATCGTCGTCTGCAGCTCGGACTTGGGCCCACGACCGTCCTCGGACCGGATCGCATGCCACAACCCTGCTTCGCCGATGTCGTTGCCGCCACCCCAGTCCCCGGAGATCGGCCCCACCGCGGGGAACCGGGTGATCCGGCCGTCGGGCGCCACGCCGGAGCAGTTGATGCCGTAGCCGCAGACCACGCCGACCCCCCAGTCGCGGTCGGTGCCGGCGCGCAGCACCGCGAACGTGTCGTTGCGCACCAGCCGCTCGACCGTGACCTCTCGGATCTGCAGCCAGCGGTCGATGCGCCGGTCATCAACCGGGAAGTCGGCACCGGCCAGGCAGTAGATCCCGAGCTGGGCGACCGGCGTCCGATCGGCGGATAGTCCCGCGTCGGTGCGGGCCGCCGTCACCGCGTCGAGCACCTGACCCATGTGGAGGTCGCCGCCGTTCTGATCGAAGTCGGTGGTGGGAACGCGGGCGGCGCCGAGGACGGCTCCGTCCCTGCGGAGCAGGACCGCGTCGATCTTCGAGCCACCACCGTCCACGGCGAGGATGGCGGGCAGCCGACTCACGGGAGCGTCTCCAGGTCGGCGACGGTGACGAACGAGGCGCCAAGTGCTCGGAGTCCGTCGATCGTGGAGCCGACCGCGTCGGCCGTGCCTCCTGGCCACGTGTGGAGCAGGACGACGGCGCCGTCGCCGTGAGCGCGCACCCCGTCGATCGCATCATGCGTGATCGCCTCACCGGTTCGGGTGGATTCCCAGTCCTCGAGCACCACGTTCCAGTACACGTTGCGGTAGCCGAGGCCCTCGAGGACGGCGAGAACCCGCGCATCGTCGTGGCCGGCGCCGAAGGGACACCGGAACCAGGGCCGGGGATCGACGCCGGTCGCTTCGAGGACCGCGCGATGGCCGTCCTGCACGTCGATGGCGATCCCTTCGTCATGCAGCAGGGGCATGCGTGCGTGGTAGAAGCTGTGAAGACCGATCAGATGGCCGTCGTCCGCGATCGTGCGTGCGAGCTCGGGCTGCGCCTCCGCCCACCGTCCCTGGACGAAGAACGTGGCTCGCACATCGCGCCCCCGGAGCGCGTCGAGGATCCTCCCGGGCGCGTCCGGTGGGCACCATGGCCGGTCGGGATGTTCGGCGTCGAACGTGAGCGCCACGCGCAGGGCGGCTGGATCACTCACGCGTGGTCACCTTGGAGGCCCGGTAGTAGGCGCCGGGTTCGCGGCCCCGGAGGACCGAGAGCCTCCACGCCAGCAGTTGCGCGGGCACGATGGACACGGCCGACGACAGCAGGCGGTCGACCGGGCCGATGGCGAGCCCGGGTATCCCTTTGGGCAGGGTTTCCTCGGTGATCAGGAACACCGAGGCGCCGGCGTCGCTCAGCTCTGCCGCCAGCCCCATGTCCAGAACGGCCGTTTCGGGTTCGGTGGCGATCAGCATGGCTGCAAGGTTCGGGCCGACGAGTTCCAGGGGTCCGTGTCGGAACTGGGCGGTCTGGAGGGCCTCGATGGGCATCCCGACCGCCTCCTTGATCGTGAGCGCACCCATCTCGGCCGCGGCGCGAGCCGGGCCGCGACCGAGGATGACCGCCGTGTCCCGATCGCCGAGCCAGGCGACGAGTTCGTCGCTCGCGGCCGTGTCGTCGAGCAGGCGTTCCATCGCCACGGCCGCCACGTC
>DATLPI010000330.1:0-6209 GCA_035535815.1 Actinomycetota bacterium | reverse complement strand
CCGCCCCGCGCTCTATGCTCCCCCCACTCCGAACGAAGGGACCGAACCGTGGAAGACGAACTGCTGAACGCCGCAGACGCCGCCGTGGAAGACGCCATCGTCGAGGAAGAGACGGCCGGCGTGCTCCACGCTGACGCCTTGGCCAAGGCCGAGGCCGCCGCAGAGCTCGCCGCAGCCGCCGAGGAGTTGGCCGCCGAGGCCGTCGTGGAGGAAGCGGTCGCCGAGGAACTCGACGACATGGCCGTCGAAGACACGGCCACCGCCGAGCTGCTCGCCGAGGCCGCCGACGAGGAAACCGACGCCTAGATCAGCCCTGCGGGGCCGCCCGGCTTAGAGGCGAGCACCGCGGAAGGGCTTCACGCCGATCGCGGGCGCGGCCACGGTGCCCACGGTCCGCGCCCACGATCGGCGGAGTGCCTCCGTCAGGGCGGCGGGCAACACCCCCCGATCGAGGGCCGGCCCGACGAGGCGGACGATGAACGGCCCCGGCTGCACCCAGGTCGGTGCGAACCGGATCTTCGACACCTCCCAGGCGTCCGCCGTCGGCGCGAACGTCACGAGCACCACCATGCCGTCCTGCACGTCGGGCACGAACCCATCGGCCGTCATCCCGGTGAGGGAGTTGCCGGCGCCGAAGGCCACCCACCGTCCGGCGGCCCGGCGGATCGGTTGCACGACGTGGGCGTGATGTCCCACGATCAGATCGATCGCATCGCTCGAGGCCAGCCGCCTCGCGATCCGGTCCTGATCCGGCGAGACCCCATGGCTGAGCTCCTGGCCCCAATGCAGGCTGACCACGACCAGATCGGCCCCTTCTCGGCGCGCCCGTTCGGCCCTGGCTATGATCGCGTCGGGGTCGATGCGGTTGGCCATCCACGCTCGCTCGGGACGGAGCCCATTGAACCCGAACGTGTACGCGAGATGGGCCACCACCACATCGCCCACCTGGTAGCGGACGATCGAGCGGGACTCCTGCTTCGTACGTGCGCTGCCCGTGTGCGACAGGTCCTGGACGTCGAGCGCATCGAGGGTGGACCGGACGCCCGCCGTGCCGGCGTCCAACGTGTGGTTCGAGGCGGTGGAACACCCGTCGTAGCCCGCATAGCGGATCGCCGCCGCCAGCTGATGCGGCGCGACGTACCGCGGTGAGCCCGATGGCGGCACGCCCGGTCCCGACAGGGGTGTCTCCAGGTGACAGATCGCCAGGTCGGCCGACCGGATCAGGGGCCGGAGCCGGGACAACATCGGACGGAAGTCCAGGCCGTGTCCGTCGGCGTTGCGGCGGGCCGCCGGCCAGAGCGCCGGCGACCCGAGGTCATCACCCGTGAAGGCGATCGTGATCGGCGAAGCCGCGGCCTGCGCATGTGGGGGGACCATCGACATGACCGTCGACGCCAGCACGGCGCCGACGGTCCATGCCGTTCGTCTCAGCACGCGTTGCAGATCTCCGGCCCGATCTCGGCGTTGACCCAGGAGTCGGTGCTGTCGGCGTCGAAGCGATCCACGCCGGGACCCCCGTCGATGACGTCACCGGGGTCGCCGTCCTTGACCGAGAGGCAGAAGTCGTTGCCGGGGCCGGCGTGGACCACGTCGATGCCCTTCGTGGAATCGAAGAGGTCCTGGCCTCCACCCAGGTTCGCGACGTCGGAGCCCCGCGTGTCGGACACGAAGTCGTCCCCGAAGCCACCTCGGTAGCGATCGTCGCCGAAGCCACCGGCCATGAAGTCGGTGCGTCCTCCACCGACGATCACGTCGTTGCCCAGCTGGCCGAGGATGCTGTTGCGATTCGCCCCACCGACGAGACGATCGTTGCCGTCCTCGCCGACGAGACGATCCTTCCCGCCGCCACCCAGGATGCGGTCCTTCCCCGCGCCCCCGTAGACGGTGTCGTTGCCTCCGAGCGCCTTGATCACGTCGTCACCTTGGAAGCCGCAGATCACGTCCTTGCCCCCGGTGCCGCGCAGATGATCGTCGTTCGCCGTGCCCTCGATCGTGCAGTTCTGGTGCACGACGCCGATGTCGGCGGCACGGGCGATGGCGCCCCATTTGCAGCCCCGCTGCGCCGGATCATCCAGGCTCGCCAGGCTGCTGGCGTTGAACGCGCAGAGCGTGTGCACCATCGGCAGCGTCGCGTGCGCCGTCGCCGGGCCCGCGAGCGCGAACACCCCCTGAAGGACCATCGCGAGCGATACCACCGCGGTCCCCATCTTCATCCTGCGTGGAGCCATGGCTCTCCCCCCTTTGCGGTTCGTGCGGGGGCAATCATGCTCCTGTTGCGCTGTCATGTCACCGGTCGTTCGGCCCACCCCCGGCGGAACCACCGCCGGCCTCAGGAGCGAGTCCGGAGGCGACCTCTTCCGCGGCGCGCATCAGCCGCAGGACGTTGCGACCGGCGATCGCCTGGAGGTCCTCGTCGGTGTAGCCGCGGGCTGCGAGTGCTTCGAACAGCGCCGGATACCCCGCGACATCGTCGAGCCCCTGGGGCATCACCCCCGCGCCGTCGAAGTCGCCTCCGACCCCGATCGCGTCGATCCCTGCCACCTCTCGCACGTGGTCGACGTGGTCGGCCACCTCGCCCACCGCCGCCTCGACCTCGTGCTCGTCGAACCAGGAATCCATCGCCGTGCTCACGGCATCGGGATCATCTGGGTGCTCGGCCTTGAGTCGATGGGCCTCCTCCCACCCAGCGCGGTTGAGGGCGGCGCCCTCCTTCGTGACGAAGCCCGGCACGAACGTCACCATGACCACGCCGCCGGTCCGGCCCACGAGCTCGAGGACGTCGTCGGGCACGTTGCGGGTGACGTCGGCGACCGCGCGGGCCGAGGAGTGGGAGAAGAGCACTGGCGCGTCGCTCACTTCGATCGCCTGGCGCATCGTGTCGTCCGAGACGTGGCTGAGGTCGACCAGCACGCCCAGCCGGTTCATCTCTCGTACCACGTCCTCGCCGAAGTCGGTGAGGCCTCCGTGCGGATGCGAACCCGTCGCTGAATCGGCCCAGGGCGTGTCGTCGTTGTGCGTGAGCGTCATGTACCCGGCGCCCAGCCGCGCCAGGACCCGCAGGACCGAGAGCGAGCTCGCGATGCAGTGGCCGCCCTCGACGCCGATCATCGACGCCACCTTGCCCGAGGCCGCGATCCGAACGACGTCGTCGGCGGTACGCGCCGGTTCGAGCCGGTCCGGATACCGGCGGCACAGCGCGGTGAGCGCATCGATCTGCTCGAGCGTCTGGGTCACCGCTTCGGGTTCGGGCAGGCTCGATGGCACGTAGACCGACCAGAACTGCCCGCCCATGCCGCCCGCGGAGATCCGTGGCAGGTCGGTCTGCAGAGCCGGCGTGGGTTCCCGCAGATCGGGCTCGTCCTCGCCCGCTTCGCGGAGCGTGCGCAACGCCCACAACAGGTCGTTGTGTCCGTCGATCAAGGGAGCGGTTCGCAGCAGCTGCAGGATGTGCTCGGTCATGGGCCGCATCCTAGGCGTTCGCTCGGAACCGGCGTTGGGGCCGCCCGCGCGATCGCACCCGCCGTGGTAGACATCGGGCCATGAGCAGCGACGACGTTCGCACGAACCGCACCAGCTGGGAGGCCGGCAGCGCCGACTACCAGCAGCGGAACGCATCCCAGCTGAACCGGTGGGACCGGCTCGGCTGGGGCACCTGGGACATCCCGGAAGACGAGATCGGCGCGCTGGGCGACGTCGACGGGGTCGAGGCGCTCGAGTTGGGGACCGGCGCCGCGCAGTTCGGCATCAAGGTGGCCATGCGCGGGGCGCGGATCACCGGCCTGGACTTCAGCGCGAACCAGCTCGCGCAGGCGGCCGCGAACATGGCCGAGACCGGCGTCCGGTTCCCGCTGGTGTGCGCCAGCGCCGAGGAGTTGCCCTTCCCGGATGCGTCCTTCGACCTGGTGTTCTGCGATCACGGCGCCACCTCGTTCACCGACCCGCACGTCACCGTGGCCGAGGCGGCCCGGGTGCTGCGCCCCGGCGGGATGTTCGTGTTCGACATCGCGACCCCGTTCATCGCGATCGCGTGGAGCGAGGACGACGACGAACCACCGAGCCGCGTTCATCGCCGTGCGTACTTCGACCTCGGCCGATCCGTCTATCACGACGAAGACGGTGACAGCGTCGAGTGGCAACTCACCTACGGCCAGTGGATCCGCCTGTTCCGCGCCAACGGGTTCGTGATCGAGGACCTGATCGAGCTGCGGCCCGAACCGGAGGCCACCAGCACCTACGACCTCGCACCGTTGGAGTGGGCCCGTGACTACCCGGGCGAGCACATCTGGAAGGTCCGGAAGGCCTGACACTGCGGACCTGAGGCCTACGGCGCCACTTGCCGGAATCGAACATATGTTCTAGCGTCGTGTGCCCATGGCACCCGATGCGCTGTTCGAGATCGCCCGTCGCACGTTCGACACCCCGGAGTTCCGGGGTATCGAATGCATCGAGGTCGAGGCGAAGTCGGTCATCAACAAGGTGCCCGGCGGGGCCATGCCCTTCGATTTCACGATCAACCCCTATCGCGGGTGCACCCACGCCTGCACCTATTGCTTCGCGCGTCCCACCCACACGTTCCTCGACATGAACGCCGGGCGCGACTTCGAGACCAAGATCGTGGTGAAGGTCAACGCGCCCGACGTGCTCCGGCGCGAACTCGCCGCCAAGCGATGGAAGGGCGAGCACATCGCCATGGGCACCGGCACCGACCCCTACCAACGGGTCGAAGGTCGCTACCGCTTGATGCGCGGCATCATCGGAGCGCTCACCGAGTACCGCAACCCGTTCTCGATCCTGACCAAGGCCACCCTCATCACGCGTGACATCGATCTGCTGACCGCGGCCGCTGAGGTGACGTCGGTGAGCGCGGCCTTCTCCATCGGCACGCTCGACGAAGAGGTGTGGCGCCGCACCGAACCGGGCACCCCGCACCCGAAGGCGCGCATCGAGGCGATCCGCACCCTCACCGAAGCGGGCATCCCCACCAGCGTGTTGATGGCGCCGATCCTGCCGGGCATCTCGGATGACCCGGCGCAGCTGCGCCAGGTGGTCGAGGCAGCCCTGGACGCCGGCGCGACGTCGATCTCTCCGATCGTGCTGCACCTGCGGCCGGGCGTGCGCGAGGAGTTCATGCCCTGGCTGGAGGCCACCTATCCCGATCTCGTCCCCCGCTACCGTGAGGCCTACGCCCGGCCCTACGGCCCGAAAGCCGAACGCGACCGGATCGGATCGATGGTTCGCTCCATGGTGGGCGGACGCACGAAGCGCCGGGCATCGTCGCCCGGCGCTTCGAGGTTCGATCGCGGCACCGCCGCTCCGCGGGAACCCGCGACGCAGCTGCCGCTGTTCTGACGTCAGGTCCGCACGCGGTTCCCGGCCACGGCACGCCAGATCAGGACGAGCGCGATGGCGGCCAGGATCGAGGCGATCCAGTCGACGCCGCTGGTCTCCGAGAAGATCGCGCCGGCGGCCCAGCCACCGATCACCGCACCGACGATCCCCAGCACGATCGTGAGGACGATGCCCATCGGGTCGCGCCCAGGCACGAGGAACCTCGCCAAGACCCCGACGATGGCGCCCACCACGATGTAGCCGATGATCGAGCCGATGTCGAGGCTGTCGCCTTTGTCCCCCACCGCTGCGACCAACGTGGTCATGATTCCCAACATGATTGCCTCCCAAGGCTTCCACGACGGTCTGTCCGTCGTCCTCAGGAACCTACCCCCCGCGAATGGCAGGGAAACGTCGGGTCAGGAAGCTACCGCTTCGAGGACGTAGTCCTCGGCGTCGTCGTTCCACTCCAGCGTGACCAAGCCCTTGGTCTGGGCGGCCTTGACGAATTGCAGGAACCCGCCGTAGCCGAACTTCTTCTCGCTGAAGTCCGGCCGGACCTTCCGGAGTTGGTCCTTGAGTCCGGACAACACCACGGGGCCGCCCCGGGCCTGAAGGTCGGTCACCACCGAGGCCAACAGGTCGAAGGCATCGGTTTCCCCGCCTTGGGCGGGGAGCGACACCACCGGGTCGCCCTGAGCCGAGCCTTCGCTCAGCGCGATCACGTTGCGATCGGCGAGGTGACGCAGGAGCTCGCCGAAGGCGCGGAACCCGTAGTCGGATTCGGTGAACGTCGGGTCCTTGCGCAGGATCGCCCGCTTCACCGACGAGGCCAGCACCGCACCTCCGCCGGAGGTGCGCTCGAGCCCGGCCACCGTCTG
>DATLPI010000329.1:0-3337 GCA_035535815.1 Actinomycetota bacterium | reverse complement strand
CTTCGGCCGACAATGGCCCAGATCCGTCCGGGTCGAACGTCTGCGCCGTCTGGTTAACCCAGTAGTCGGGGTTCAACGGGTCCGAGGAGTGCGACAGTCCCGGATCCGGGTCCGACAGGACGAGGTTGTCGTAGTTGAGCGCTCGGGCCTGCTCCATCTGCTGATCCAGTGCGGCGCGGGCCGCGAGCCGCTGGCGCGACAATCCGGTCGAGCCCAGACCGAAGGTCAGCGCCTGCGCGACGGCGAAGATGCCGATGGCCAAGATCGTGATCGCCGCCATAGCCTCGACCAGCGAGAATCCCGCCTCGTCGTCGAGACGGGACAGCCGGGCCACGAGGTGATGCATGCGGACAGGGGATGAGGTGCTCATCCCTCTAGGATTCGGCTCATTGCACCCTTTGCTTAAGCCGCTGTCGGCCATCCGGGGGAAACGGAACGGGCGACCCCGGAGGGGTCGCCCGTTCTCGGTGCTTGGCGGAACGGTGGATCTACCAGCTGGGCCCTGAGACGCCGTTCGCGTCGGTACCCAGGCAGTCCCCGCCGGAGGCGACGGCTGCACTGCCGTAGAACGTGCCGTTCTGCGAGTCGTCCTCGACGTAGTAGCACGTCCCGGACTTCGACCACGCCGCAGCGTCCCAAACCGTCCCCGAAGGAACGTCGACGCTGATCGTGTTCGGGCCGTCCGAGCCGGGGCTCGTCGAGTCGACGAACGACAGCGACGTCTCGATCGTGGCGAGGGTCGCAGCGTCGCAGACCTGGCCGGATCCGGTCGTGTCGTCGTACGTGTCGTGGTCCGTGAAGCATGTCTTCGCGGCCGCGAGCGCGTTCCGGAGACCCGACTGGGCCGCCTTGTCGTTCGCCCGGTTCCGGGCGCCCAGGAACGTCGGCAGAGCGATGGCGATCAGGATGCCGATGATCAGAACGACCACCATCAGCTCGATAAGGGTGAAGCCTTCGTCCTCACGGACGCGCTTCGTGAGACCCTTGAGCATCTGCCTTCGCCTCCTTCCTTTTGAGCAGAGCGCACCCCAACGGTGCGCGGTCTCTAGAGGTGTCGGCGCGGTTCACGCCTTCCTGAAGCCGAAAATCGCGAAATGCTCAAGGGCCTCCCTCGCAAGGCAGATGCCGAGGAGCCGGGCCTGGGGCCCGGCTCCGAGCGACCGAAGGGGACGGCGGACTACTTGATCAGCTTGATGATGTTGAACATCGGCATGTACAGGGCGATGACCGCCGCTCCGACCGCTCCGCCGATGACCGCGATCAGGAGCGGCTCGATCAGCGAGGTCAAGGCGTCGACCGACGCCTCCACCTCCTGGTTGTAGAACGTCGACACCTTCTCGAGCATCGTGTCGACCTGACCGGTCTCCTCGCCGACGGCGAGCATCTGCACCACCATCGGGGGGAAGACCTTGTGCTTGCCCAGCGGCTTGGCCATCGACTCGCCCTCGCGGACGCTCGCCTGGACGTCGTTGACCGCCTTGGAGATCACCTTGTTGTTCACCGTGTCGCTCACGATGTCGAGGGCCTGGAGGATCGGCACACCCGAGCGGAGCAACATGGAGAGCGTTCCCGCGAATCGTGCCAGGGCGGTCTTGTGGAAGAGCGAGCCGAAGACCGGGACGCGCAGTTTGAACGCATCCACCGCTTCGCGCCCCTTCGGCGTCGCCTTCCACCGGCGGAGGAAGAAGCGACCGCCGAAGATGGCGATCAGCACGATGTACCAGTACTTCTTGAAGACGTCCGAGACCATCAGCAAGAGCCGCGTTGGAAGGGGGAGGCTGCCGCCGAGCTGTGAGTAGATGCTCTTGAACTGCGGCACCACGAACAGCAGCATCCCCGACAGGATCAGGGACACGAGGGCGACCACCGCGATCGGGTAGGTCATCGCCGACTTGATCTTGCCGCGCAGCTTCACCTCGTTCTCGATCATGTCCGCGAGCCGGAGCAGGACGCTGTCGAGCGAGCCGCCCGTCTCACCCGACTTGACCATCGAGACGAACAGGTTGTTGAAGACCTTCGGATGCTTCTGGATCGCCGCCGACAGGGAGGAGCCTTGCTCGATGTCCAGCCGGCACTCGCCGAGGACCCGGGCGAGCTCCTTGTTGTTGGTCTGATCCGCCAGGATCGCCAGGGCGCGCAGGATGGGCAGCCCCGAGTTGATCATCGTGGCGAACTGCCGCGAGAACACCGACAGCTCCTTGAGCTTGACCTTCTTCTTGGTCAGGTCGATGTTGAACCCGCGCCCCTGTTTGCCGACCTCGAGCGGGGTGAGGCCCTGCTCGCGGAGCCGTTGCAGGACCAACGCCTCGTTGTCTGCGACGAGGGTCCCGCTGATGAGGTTCCCGCCGCGGTCGCGGACCTTGTACGCGTAGGTGTCGGGCATCGCTTACCTCACATCCCGCCCAAGCCGTCCGACGTTCCGAACGACCCGGTCGCCCACGAGCTGGCGTCGTCGCCGCCGAGGGCTGAGCCACCGGCGGAGTACGCGGACAGCCCGCCGGAAGATCCGACCAAGCGCTGGAGCTCTTCGGGGTCATGGCACCGTTCGAACGCCATCTGCTGGTTGATGCGACCGGCCTTGACGTGCGACGCGAGCGACATGTCCATCGTCTGCATCCCGTACCGGCCGCCCGCCTGCATCGCGGAGTAGATCTGGTGCACCTTGCCCTCGCGGACCAGGTTGCGGATCCCGGGTGTCGCGATCATGATCTCGGCTGCCGCGACCCGGCCCTGGCCGTCGACCGTCGGGACCAACTGCTGCGTCACCACGCCCTGGAGCGTCGTCGAGAGCTGCACCCGCACCTGCTGCTGCTGGTGCGGCGGGAAGACGTCGATAATGCGGTCGATCGTCTGCGGCGCGTCCTGGGTGTGGAGGGTGGCGAAGACGAGGTGACCGGTCTCGGCGGCCGTGATCGCGGTCGAGATCGTCTCGAGGTCCCGCATCTCGCCCACGAGGATCACGTCGGGGTCCTGACGCAAGACGTGTTTCAGGGCGGAGGCGAAGCTGTGCGTGTCCGCACCGATCTCGCGCTGGTTCACCACGCACTTCTTGTGCTTGTGCAGGAACTCGATCGGATCCTCGACGGTCATGATGTGTCCCGAGCGCTCGGTGTTGACCACATCCACCATCGCCGCGAGCGTCGTCGACTTCCCGGATCCGGTCGGCCCCGTCACGACCACGAACCCACGGGGGAAGCGGGCCAGATCGGCCGCGACCGGCGGGAGCCCGAGGTCCACGATGTTCTTGATGTCGAAGGGGATCACGCGGAAGACCGCGCCGACCGCGTCACGCTGCATGAAGACGTTCACGCGGAACCGCGCCCGCCCGGGCAACGAG
>DATLPI010000328.1:0-4859 GCA_035535815.1 Actinomycetota bacterium | reverse complement strand
ACCTGTGCGTTCGACCTCGCGACCGTGTCGCTGGCCAACATCGGTGATGCCCACAGCTTCGCGCTCACCGAAGGTCCGTTCTTCCGGATGGAACGGGGCAACCAGACGCTGGCGACCGCGATGGCCGAGGCGCTGCCCGAGGTGCGCATCGGGTTCGCGGTGGACACGATCGAGACCGCCGATGATGAGGTGGTCGTGCGTTCGGGGCCCAACGAGGACCGAGCCGAGGCCGTCGTCCTGGCGGTGCCGGCGCCGATCGCCGCCAGGGTGCGGTTCCTTCCGGGCCTGCCCGGCGAACTCGCCGTCGCCCTGGCCGAGTTGCCTATGGGCGATGCGTCGAAGTTCGCGGTGGCGACGAAGCAGGTGCCGCCGACCCGATCGCGGCAGTCGGGTGAGCTGCCGATGTGGTGTTGGAGCTCGAACGGCGCCGACGGTCGCGCGCGTCGATGCGTCGCGTCCTTCGCCGGTTCGTCGGCCGCGCAGCGGGAGCTCGGCGTGCACGAGGGACGGGTGGGTCCGTGGCTCGACGCGCTCGCCGAGATGAACCCCGACCTCACGTTCGAGGGCGAGCCGGTGATGTACGCGTGGGCCGACGATCCCTACACCCTTGGCTCCTACTCGGCGTGGGATGCGGCCTCGGTGGCGCGACGCGACGTGTTCACGCGTCCGGTCGGCCGGGTGGCCTTCGCGGGAGAGCACACCGCGGGCGCCGATCACCACGGCACGATGGAGGGCGCGCTTCGCAGTGGCCGCCGCGCGGCCGAGCAGGTCGCCTCCCTGCTCGCCTGATCCGGCGCGAGCGACTCGCGCCGTTGCTAGCATCCCGGCCTCACGTCGACCGACCGGAGAAGAGGGATACCCGTGAGTCAGGAAGCCGCACCCACCGAGGCCGTGCTGCTGGTCGAGGACATCGGCCACGTCCGGCGTCTGACCATGAACCGGCCGAAGGCCCTCAATGCGCTGAACCGCGACCTCACCGATGCGATGTCGGACGCCCTGCGTGATGCCGAGGCCGACGAGGACGTCCGAGTGATCGTGCTGCGGGGCGCGGGGCGCGCGTTCTGCGCCGGCTACGACCTCACCGAGGACGCCGACGAAGGTGAACTCGACGCGGCGCACTGGCACGACAGCCTGAAGGCGTCCGTGGCCACGATGCTGGAGTTCACCGATTGCGCGAAGCCAACGATCGCCCAGGTGCACTCCTATTGCCTGGCCGGCGGCACCGACCTGATGCTGGCGTGCGACCTCGCGGTGGCGGCCGACGATGCGAAGTTCGGCTACGTCGACGTGCGCTTCGGCTCGGGCGTCGTGTCGATGTTCCTTCCATGGGTGGTGGGTGTGCGGGCTGCCAAGGAGATGCTCTTCACGGGCGAGGACCGCATCCCGGCCGACGAGGCCTTGCGGATCGGCTTGGTGAACCGGGTGGTGCCGGCCGACGAGCTCGACGCCGCCACCCTGGGCCTGGCCGATGAGATCGCCAAGAACGAGCCCTTCGTCGTCCAGACGACGAAGCGCGCCGTGAACCGGGTCTGGGATGTCTCGGGTTTCCGAGCGGCGATGGCGGCCAACGTCGAGCTCGACGTGATGATCGAGACGGCCAACCTGCCCGCGCGAGACGAGTTCCGTCGCATCACGAACGAGGAAGGCCTCAAGAAGGCGATCGAGTGGCGGGACGCGAAGTTCCGTGGTGCCCAGGGATGAGTGGCTGGAACCTCCGGCCACTGCTGGCGCCGCGATCGATCGCGATCGTGGGCGCCTCGGAGTCGCCCGACAGCTGGGCGCCCGAGATCGAACGATCGCTCCGTCACTTCGGCTACGACGGCGAGCTCTACCCGGTCAACCCCAAGTACGACGAGGTCTGGGGCCGGCCCTGCCTCGCCTCGATCACCGACCTGCCGATGGGCGTCGACCTGGTGGTGTTCGTGGTGCCGGCCAGGGTCGTGGTGCGCATGATCGACGATTGCGGAGCACGCGGCGTGCGCGGCGTCATGGTCGTCTCGTCCGGGTTCGCCGAAGCGGGTGAGGAGGGCGCCGCCCTCCAGGAACAGCTGCGAGAAGCCGCCCTTCGCAACCGGCTCCCGATCCTCGGGCCGAACGTGGAGGGATTCGTCAACTACGTTGACCATGTCGCGCCGTACGGCACCACGCCGCCGCCGCACCCGGTCGCCGGATCGATCAGCGTGATCAGCCAGTCGGGCACGGTGGCGTGGGCCATGAACCAGCTGGCTTCGGATCGTGGTGTCGGCCTGCGCATCATCCTGGGGGTCGGTAACGAGGCCGTGCTGGGCCTCGGCGACATGTTCGCGTGGGCCGCAACCGACCCCAAGACCAAGGTCGTCACCAGCTACATCGAAACGATGCGCGACGTCGAGGGCATCGGCCGAGGTCTGGAAGCGCTCAGGAAGGCCCGCAAGCCCGTGCTGATCTGCGCGCCCGAGGGACGCAGCGAGGCGGCGCGCCGTTCGATCGTGGCGCACACCGGGGCCCTCGCCGGCAACACCGGACTGCGTGATGCGTGGCTGCGCGGCCACGGCGTCGTGTTGGTCGAGGATCCTGTCGAGATGTTCGAGGCGGCGGTGTTGTTGAGCCACGTGAAGAAGCTTCGGACCGACGGCGTGGCGGCGGCGCTGCAGTCGGGCGGCGCCTGCACCCTGTTCGCCGAGGCCGCGGGAGCCGCGGGGCTGTCGTTGCCGGAGTTCTCCGCGAGGACGAAGACGAAACTCAAGAAGGTGCTGCCCCACTACGCCTCGCAGAACAACCCGCTCGACGTTACGGGGCAGGCCGCGGTGGAGACCGATATGTACTGCGGCGCGCTCGAGGCGCTGGCGAACGACCCCTCGGTGGGCCTGATCGCATTCGATGCGTTCCCTCCTCGACTGGCGGGCGAGACCCCATGGGCCGATCCGGTCCTGCAGAAGGCCGTCGAGCTCCAGCGCAGGACCGGGGTGGCGTTCGCGAGCGTCGCGATGAGCCCGCTCGCCTACATCCCCGAGGCCACCGCGTTCACCGCGACGTGGAAGCAGCTGCCGTTCCTTCAGGGGCACCGTGCCTCGAGCGGGGCGATCCGAGCGCTGATCCGGTTCCAGTCCTCGAACGGACGGGCGACCGCCGATCGCCCCGCCCACCCCAACCGGGCGAAGGCGCTCCGGGTGCTCCAGGGGAAGTCGGGCGCCGTCGATGAGGCGGACGGCGCGAAGCTGCTCGCCTACTACGGCGTCCGCCGCCCGAAGGAGCGGGCCGTGCGCACGCCCGCACAGGCGGCGGCGTTCGCCCGAACCATCGGGTTCCCCGTGGCGGTGAAGGCGCTGGCGCCGGAGATCCCACATAAGGCTGAACTGGGCGGGGTACAGCTTGGCCTTCGCACGCCGGCCGATGTCGAGGTGGCGGCCACCGAGGTGCTTCGGGCGGCGACACGAGCCGGCGCGGGCGCCCCACAGGTCCTGGTCCAGCAGATGGTGAGCGGCGCGGAGGTCCTGGTGGGGGCGGTGGTGGACGAACGGTACGGAGCCTTCATCACGGTGCGTCCCGGTGGCGCGATGGCCGAGGCGGGTGAGGCCGTGTTCGTCCCGTGCCCCCTGACGGCGAAACAGGCGCGGGACCATCTCACCGAGCAGGCGGCCCACTGCGGGCTCGACCCGGATCGTCACGACCTGCTGGCGGCAGCCAAGGCGGTCGAGGCGGTGGCGCGAGCGGCGCACGATCTCCGGCACCGGCTGTCCTCGCTCGAGGCCAACCCGTTGCTGGTGGACGAACACGGGGCGGTCGCCGTGGATGCCCTCGCGGAAGTTCGTCCGGCGTGATCTACGGCCTGGCGGCGGCGGTCGGTTGGGGCCTGGCCGACTTCAGCGGCGCGGTCGCCGGCCGCAGGATCGGCAGCGTCGCCACGGTGATCGTGGGTCAGGTGCTGTCGGCGGTGTTCATGACGGTGCTGCTGCTGATCAGCGGCGAACCGGTGGCGCCGATCGGAGCGATCATCGGGTGGGTCGCCCTCAACGGTCTGTTCACCGCGATCGCGTACATGACCCACTACCGCGCCCTGGAGCTCGGCCCCGTCGCCGTGGTCTCGCCGGTCGGGGCGACCTATGCGGTGGTCGGCGTGGCGCTGGCGATGATCGTGCTGGGCGAACGCCCGGACCCGCCGGAACTGATCGGTGCGGCGATCACCGTGTTCGGGGTGATGCTGGTCTCGACCGACCTGCGGAAGCTCCGCGCCGGGACGCACGGGATGCCGGCCGGACTGCCCTGGGCGATCGTGTCGGCGGTGGGCTTCGGCGTCGCGGCGTTCCTGCTGGGATACGCCGCGCAGCAGGTCGGCTGGATCTCCGGGCTGTGGGCGTCCCGGATGGCACAGGTGACCTGCTACATCCCCATCGCCATCATCTATCGCAAGCAGCTGTCGCAATTGCGCCCCGGCGTGGGGTTGTGGGTGGCACTTGCGGCCGGCGCCGCGGACATCCTGGGCGTCGTGACGTACTCGGCGGGCGCCGAGCAGGGCTACCTCACGCTCGTGCTCGCCGCGAGCGCGATCTTCCCCATGATCGCCGTGGTGCTGTCGATCATCTACCTCCACGAACGGCTGGTGCCCAACCAGTACGTGGGCATCGGGTTCGTGGTGGGCGGGCTGATGCTGCTGGGGTTCGGCTAGTTCCCGGTACGCCGGGCTCCGCCGGCTCAGCCCTTCGCCTCGCTGATCTCCAACAGGTGCCCGTCCGGGTCGCGGAAGAACCCGCGGATCTCCCAGTCGGATTCGACGAGCGGGGCGAGGAACAGGGCACCGCGGGCGGAGAGCACCTCGTGGGCATGGTGGCAATCAGGGACCCGGAACGTCATGGAGTGGCTCACGCGATCGGGATCGGTGG
>DATLPI010000327.1:0-5222 GCA_035535815.1 Actinomycetota bacterium | reverse complement strand
CGCCATGGTGGTCAACGCGATCGGCGGGTTCACGACCGCGATCGTCCTGGTGGTGGTGACGGCCACGAAGTTCGCCAAGGGCGCGTGGCTCTCGATCCTGGTGATGATCGCGATCATCCCGTTGTTGCGGGCGATCCACCGGCACTACACAGCCGTGGCCGCCCAGCTCCAGCGAGGCACGGTCCGGCCCGGGGAGTACGGCGCCAACCACGTCGTGCTGCTCGTGCAGCACCTCGACGCCGCCACCGCGGAGGCGCTCGGCTACATCCGTTCGTTCCGGCCGGCGAACCTGCACGTGGTGTACCCGGCCCCGCACGGCGCGGTGCCGCCCGAGATGGTCGATGCCTGGCGTGGGTTCGCGGGCGACGCCCCCGATCTGGAACCGCTCGCGGGCCGCGGCGATCTGCGGCGGCAGGTCCGCGGGTTCGTCCGCGGTCTCGACCGGGCCCCCGAGGATTTCGTGACGGTGGTCGTCCCTGAGGAGATACGCGGCGGGCTCTCGGCCTACGTGCTGCGCAACCGGATGTTGATCCGCCTGAAGAACAGCCTGCTGCGCGAACCCAACGTGGTGGTGACCGACGTCCCCGTGGCGACGCGGGACGCCGGCCCCGACGAGATCGACGCGCGACCGCTGATCCCCTTGCGCACCGTGACCCTGGTGTTCGTCTCCAACGTCAACGAGGTGACCACGCGCGCCGTCAACTACGCGCAATCGATCGGCGCGGCCGAGACCCGGGCGATCTACTTCGACCTGGACCCCGACGAAGCGCACGAGCTCGAGCAGCGGTGGTTCGACGCCCGCCTGGAGATCCCGCTCGACATCGTGGGCGCGCCGTTCCGCGACCTCACCGGTCCGATGCTCGACGAGGTGCGCCGCTACACCCAGCGCGTCGACACCGTGGTCAACGTCATCATCCCCGAGTTCGTGGTGCATCGCTGGTGGCAGCTGCCCCTGCACAACCAGACCGCGCTGTTCGTCAAGCGCCTGTTCCTGTTCGAGGAGCGTGCCGTGCTCACGGCCGTGCCATTCCTCCTCGATCCCCACGCCTCGGGCGCAGCCGAGCTCTCACCCGCGAACGTGTGAGACGCCGGCGCCGACCACACCTGCACCCCGCGCACGATGCGGGTCTGGCACCCGCGGCGTGAACCGACCCAGGAACTGACTCGTCATCTGGATCGTCCGTGCCAGCGCGGTCTGGGCGGTGTCGCGCACCCGGTGGGTGGCCCGCTGCGTTAGGTTTGGCATGCGCGCCGAAGCTTCGCACACCCCCGGGAGGACCAAGGATGAACATCAGGCCGGCGAACAAGGATGACGACGACTTCCTCAAGACGATGCTGTACGAGGCGGCCCGCTGGAACCCGGACTGGCCGCGGGAGCCGATCCAGGAGGTCCTCGATGAACCTATCCAACGCCGCTACCACGAAGGCTGGGGCCGGCCGGGCGACGGTGGCGTGATCGCCGAGCTGGAAGGCGTGCCCATCGGGGCCGTGTGGTACCGCTTGTTCACGGCCGAGGAACCCGGGTACGGGTTCGTGGACGAAAAGACGCCGGAGGTGTCGGTGGCGGTGGAGCCGCTGCATCGGCGCAAGGGGATCGGCGGCACGTTGCTGCGGGCCGCCATGGTGCAGGCCCGCGAAGAGGGCTACCGGACCCTGTCGTTGTCGGTGGCCGTGCACAACCGGTCCCGGATGATGTACCAGCGCGTCGGCTTCGAGAAGGTGGGCGAGCACGGCGACAGCTGGACGATGCTGGTCAACCTGTAGGGAGGCCAGTCGCCTCAGTCCGGGAGCGTGGTTCCCTCCTCGGAGGCAGCGGCGGCCGCCGCCGCATCGAGTGCCGCGTAGTCGGCGCGCACGCTCTTCCAGCGGCGCTTCACGACGATGACCCCGGCCACGAGGATGACCGCGGCGATCACCCACGCGAACTCACGGATGTACTCCTCGGCCACCGTCCATTGATCGCCCAACGCCGCGCCGATCAAGGCCAGCACGAGGCACCACGGCAGGCACCCCAGCAGGGTGTAGAGCGTGAACCGCCAGAACGGCATCTCGGCCACCCCCGCGGGCAGAGAGATGAACGTCCGCACCACGGGCAGCAGCCGGGAGACGAAGACAGTCAGCTCGCCACGCTGCTCGAACCAGGCGTGAGCCCGGTCCACCTCGTGCGGGCGGATCAACAGGTAGCGGCCCCACCGGTCGATCATGTGCCGGCCGCCGTAGTCGCCGGCCCAGTAGGCCAGCCAGGAACCGATCAGGTTCCCGAGGGTGCCCGCCAGCACGACCCCCGCCAGCGTGAGCTCGTTGCCCGCCCCCGCGAAGGCGGCCGTCGTGAGGGCTCCACCGAACAGCATCGTGACCTCGCTGGGGATCGGGATACAGGCCGATTCCAGCAGCATCAGCACGAAGATCGCCAGGTATCCGTAGTCGGACAGGGCCTGGGTCACGGTGTCGGTGAACAGGGCGAGCAGGGGAGAACCTTTCCTCAGGGCCGGGGAATAGGAAGAAGGTACCAGCGCGTTCTGGGGGCTCCAGAGGGGATGCCACCGCCTGCGACCTGCACCGCTTCGCCGGTGACCGGTGGTACCGTCCCCGCGAACACGGCCCGCCGATCAACGGATCCGCGGGTCATGAGGAAGGTCCCCGGCCATGGCCAACACCAAGACCCTGGTGGTCGTCGAATCGCCGGCCAAGGCGAAGACGATCGAGAAGTACCTGGGCGGCGACTACGCCGTCCGGGCTTCCTATGGCCACATCCGCGACCTGGGCAAGGGATTCGGGGGCCTGGGCGTCGACATCGAGCACGATTTCGTGCCCGACTACGTCGTTCCCGAGGACTCCGAGAAGCACCTGGCCGACCTGAAGAAGGTCATGAAGGGCTCGGGCGACGTCATCCTCGCGACGGACTACGACCGCGAGGGCGAGGCCATCGCCTACCACGTCGCCACGCTGCTGGGGGTCGACCCCACGCACGCCAAGCGGGTGACCTTCACCGAGATCACCCGCGATGCGATCCTCGCGGCCTTCCAGGAGCCCCGCGAGATCGACCTGCAGCTGTTCGACGCGCAGGAGGCCCGCCGCATCCTGGACCGCCTGGTGGGGTTCCGCATCTCGCCGATCCTGTGGAAGCGCGTGCGTCCGGGCCTGTCCGCGGGCCGGGTCCAGTCGGTGGCCGTGCGCCTCATCGTCGAGCGGGAGCGCGAGATCCGGGCCTTCAACCCGGTGGAGTACTGGAGCGTCGACGTCCGACTCGCCCCCGACGGCACCGAGGAGCCCTTCACCGCGCGGCTCAACCAGATCCCCGACGGCAAGCTCGCCACCTCGCCCGACAAGAAGGGCGTGCTGCTGTCCACCGAGGCCGATGCCGCCACGCACGTGGAGCGGCTCCGCCGAGCCAGCTATCAGGTCACGAACGTCGAGCGCAAGGAGCGCAAGCGCTCACCGTCGCCTCCGTTCACCACGTCCACCCTGCAGCAGGAGGCGGCGCGCAAGCTCGGGTTCGGCGCGCGCAAGACGATGTCGGTGGCCCAGCGCCTCTATGAAGGCATCACGTTGCCGGGCGAAGGCAGCGTGGGGCTCATCACCTACATGCGGACGGACTCGGTCACGATCAGCGATACCGCCCTGCGCGAGATCACCGAACTCGTGAAGACCGATTACGGCCAGGAGTATGCGCTGGCGGAGTTCCGCCGGTACAAGACCAAGTCGCGCAACGCCCAGGAAGCGCACGAAGCGGTGCGCCCCACCAGCGTGATGCGCACCCCTGGACGCATGGCGAGCGTCCTGGACCGCGACCAGCTGCGCCTCTACACGTTGATCTGGCAGCGCACGATGGCAACCCAGATGGCCGAGGCCCGCTTCAACCAGGTGGGCATCGACGTCGCGGCGACCGAGGGCGATGTCACGTACGGGCTGCGCGCCACCGGCCAGACGATGATCTTCGACGGGTTCATCCGCGTCTATAAGGAAGGCCGCGACGAAGGTCCCGACGAGGACGCCGAGAAGATGCTGCCCGAGCTCACCGTGGACCAGCTGCTGCGCATGCTCGAGGTCCTGCCCGAACAACATTTCACGCAGCCGCCGCCCCGATACAGCGAAGCGTCGCTGGTCAAGACGCTCGAGGAACTCGGGATCGGCCGTCCGTCCACGTACGCCTCGATCATCGACACGATCCAACGCCGGCAGTACGTGACGCTGGAGGACAAGCGCTTCACGCCCACCGACACCGGCGAGGTGGTGACCGACAAGCTGATCGAGCACTTCCCCGACGTGGTCGACGTCACGTTCACCGCGTACATGGAGAAGGAGCTCGACGACATCGCCGAGGGCGACCTGGGCAAGGTCCAGATGCTGCACGAGTTCAACGGGCCGTTCGAGCGCGCCCTGGAGAAGGCGGAGCACTCGTTCGAGCGCTTCAGCGAGGAGCTCGACGAGGAGTGTCCGCTCTGTCCCACGGAGGGACGGGACCCGGGCAAGCTCGAGGTCAAGCTCGGCCGCTACGGCAAGTTCATCGGCTGCACGAACTACCCGGACTGCAAGTACATCCGCAACATGGACGGCAGCGTGCGCCCCGAGCCCGAGATGCTCGACGAGCTCTGCCCCGAATGCGGAAAGCAGTTGCAGAAGCGCGTCGGTCGGTTCGGTCCGTTCACCGGATGCAGCGGCTACCCCGACTGCAAGTACATCAAGAAGGACCCACCCGTCTCGACCGGCGTCACCTGCCCGCAGTGCAAGCAGGGTGAGCTGATCGAGAAGCGGAGCCGGTTCGGCACGATGTTCTACAGCTGCAGCCGCTACCCCGATTGCGACTGCGCCGTAGGCAACCCCCCGGAGAAGGATCATCCGTGTCCGCAGTGCGGTTCCCTCCTGCTCCGACGGCCGAAGTCGCTCCGGTGCTGGGGCTGCGGCGCCGAGCTGGATCTGGACTTCAACGTCACGAAGGACGGCGACGTCGAGGCGGAGACCGCAGCGCGCCAAGCCAAGGCCACCGCCAAGGCGGCGCGCGCCGCCGCGAAGAAGCCCACGGCCAAGAAGTCGACCGCCAAGAAAACGACGGCGAAGAAGCAGCCCGCGGCCAAGAAGAAGACAGCCGCACGCAAGAAGCCGGCCGCCGCGGCTGCCGCGGCGGCTCCAACGCCCTCCACCGAGGGACCGGTGGAGGGCTAAGGCCCCGTGGGGTCCGTCGCCGACGAGGTCGCGGCACTCCGCGGAACCCGTGCGGCGAC
>DATLPI010000326.1:0-2662 GCA_035535815.1 Actinomycetota bacterium | reverse complement strand
CTGACCCGTCGAACGAGAGAAGCTTGCCGGCCTCTTCGAGGCGATCGGCAACGCGACCAACGCGACGCTCCGGGAGATGCCCGACTTCTCGGACGAGACGATCCGTAGGCAGATGACGCTCTGTTTCGCAAGTGTTGGAGGCTTCGTGATGTACGCGGACATCTTGCGGCAAGGAACGAAGCCGTCGTACCCGGATGGGATCGGGGCGATCATCCAGCTCGGGCGCGCCCTGGACCGCCGGATCGCGCTCAAGTCGTAACGATCCCGGCCCGTCGGGCTGCTCTTCGGCTCACCGGAACCGGAACAGGACGTACGACGACCATGCACCGAGGTGATCGCCGTCCGACGCGAAGTACGAGCGAACCCGGAACGTGTACCCCTTGCCACCTGCGACGTGCAAGAAGATCGTATCCGTCCCGTCGCTGCCGAGCGTGAACGTGTCGACGTCCGACGGAAGCCGGTGCCACGTCCCGCCGGAGCGGTACTGCACCGCGACGCGAACGGTCCCGCCGGGGTGCTTGGGCTCGACGAGGAAATGGTAGAAGGCCTTGCAACAGTTGTAGACCGCCGTGTCGTCGCTGCGCGCGACGGGACGCACCATCGAGCCGACGACCACGACGCGAACCTGGACCGATCGCTGGGCGCTCGCGCTCGGGAGCGCGCCGGAACCGCCCAGGAAGCGCGCCTGGTAGGACGCGTTGCGGCCGGGCGTGATCCTCAGCTTCGCGACACCGCTGCTGTCGACGTGGACGCCGCCGATCAGCGTCTTGGTTCCGCCGACGATCCGGTAGAACTCGACCTTCGGCGTGGTCGTCAGACCGTGGAGGGTGGCGGTGAGCGTGACCGCGTTGCCGAACACGACGGTCTGCTTGCTGATCGTCAAGCCGAGCGACGTGGCGACCTTCGCGACCGAGATGTCGACCGACGCGCTGGTCGCGGCATCATGGGTCTCGTCCCCCGCCCACGTCGCCCAATACGTGTAGGTGCCGCCCGACGGTGGCGTCACATCCGTCGAGAACGAGCCGTCCGGGTCGAGCGGCACCGTGCCGACGACGATGGTTCCGCCGACCGGCCCCGAGCGGTGGATCGCCACCGAACCGGTACGCAGGCATCCCCCGGCCGGGTTGGACAGCGCACCGGTCAACGTCACCGGGGCCCCGTATACGGTCGACGTCGCCGATGGTTCGAGGCTGAGTGAGGTCGGCAGCTTCTCTGCACCCGTGAGCTGCCGGAAGACGGTTGCGGCGCCCAGATCGCCGCCCCCTTCGGCGGCGGCGATCTCGGCCCGGCCGTCACCGCTCAGATCCCCGATCGACGTCGACGCGTCGTCACCCGACGCGTCGGCCGCCGGGAACGAGCATGGCGCGCTGAGCCCGCCACCGTCCGGCTGAACGTAGACGCGGAGGATGCCGGCGGCCGACAGGGTCGCCACGTCGTCGTGCCCGTCACCGTTGAGGTCCCCGACCTCCTCGGCCGTGAACTGCGGCCCGGCCACCGATGAAGAGAACGATCCGAACGTGCCGTCGCCGTTCCCGATCGCCCAACCGAGTGTGCCCCCGACTTCGGCCGCGACGAGGTCCGCGGCTCCGTCGTGGTTGAGGTCCGCGAGGAACAACCGGGTCACGTCCGTCGAGAGGGTCACGTCGTGCTCGGCGAACGTGTGGATCGTCGCGTCCTGGAGGTACACGGCGGGTGCGGTGGGCGCGTTGTAGGAGCCGTCCAGGGCGAAGTCTGTGAACCCGTCATCGTTGACATCGCCCAGGGACAGCCCCGACGTCGGAACGTTGTGCGCCAGCGTCGTTCCCGGCGTGAACCCCCCGGCGGGTATCTGCGAGCGGCTGACCACGTCGAACGAACTAGCCGATTCGGTCGAGGCGAGATCGTCGAGCCCGTCTCCGTTCAGGTCGCCCACCCCCAGGTCGACCAACGCCGGTGCGGCGATCGTCACGTCGGACGTTGAGGGCAGGCTCGTTCCCGTTCCGAAGAACAGGTCGATCCCGACGCCCGGGATGCCGACCGCCAGGTCTCCGCCTCCGTCGTGATCCAGATCGCCGACCGCGAGCCGATAGCCGTTGCTCGGGGCGCTCGGCCTCAGGGAGAACGACGGGCTCGAGGGAAGCGTGTGGTCGGTGGGGTCCTGTTCGAAGACGAAGATCGCGTCGTCGGTCGCCGAGGTGCCTCCCGAGCCGTTGGCGACGATGAGATCCGGGAGGCCGTCCCCGGTGACGTCACCGATCGCCGTCGCCACCGGCACCGAGCCCCCGCTCTGGACGGACGAGGCAAGGAACCGAGGATCCGGTGCGGCGGCGCGGGCGGGGCTCGCGACCAGCGTCGTCCCCAGGACTATGAGGAAGGCCGCGATCTTCGTTCGCATCATCACCGCACATCCGGGGTCCGGGGAGCCTCGGAGGATAACCGTCGATGCGATCGAAGGCATCGGCCGGAGGAACGGGCGACCTTCGGGATAGGTCGGATGTCGTCAGAGGCGGCGCGCGTCGAACGAGGAACGCGTCACATCTTTGGATAGGTATGCCCGTAGCCCTGGACCCCGAGCGCCTTCGTGGATGTCGAATAGAGCCGGCGCCGTGGGATCAGACACTTCGCCCCGCACTTGCCGCACGTGTACGCCGTGTGCCATCGGGACGGGATCGATTGGCGGAAT
>DATLPI010000325.1:0-5714 GCA_035535815.1 Actinomycetota bacterium | reverse complement strand
TCACGCTCGGCCTGGGCATCGGCTGGCGCGAAGAGGAGTTCCGGATGTTCGGCGTCCCGATCGAGGAACGGGTCCCGCGCTTGGTCGACACGATCGCGATCCTGCGACGCGCGTGGACGGGCGAGCGCTTCTCCTACGAGGGCGAGGTGCTCTCCTGCGATCGGGTGCTCGTGACGCCGCCGCCCGCCCAAGCGGGTGGACCGCCGATCCTGCTGGGCGGCTACGTCGACGCCGCCCTGCGTCGCGCGGGCCGGATCGGCGACGGACACATCACGGACGCCGACGATGCCGGTCACGTGCAGCACGCCGTCTCGTTGATGGAGGAGGGCGCGAGGGACTCTGGGCGCGATCCCTCCTCCTACCACCTGGCCTTGATGGTCAACGCCTTCGTCGCCGACGACGGGCAGCAGGCGTGGGACCTCGCGCGGAGCGGCGTGCTCCATCAGCTCGGCGCGTACGAGGCATGGGACGCCGGCCACGACACCCCGGAGCACGATTCCCTGGAGACCGACGGGGCCGACGAACACGCCGCCCGTCGCGGGACCGCGGCCGGCACGCCCGAGGACGTCGCCCACGCGTTGCGTCCGCTGGTCGCCGCCCACGGGTCGCGCAAGGAGTTCGACCTGATCGTGCGTCTGCACTACCCGGGCATGGCCTTCGACACGGCGGCTCGCGCCGTGGAACTGTTCGGCGAACGCGTCCTTCCCGCTCTCAAGGGCGAGTAGTCATGTTGGACTAGTGGCCGGACGTCCCCTCGGCCAGCCTGATCGTGCCCCGTCTACTCCCGCGGAGCGCTGCCGGCGTCGCGTCGATCACCCCATCGTGAGCGAGTCCGGCGACGGCTTCCGTGATGCGGGTCGGGGTGTGTCCGGTCGCCGACACCGCCGCGGCGATCGTCGCGGAGGGTCGTTCGCGGAGCAGCGCCACCACCGAGCCACGCACCTGACGCATCGACCCCTCGAACGGGGCCTGGGGTCGAGTGGTTGCCCGGCGCTCCCCGGTCCCGGCCGTGCCCGACGCCGCGAACCGGCACCACGGCCGCAGCGGACAGACGTCGCATCGGGGTTGCGGGCGGCACACGTCGCGTCCGAGGTCCATCAGCGCCTGGTTCCATGCGCCGGGATGATCCGGATCGAGCCAGACCTTGGCATCCAGACGCGACGTGGCCGCAGACACCTTGTCGGCGTCGAGGCCGTGGACGACGCGGGCCCAGATCCTGCGGACGTTCGTGTCGACGGCCGCCACCGGTTGACCGAACGCGAGGCTCGCGATCGCCGCGGCCGTGTACTCACCCACCCCGGGCAGGGCGCGGAGGTCGTCGAGCCCGCGAGGCACCCGGCCACCGTGTTCGTGCGCGATCACCCCGGCGGTACGGTGGAGCGCCACGGCGCGCCGCGGGTACCCGAGTCTTCCCCACGCGCGCAGCACGTCGGCGCGGGACGCCGCCGCAAGAGCGGCCACGGTGGGGAAGCTGACCATGAACGCCTCGAACGCCGGCACCACCCGGGCGGCTTGCGTCTGCTGGAGCATCACCTCGCTGACCAGCACGGCGTACGGGTCGGGGCGGGCGCGGCGCCAGGGATAGGCTGAACGGCGAGGCCGGTACCAGACGAGCAGGGCTTCCCGAGCCCTCGCGGTCGGGCTAGGCTCGTTGGAAGGAGGGAGCATGACCGACGTCCGCGACGTGATGAGCACCGAGCTGGTGACCGTGAACCCCGGCACCACCGTGGCCGAGGCCGCCACCACGATGAGCACGAAGAAGGTCGGCTCGGCCTTGGTGATGGAAGGCGAACGCCTCGTGGGGATCTTCACCGAGCGCGATGTGATGCGCGCGGTGGCGTCCGAGTTCGATGCCGAACACCATCAGGTCGGAGCCTTCATGACCTCGGACCCCACCACGATCGGGCCCGAGGCGGATGTGCACGAGGGGCTGTCGTCGATGTTCGCGTTCGGGTTCCGGCACATGCCCGTGGTCGAAGGTGGCCAGGTGGTCGGCATGGTCTCGATGCGCGACCTGACGCCCCGGGACTAGAACCCGGCCTTCCCCAACTTGTCCGGCATCTCGTCCGACGCTTGCCTCAGGGCCGCGTAGACCTCTCGGAACACCTCGCCGACGAATGCCGCCTGCTGTCCGTCCTGCCCGTTCATCGTCCCTCGCACAGCGGATGCGGTGATCTCGCACGCCTTCTCGAACACGGCCCAATCGGACTCTCGTGTCATCGGTGAACCTCCATCGGATCGATCGTCGACGTTGATGGCGTCAGGCTACCGGACCCGCCGCACTGGACGGGTCTTTCGGGCAGGATGTCGATATCGAGGGGCGTCCGTACGTCGCTAGGGTGAACGCGGAGCACGCAGCTCCGCCCACCATGGGAGGTGCTCGGTGCGATACCTGCTGTTGATCCATGGCGAGGAAGCCACGTGGGAGGACGCCACCGAAGCCGAACGACGCGACATGTACCAGGCGTACGGAGCCGTCTCTGACCAGATGCAGGAGCGAGGCCACCTCATCGATTCCGCTGAACTCCAGGGCGCCGCCACCGCGTCGTTGGTGCGCGTTCGCGACGGCGAGACCATGGTGGTCGACGGGCCGTTCACCGAAACGAAGGAACAGCTCGGCGGATACTTCCTGGTGGACTGCGACCTCGACACCGCGGTCGCCTACGCCGCCGCGATCCCGGGCGCCAAGACCGGCACGATCGAGGTGCGACCCGTCGTGCCACCGTCCGAAGACTGATCGACGAACGAGACCACCGAAGAGACGAGAGGAGCACGACCGTGCAGTACCTGCTGTTGATCTACTCCGACAGGACCGCCTTCGCCGAGACGACCGAGGACGAACAGCGCGCGCACATGGAACTTTGGAACGACTACTCGAAATGGCTCACTGGAAAGGGATGGATGAAGGGTGGCGACGCCCTGAAGGACGTCGACCAGGCCACCAGCGTCAGGATCCAAGACGGGGAGCGACTCGTGACCGATGGTCCGTTCGCTGAAACCAAGGAAACGCTGGGCGGCTACTACCTGCTGGACGTCGAGAACCTGGATGACGCGATCGAAGCCGCCGGGGTTTGCCCTGGAGCCCAGTACGGCACGATCGAGCTGCGCCCGGTCCAGGAGATGCCGTAGGCGTGAGGTCGACGTCGGAGGAGGCCGTCGACCTGGCGTTCCGGCGCGAATCCGGACGCGCGATCGCGACCTTGATCCGGGTGCTGGGGGATTTCGATCTCGCCGAGGATGCCGTGCAGGAGGCCTTCATCGTGGCTCTGGAACGTTGGCCCCGCGACGGGGTGCCGGACAACCCCGGCGCTTGGATCACCACCCCGGCTCGCAACCGGGCGATCGACCGGTTGCGTCGCGACCAGGTGGGACGGAAGAAGGCAGAGGCCACCGAGGAGATGCGCGCGCTGGAGACCATGGGTGAAGACGAGACGCCCGAGATCGGCGACGACCGGCTCCGGTTGATCTTCACGTGTTGCCACCCGGCCCTGCCGCTCGAATCGCGCGTCGCATTGACCCTGCGCACCGTCGGCGGGCTGTCCACGCGCGAGATCGCCAACGCGTTCCTGTCGCCGGAGCCCACCGTGGCGCAGCGCTTGGTGCGCGCCAAGCGGAAGATCCGCGACGCCGGGATCCCCTACCGGGTGCCGCCGCGCGAGCTGCTCGAGGAACGCCTCGCGGGCGTGCTCGCCGTGCTGTACCTGATCTTCAACGAGGGCTACCGCGCGACCGGCGGCGAAGGGTTGCTCCGCACCGACCTGTGTGACGAAGCGATCTGGATGAGCCGCATCGTCACCACGCTCCTGCCCGACCGCGGCGAGCCTCTCGGGTTGCTCGCGTTGATGCTGCTGCAGCATTCGCGCCACGATGCACGTACCGACGATGCCGGCGGGCTGGTGCTGCTCGACGATCAGGATCGATCGCGGTGGGACCACGCGATGATCGACGATGGGCTGGCCACGCTCGACCGGGCCCTCGCCCTGCACGAACCAGGTCCGTATCAGGTGCAAGCTGCCATCGCCGCGCTCCATGCTCGCGCGCCGCGCCCCGAGGACACGGACTGGCCGCAGATCGCCTCCCTGTACGCCGGCCTCGGCGCCATGACACCGTCGCCGGTGATCGAGCTCAACCGCGCCGTCGCGGTGGCGATGGCAGACGGGCCAGGGGCCGGACTGCCCATCCTCGATCGTCTCGGCGACGACCTCGAGGGCTACCACCTGTTCCACTCGGCGCGCGCGGATCTGCTGCGCCGGCTCGATCGTCCGGCCGAGGCCGCGGAGGCCTACCGGAGGGCGCTCGCGCTGGTGACCAACCCGGCCGAGCGCGGGTTCCTCGAGGCACGTTTGGCGGCCATCGGCGATCCGGCGGACCCGGCCGGCGCCCCGTAGGCCCGCGGGCAGCACTCTGCGTTAGGGTTCTGCGGCGATGCTCTTCCCTACCGTCGATTTCGCGATCTTCTTCGCCCTGGTCTTCCTGGGCCACTGGCTGCTGAACCCGAAACCCTTGCTCTGGAAGCTATTCATGATCGGGGCGAGCTACGTCTTCTACGCGTGGTGGGACATCCATTTCATCTGGTTGCTCGCCGCGATCTCGACGCTGAGCCAACTCGGGGCCGTGGCGGTGGCGCGCCAGCAGGAGGAGCGCGCGAAGCGGTGGACGATGGCGGTCGCGGTGGCGCTGACGCTGCTGCCGCTGGCGTACTTCAAGTACTACGGGTTCTTCTCACTCAACCTCACCGAAGCGGCCAACTCGCTGGGGCTCAGCGCCGAGCTGCCGCTGATCCAGGTGATCCTGCCGGTCGGTGTGTCGTTCTTCTCGTTCATGGCGGTGAGCTACATCGTCGACGTGTTCCGGGGGCACACCACGGTCGCGAGCTGGATCGACGTGTTCCTGTACCTGTCCTTCTTCCCCCACCTGGTGGCGGGGCCGATCGTCCGCCCCGACGAGCTGATCCCCCAGCTGGACGTGCGGCGCGACCCTCGCCACGTCGACGTGGTGGGCGCGTCGTGGCTGATCTTCGGCGGGCTGTTCAAGAAGGTGGTGATCTCCAGCTACCTCGCATCCACGATGGTGGATCCGGTGTTCGGCAGCCCCAAGTCCTACGGCGCGATCGACGTGCTGGTGGCGATCGTGTCGTACGCGATCGTGATCTACGCCGACTTCAGCGGCTACACCGACATCGCGATCGGCATCGCCAAGCTCCTGGGCTTCCAGTTCCCGCAGAACTTCGACCGGCCCTACAGCGCCCGGAGCCTGCAGGACTTCTGGCGCCGGTGGCACATCACTCTGTCGCGCTGGCTCCGCGACTACCTGTACATCCCGCTTGGCGGTTCGAAGAAGGGCGAGATGCGCACCTACGTCAACATCATCGTGACGATGGTGCTGGGCGGCCTGTGGCACGGGGCCGCGTGGACGTTCGTCTTCTGGGGTCTCTACCACGGCGTCGGCCAGGCGATCGGTGCATGGAAGCGGACGCACCTGCCCGAACGCACGGAGACCCCGATGCTGCTGCTGGGCCAGCGCGTCGGCACCTTCGCGCTCGTGTGCGTGGGCTGGGTCTTCTTCCGATCCGACTCCATGGCGACCGCGTTCACGATGCTGGGACGCTTGATCACCGGCTGGGGGATCGCCCCGGCGCTGGTGAACACCCTGGTCCTGGGATCGATCGTATTGATGCTGGCGTTGCAATACGCCCCGCATCGGCCCGCGCTGAA
>DATLPI010000324.1:0-4769 GCA_035535815.1 Actinomycetota bacterium | reverse complement strand
CGCTCTCGAGCGATGAGTGCCGTCCCGAGATCGGCCGCACCGAGGGTGAGGACGATCATGATCGCGACCACGCCCCCGATGATCACCGAGACGGACCCTCGTTCGTCACGGAGCCGATCTACGGCCGTGTCGTTCCGATGTCGAGGGGACCGCCGGATCACGACGAGAACTCCTGACGATCGGTGGCGTCCGACTCCATCGAGACCGAGCCGCCGAAGAGCCACGAGACCAGGGGCACCCGCACCACCGACACGTACCGGACCGTGACGGTGACGGGATCACCTTGCGTGCCAGACCGTGCGATCGACACCGTGATGCCCGATCGGTCGAGCCCATCGACCGATCCGACCACCGCGTCGTTCACGGCGCCGGGATCGGCTTGGATGGCGGCTGCGCGCGCCCCGGCGCGCGCAGCCGACTCCACCAGCAGCCGGTCTCGGACGAGCAGACCGACCTGCACCAGTGCCAGCGCGATCGTGAGCACCAGCGGCAGCACGAGCGCGAACTCGACCGCCGCGGTTCCCGACTGTTCGCGAGGGCTAGGCCGCATCCGCCTCACCCATGACACTGTCGATCACCTGGTCGAAGAACGTGGGCAGCTTGCCCGACGAGTGCGCCCACGCGATCAGGACGACCGCGACCGCGGCGGCGGCCAGGATCACGAGCGCATACTCGGCGGTGGTCTGACCTTCCTCGCGCCGAAGGATCCCGGACGAGCGGTACCACAGCACTTGCAGATGGTGCATCGTTCACCTCCTTGTGTTCAGCGGATCGACTGCACGGTGGTGAGCAGCACGGGCACCACCGTGAGGAGGAGGAACGCGGGGAGGACGAGGAAGACCAAGGGGAAGAGCATCTTCACCGGAGCCGCACGGGCGCGCTCGGTGATCGCCGCTCGCCGCGCCTGCCGAACCGTGGCGGCGAGTTCCGCGGTCGCTGCTTCGAGGGAGGATCCCAGCGTCTCGGTCCGAGTGAGGACGGACACCGTGCGACGCAGGTCGGGCAGATCGAGACGGTCGCTCATGGCGTGGAGTTCCACCCGCCACCGCGCGCCGAGTTCGACGGCTTCGGTCGTCATGCGAACCTCGTCGGAGAGCGGGCCGCGCAGGCCATCGGCGGCGCGACGGAGCGCGAGTGGAGCGGCGAGTCCCGCGGACGATCCCGCCGCCAACAGGTCGAGCAGTTGCGGGATCTCGGCGTCGACCGCGCGGGCCCGGCGGCGATCCCGTCGCTCGGCGGCGAGATGCCGGAGGCGATACCCAACCAGACAGACCACGATCACCAGCAGTGGGATCGGGAACGGCAACGCGACCACCGGGAGGACCACGAGACATCCACCCACGATCCAGATCCACCGAGGGAAGGACCGTTCGCTGAGGTCCTGCTCTGCGCTCGAAGCCGGGATCGAAGGCAGCCGATGGCGCAGCCCCCCCATGGAGAATGCGCGTGCCGACGCCACGAGGAGGACGGCGGCGGCAACGGCCGCCACGACGGCCAGCATGCTCATCGAACCTCCAGCAATCGACGGATCCACAGGAAGGCCAGGCCTTCGAGCACCAAGCCGAGGCCGATGGCGCCGATCCCGGCGGGCGACCGGAACGCACCTTCGATCTCGTTGCGCGAGGTGATCCACAAGAACGCGAAGAACCCCACCGGCAGGACGCCCAGGATGGTTCCCGACAGTCGGGCCTGCGCGGTGAGCGCCCGAACCTCGCGCGCAGCGGCATGACGCTCCCGAAGCGTGCTCGCGACCTGGTCGAGCGTGGTCGGAAGGTCGCCCCCGCTCCGGCGATTGAGCCGCAGCACGCCGGCGAGCAGGCGCGCGTCGTCGGTGCCGACGTCGAACACCCACCGGTCGAGGGCATCTTCGAACGGCGAGCCGAGCTCGAGCGCCGCATCCATCGCTGACCAAGTCGCCTGCAAGGGCGGAACGCTTTCCCGCGCCGCGAATCCGATGGCCTGTGGGACGGACATCCCTGCCCTCAGGGCGGAGGCGATCGCACGAACGGAATCCGCGAGTTGCTCGTCACGCTCGGCGATGACCTTCGCTGCCCGACGGCGTCGGCGCAGGTGCCAACCCCCCACGAACGACGCGGCCGCCACGACTCCGGCGATCGGACCGACCACCACGATGCCCCCCACGCCGACGAGGGCGGCCACACCCGCGATCCGGGCGCTTCCCGGCACGGCCATCCGGACCGTGGACGGTGCGGCTGGCCAACCCGACAGCGTGCTCCCGCGTCGCACGGCCCTGGACCCTCGTTCAGCCAGCCAGGCCGCGAGGCCAAGCACCACGACGATGAGCACGTTCAAGCGTCGACCCCGGGCGCGAAGAGCCAGTCACCGACATCCTCGCCGCGATCGGCGAGCGCGGAAGCGATCTGGGGCACCGTCCCCGACGCTTCGAACGCACCAAGTTGGCCTTCACGTGGGCGGAAGCGGAACAACGGGGCCACCACCGGTTCCCCTCGGTGGGTTCCTTCGACGGTCGCGACCTCCCAGACGACCCGCCGTCCGTCGCGCCGACGCGCCAGGTGCACCACCATGTCGATGGCCGACGCCACCTGGTTGCGGATGTGGGCGGCCGGGAGATCGACGTCGGACATCATGGCCATGGTCTCGAGCCGCCAGAGCAGATGCCGCGTGGAGTTGGCGTGCGCGGTCGACAGCGACCCCTCGTGCCCGGTGTTCATCGCTTGCAACATGTCGAGCGCCTCGCCGCCGCGGACCTCGCCGACGATGATGCGGTCCGGTCGCATGCGGAGCGCGTTGCGCACCAGGTCGCGAACCGTCACCTGCCCCTTGCCTTCGACGTTGGCCGGACGCGCTTCGAGGGCGACCACGTGAGGTTTCGCGAGCCGCAGCTCGGCGGCATCCTCGATGGTGATGAGACGCTCGTCGTCGGGGATGAACCCGCTGAGGACACCGAGCAGCGTAGTCTTGCCACTGCCGGCGCCACCGCTGACGATGATGTTGGCCCTACCGCGGACCGCGGCTGACAGGAGATGGAGCATCCGCGGCCCCAAGCTGCCCCCGGCCACGAGGTCGCCCGCTTGGATCGGCACGGGCGAGAACTTGCGGATGGTGAGCGCAGGACCGCGGAGCGAGAGGGGCGGCACGATCGCGTGGACCCGCGAACCGTCCGGAAGTCGCGCATCCGCCCAAGGCGATGATTCGTCGACCCGGAGGCCCAATGGTCCCACGATGCGTTCGATCAGGTGCAGGACGGACTCCTCCCCCTCGAATAGCCCATCCGGCGCCCTCTCGATGCGCCCCCCTCGCTCCACGTACACGTCGTCGGATCCGTTGACCATGACCTCGGTCACGTCCGGATCCTTGAGCAGGAACTCGATCGGACCGAACCCGACGACGTCGTCCGAAACTTCGTTGACCATGCGCGTGAGTTCGCGCTGCGGCAGGATGGCGCCGCTGGCGCGCAGGAGCTCGAGCGCCTCCTCTCGCACCCGAACGCGCCGCTCCGTGCGAGGTGCCGAGGCGAGCCCGCGAGCATCCACCCGGGAGCGGAGCTGCTCGCGCAACTGTCGGCGGACGAGCGCCAGTGGATCGCTGCTCACGACGCCTCCAGCACATCGACGCCGGACTCCAGCACCTCGGCAGCCAAGCGGTCGAACGCCCGACCGATCCTGCCTCGCCCGGGCAGGATCCTTCCATGGTCCTGCGCACGTCCGACGGCGCGGTCGAACGGCAGGACGGCCAGCGGCGGCACCCCGAACACCCGTGTCACGTCACCCGGGGTGATCTCGCTTCGGGCGGCTCGGTTCACCACGAACCCCACGCGGCCTCGCACGCCGAGCGGCTCTAGCGCCTCCAGCGCACGCGTGGCTGCACGGAACGACAGCACGTCGAGCGACAGCACCTCGAGCACCCGGTCGGCGACGGACAGACCGCCCCTCGCGCACTCATCGACGGAACGAGGCAGGTGCACGACGACCACGTCGGCTCCACCGGCGGCTGCCTCGACGATGCTGCGGACGTCCTCGCCACGAACGGCGGCTGCGCGTTCGGGGGCGGGCGCCAGCAGCACCCTGAAGCCATCGGGGTGCGTCCAGAGGGCCTCATCGAGGTGCCGGGGCGTGAGTTCGCCCACCATGGGCAACAGATCGGCGAACGTGTGGACGTCCTCGACGGGAGCACCGACGGCCGCGGACACATCGCCGTACAACGGATCGGCATCGATCAACGAGCAAGCGGTGTCGCTGCGCGCGAATGCCGCAGCCAGATGGGTCGCAACGAACGTGGCTCCTGCTCCCCCGCGAGCGGCGTGCACGGCGATGACCCGAGCCCGACGCCCCGACGAGACCGGGCTCACCGCCGTCGCGGCGGTCCCTTCGGCCAGAGCTTCGCGGTCGCCCGGCCACACGTAGAACCCCCGGGCGCCGACACGGATCGCCGACCGGAGCGAGGCCACCGATTCGCGCGTCTCGAGGGCCAGGATGGCCGGGCCGCGGACCGCCGCCGGATCGACGAGCGCCGGCTGGGCGATGACCACGTCGGGGTCCAGCTGGCGGACCGCCTCGACCAACTGGCGGTCGTCGGCGGCGGTGGCGACCACGCGAGCGCAGCCACTTCGATCGAGGAAGTGCATGACCTCCTCGGCAACGTCGTGCGCTTCGAGCGCGAGCACCACCCTGGCCACGTTGTCCACCCGCCGGTTCCTTCCTGAGCGCAGGCAGCGCACGGTGCGCCACCGATGAAGGGAAGAACGAGAGGGAGGTGAGGTGACCGCAGATCCGTCGGGGCGGAGCCGC
>DATLPI010000323.1:0-2701 GCA_035535815.1 Actinomycetota bacterium | reverse complement strand
CCTGGGGCTGCCACCCCACGCCGTGCTGGCCGCACTTGATCGCGTACAGAGTGGTGGGCGTCACGGCCAGCATCGTCCAGCGCGGCACGCCGTCCATGTGCGACATCGCACGGCCGCTCTCCATGCCGGCCGCCACGCCGGCGATCTCGCCCACGATGTTGTCCGTGGCGAACCCGGCGCCGGTCGCACCCATCATCCCCCCGGTGGTCCCACGGGGTTGGAAGATCCCTGCCGCCAGCACCTGCTCATCACCGCCCAGATAGGCCGCGGCTTCCTCCACCAGCTTCTCGTCACTCATCTGCGGGCTCCTTCCAGTGCTTAAGGGCGACGGCGAGGACGGCGACGACGTCCACCTCGATCATCGCATCGGGCATGACCAGCGCCGCGACCTGCACCGCCGTGCTCGCGGGGGGTTCTTCCGGCAGGTAGCGGGCGCGCACCTCCCGCACCTCCGGGAACCCCTCGAGGGTGGTCACGAAGGTCTGGATCTTGACGACGTCCTCGAACGCCGCGCCGTGTTCCTCGAGGATGTGGAGCAGGTTCTCGAAGACCTGCTCGGTCTGTGCGGCCATGTCACCCGCCCCGACCAGCACACCGTCTGCGTCAAGGGCGAGCTGGCCGGAAACGAACAACCAGCGGACCTCCCCCGTCTCGACGACGGCAGCGTGGGAGTATGTCCCGACCGGCGGCGCCACCGATGAGGGGTTCGAACGGATCGATCGCATCAGTCACCTCCTGTGGTGCACCGTACTTCGTGGTCCGGCGGCTCACGAGCCAGCATCCCACCGGACCCAGAGCGAGTCCGGTGCCCGGAACTCCCAGCCGCTCAGCGTCACCGGGCGCTCGGGGTCGAGCCTCAGGCCAGGCAAGCGATCGAGCAGCAGATCCAGCGATACCCGAGACAGGTACCGGCCGAACCACGCCCCCAAGCAGAAATGCGTGCCGGCCGCGAAGGCCAGGTGTGCGCCTTCCTTCCGGTGCACGTCGAACCGATCGGGATCGGTCCAGCGACGAGGGTCGCGGTTGGCCGAGGACAACACGGCGCCCAGCAACGCCCCTTCTTCGAGCGGGACCCCGGCGAGCTCGGTGGGGGCCGTGGTCTGGCGGGTCGATGTGCCCACGGGCCCGGCCCAGCGCAGGGTCTCCTCCACAGCGGCCTTGACAAGGGAACGATCACGCCGGATCTCGTCGAGCTGGTCCGGGTTCGTCCCCAGCGCCCACAGCGTCAACGCGATGACGTCCCGTGGTTCCTGCAAGCCGCCGGAGAGCATCAGCTTCGTATTGGCGACGATCTGATCCCGCGTCATGCGGCGACCGTCCTGCTCGTGGTGCAGCATCCATGACAGGACGCTGCCGTCGGGTTCGGCGTCCAGGCCATCCATCACCTCGCTGATCGCCGCCCCGAGCGCGGCGCTGGCCTCGTCGGCCGGCGCCTGCTTCGCCGAGTCACCCTCGAAGTTCGCCAGGCCCGGCATCAGCCCTTCGTTCCAGCGGAGGATGTCCTGCCAGGGCACGTCCTGCAGGCCCAGCATGAAACAGAGGCTCTGCACGCTCATCGGGTCGGCGTAGGCACGGAACAGGTCGGCCTCGCCGTCGGCGGCGAACCCTTCGATCAGCTCCTCCGCCAACCGGGGGATCATGCCTCGCGTGCGTTCCTCGACGTCCCGAGGACGGAACGGCGTCTCGGTGATCGCCCGGAGCCACGCCTGCTCCGGACCTTCCATGCCCAGCATGTTCTCGCCCATCGTGCGATTCAGGGTCGACGGCGTGGTGGCGGCGGTGAACACCTCGGGCGCGAGGTCGACGTGGCGCACGTCCTCGTGCCGGGTGACGAGCCACAACCCGACCGCGGGCACCCAGCTGACGGGTTCGTCCTCACGGAGCGCGGCGTAGATCGGATAGGGGTCACGCTCGAGCGCCTCGAGCGTGATGGACTCCCCGATCGACATCGCCTGCTCCCCCACCCGCCGCCGAGTTCGGCGAGGGGGTATTTTGTGCCCGAACGATTCGCCTGCGCAAACCGCTGCCACTCGGGCTACGGTTCGGCGCGGAGCGTGGCTCGTCCCACGACCTGAACGCCGAGGGGGAATTGGATGGACCTGAACTGCAAGCGCCTTCGGCTGTTGTATCCCGACATCCACGGGTTGGAGCGAGGCAAGTACCTGTTCGGCAAGGTGGCCGAATCGGGCCACGCGGCGTTCTGTGTCGGCGTCTATCCGCTCACGCATGATCGCGAGATCCTCATGGTGCCGAACACGCAGTTCGACGTGGGGCTGCCCGACATCGATGTGGAGCTCGACCGCGAGTCGCTCCGACCGAGCTGGGAACCCGAGACCGTGATCGGCATCGGGGACGTCCACTATCAAGGCGGTCCGGCGGTGCTGGACCCACGGCATGCCCTGCGTCGAGCCGTGGAGGCCTGGCGATCGATGGGCTTGGAACCCCAGATCAGCTTTGAGCTCGAGTTCTACCTGATGGAGCCCGACGGCGGCGGCGGGTGGCGTCCGGTCTCGCTGCCGGGCCATCGCGTCTACGGGACGGGCATGTCCGTCGACCCCACCGGCTGCGTCGAGGACATGGTCACGACAGCCCTGGCGTGCGGCTTCCCCGTGGAGAGCTGGAGCAGCGAGTACGACGAGTCCGCCTACGAGGTGAACATCCGCTACAACGACGCGCTCCCGGCGGCCGATGACGCGTTCGT
>DATLPI010000322.1:0-3885 GCA_035535815.1 Actinomycetota bacterium | reverse complement strand
TTCGATGTCGACGTGATCGAGCACGAGCTGGGTCAGATCGAGCTGATCGAGGACCAGGTCGATCGCGCGTCGGGTCGCTTCGACGGCAACCGCGTTCGCCGCAGCCTCGACTTCGGGGCGCTCCTCGCGCCAACTCTGGTTCCATCGGTCGACGAGGTCCGCGGCGGCCCGGCGCGGAGCATCGGAGACGGTGCCGATCAGGAATGACGCGGGTGGACCCGCCGTGCGTCGGCCGAGTTCCGCGACGGTTGCGGCTGTGCGAACCGCCTCGATCGCGAGACCGAGCGCGGCGCCGACGAGGAGAGCGGCGGTATCGGGGGTGGCCGTGTCCTGGTCATGCTCGGGCGTGCCAGAGGCCATCCGGATGATCTGGATCGAGGCCTCGGCGCCGAGGCTGACCAACCCGACGGCCGCACGTGCGGCGAGAGTGAACCAGTCGGACGGTGGTGAGAGCGCCTGCGGCGCCGCGGGCTGCTCCTCGCCACCCCCGATAGGGATCCGGACGACTTCACTCACGTCCTCCATGATGACGGGGTCGATCCGTCCGGTCCACCCGGTCCCCGTGCTAGGCCCCGACCTCCTTTGGTTCGGGCAGGGTGGCGGCGGCGATCCGATACACGGCGAGCTCGTAGAGCGCGAGGACGATCGCGAGGACGAGGAACCACCCGAGCGAGATCGACGCGAAGAGCAGGATGATCGCGGCCACGACTGCCCCTGCCAACATCAGCGCGTCGCGGTGACCACCCACCCAAGCTGCAGCAGGCCCGATCTCCGCTCCGCGCACGGCGCCCACGCCCGCCCTGCCGACATCCGCCACCCAGGCACGCGCCCGAACGGCCCATGGGTACGGAGCCGTGACCACGGCCACGATCAGGACGACGAAGAGCACCCAGAGGATGCGCTTCGTGGCGAGGAGCAGCGAGCTCAGGAACGCGCCGATGATCGCCTGCACCGCGGCTTGGTTCTCCGGCTTGGCCATGTTCACCACGTTGTTGGCCTCCGCGATCGCGAAGCGTCGCTCGAGCACGACGACAACGATCAGAGCGGTGACGAGCTGGAGCAGCGTTCGGCGACGTCTCGTGGAGAGGATCAGCGCCAAGGCAGCGCTGATGATGAACAGTGCCATCGCCAGGATCAGGATCTTGTTGAAGGTGGACACCGCGTCCTGCACCGACGTCAGCTCATCTCCCTGGAAGAGGGTGACGGAGCCGAACGTCGGGGGGAGCGTGACACCGAGTGCCGTCTCGAGCGACGTGACCGCCTGGCTCGGGACGGTATCGGGCGTGATCGTCGGGAGGGTGATCTGCCGGTTGAGGATGGCGCTCAGCGTCCCGGAGAGCTGCTGGAGCGCGTCGTTCAGCAGCGGCAGGTAGTTGAACACCACCTGGTTGCCCTGCACCGTGAGGACGTCGCTGTTCCCGTCGAGCACCGCCACGACCTGCTTCTGAAGGGCCGTGTTGGCCCGGACCCAGAAATCCTGGAACTGACTGCTCGCGAGGACCTTCTGGGCCTGGTCCTGGACGAACCCCTGCAACGAGGAGGTCAGCGGCCCCGCTATGAACCCGAGTCTCGGAGCTAGTTCGGCGATCGCCGCCTGCACCTTCGCCTCAACATCGGTGGCGGTGAAGACGGCCTGCGTCAGCTGGCGGGCGAGCGCCTCCTGGATGGCGGGATCGCTCGCGAGCGGCCCGACGACGGCGAGGTAGCGGTTCGTGTTGTAGACCGTTCGCCGGGCCCACAGACCTGGCGTGAGCGCCGTGGCGGCGAGGACGGCGATCACGATGAACACGACCGCGAAGACCTTGCGGAGCCGACGCCGCTTCTCCGGTTTCGCTTCGAGCTTCTCGACCTCTTCTTTCAACCGATCGACCTCCGCGCGGACCGCCTCGAGGTCCTCTGGTCCTTGCTGTTCGCTCATGCTGTCCCCCTCCGCGATCTGGACTGCGGGTTCGCGACGAACGATAGCCCGCCGCGCATTCCGCTGCCCGCGAAGCCGTGCTCGGCAATGGACCTGGCCGTATAGTCACGGGAACGGATACGGGAGGGGTCGATGTTCAAAGCACTGCTGATGGGTCTCGTGGTCTTCCTCATCGCGACGTTCCCTTCGACATGGCTGTTGATGCTGTTCCTCGGCAACGTCGGTGTCGGTGTCGGCTATTGGGGAACGTTGCCGCTGGGGATCTTGGTGTCGGCACTGCTCGCCGGTGCCTCATCCCGCTCCTACGTCGTCGCGCGCTGATCACGCGCGGCTGAGCGGCGTCAGGCCGCATCGCCGTGGCACCGCTTCCACTTCTGGCCGCTGTCGCACGGACAGGGGTCGTTGCGGCCACGCTTCGCGTCTTCGGCCAGTACCTCCGCGGTGATCTCGTCCGCATAGCGTCCTGAGCCCAAGAGCCCCTTCATCCGTCGCATCGGGGCATCGACGTGGCCGAAGAAGATCTTGTAGCCGGCGCAGAGGTAATTCAGCCCCGGCTCGCCGGCGGGGGTCTCGATGAATCGGTCCTTCGGGCAGCCGCCGTTGCACGCGAACAGGAACGGGCACTCCCGACAGTAGGCCGGCAGCGTGTCACGCTTGTCGTTACCGAACGTACGCTGCTGCGGCGAGGCGACGAGCTCGAGCATCCGCTTGTCGTGGATGTTGCCCAGAAGGTAGTCCGGCTCCACGAAGTGATCGCACGAATAGAGATCACCGTTGTGCTCCATCGCGAGGGCGTTCCCGCACGTCGGCGCATGGATGCACAATGAGTATTGCCCGACGTGCGCGCCGAGCGTCACGTCGAACATCTGGACGTAGACACGGCCGACGTCGTGGCGGATCCACTCCTCGAAGACGCCGACCAGGAAGCGCCCGTACTGCTCGCCGGTGATCGACCGATCCGTCACGAGCGACCCCCGTTGCGTGTAGAGCATCCGCTCGCCCCCGGGCCGCTCGTGCCACCCTTCGTTCGCCATCGGGAGCGAATCAGCCGTGGCGCGCTCCACGATCGGGATGAACTGGATGTGTTCGGCGCCGAGCTCGTCACGGAAGAACCGGTAGACCCGCAGCGGCTCGTCGGCGTTCGCCTCGTGAAGGGTGCAGAGGACGTTGACATCGACGCCCTGGCGCTTGAGCGCGTTCCAACCCTTCATCACCTGATCGAACGTCCCCCCGCCGCCCTTGTTGACGCGGTAGGTGTCATGGATCTCCTTCGGACCGTCGATCGAGACGCCCATCAGGAAATCGTGCTCCTTGAGGAACGCTGCCCACGCATCGTCGATGAGCACCGCGTTCGTCTGCATCGTGTGCTGGATCCGCTGACCGGGCTTCCGATGCTTCTCCGCCAATTCAACCGCGCGCCGGAAGAAATCCAGCCCCATCATCGTCGGCTCGCCGCCCTGCCACGCGACCGTAACCTCGGGTGTCAGGTGCGCCTCTATCAACTGCTCGATGTACGCCTCGAGCGTCTCGTCCGTCATCCGAAACGGGCTGCCGGGGTAGAGCGCCTCCTTCGAGAGGAAGAAGCAGTAGGTGCAGTCGAGGTTGCAGATGGCGCCCGTCGGCTTGGCGAGGAGATGGAACGCCGGCGGCGCCTGCAGCGTGGTGACCGTGGAAGATGCAGAAGGCCTCGACATCAGTTCCACCTCATGTTGCCCACCGACTACTGCCTCGCCATCGCGATCCGCAAGCGCTCCTCGGGGTCGATGAAGTGGTCATGGTCGTCGTCCCCGAGGTCGATCTGCACCCAGTGGATCTTGCCGGTGAAGCGGCTCGTCTTGGTGGTGTAGTCGGGTGAGACCGCGGTGCCGGATTCGTAGCCGATGTCCGTCGTCTCGTCGGCGGAGAAGATCATCGCCTGGGTGGCTTCGACGCGCCCGGTGCCGACGGCCTCACCGTCGTGATAGAGC
>DATLPI010000321.1:0-6668 GCA_035535815.1 Actinomycetota bacterium | reverse complement strand
AGGTCGCTCGCCGTGCGGAACGAGACGTCGACCGTCTGGGGGTCGCCGACGAGGGCCGTGTCCGGCCGGGCGTTGGTGACGAGCGGCGTGTCGGGCCCCACATCGATCGCCACCGGATCCTCCTCGGGCTTCCAGCTGGTGCCGTCGAACGAGGGCAGCGCCACCATGCGCCAGTAGACCGGTTCCTGGGTATCCACCTCGAAGACCTCGATCGGGTCTTCGCGGTCGAGCTGGGACTGCACCGAGACGAGGGGATCGATCCGCACCTGGTCCTCGTTCCGGCTGCTGAAGTCCAAGATCGCCTTGGACCCGAACCCCGGGATCAGGAGAGGCGAGACCACCGCGACGGCCACGGTGGCGGCGGCCACCCTCCGAGCCCCTCTGCCGGCCGTGGACGTGAGCCGCGCCGCACGACCTGGAGAAGCCCATACCGGCCCCCAGCCCTGGACCCGTCGCAGGCTGTCGGCGAACACCACTGCGGTGGCGGCGACCAGGAACGCGACGCCGTACACCGGCCGCACGAGATCCTCCAGCACCGTGTCGGCGAAGGCCACGAGGGCGACCGGCGGCAACAGGGCCAGCAGCGGGCTGCCGGCCCGGAACGCCAGCGCATGGGCGGAGAAGATCGCGGCCCACGTGCCGGTGAGCGCGGCCAGGAGCAGGGGCGGCAGGGGCGCGGTGGGCGCCACCTGGATCCTCGCCTGTTCGCCGATCAGGCCGGCGGCCCGCACGGCGGCCGAGATCGTCTCCAGGGTGGGGACCCCGAACCAGGTCGTCTGCGGGAAGACGAAGATCCCGATCGCGATCAGCATGCCCAACGCGCTCACGCCGGTGGCCAGGAGCAGGTTCCGCCGCTCCATCGCACAGGCGAGCAGCGCGGAAGCGAGCGCCACCACCACCATCTCGTAGGTGGACGCGGTGCCGACGAACACGCGACCGATCGCCAACGCCGACGTCAGTGCCAGCAGGCACATCGCGACGACGGTGATCAGACGCTGCGTGCGAGCGGACGTTCCCTGGGTACGTGCCATCGTTCCTTCAGCTTCATGGACGGGGGCAGGACGATCGCGTCCCATCCCGCTCGGGTGAGTGCGAGGACGGCTTGCGTGGCTCGGCCTTCGAGTTGGGCCCGGCGCTCGGGCGGCAGCGACGAGGGCTCGACGGGGTAGATGAAGACGGCCAGCTTGGGACCGAACCCGGCGCCGCTGCGGATCAACGACGAGAGCTCGCCGGGAGCGGGCGGCGAAGAGACGAACACCAGCGTGGTCTCGGCCGAGGCGGCCGCGCGCAGGTGGGACAGGGCCGGTCCGATCGAACGGGCTTGCGCGTGCGTGATGCCCGCCAGCGCGTCGAGGAACCGGTCCTCGCTGACGGCGGCGGCCGGAGCTTCGGCGGTGCCCAGGCGCAGGGAGAAGCCGCGCCGAGCCATCATGACCCCGAGCGTGGCGCACACCGAGACCGCCCGTTCGAACGCCTGGCTGTGCGATTGGCCGAGCGCCTGCGCGCGGGTGTCGATGAAGACGAGCCCGTTCGCGCGTTTGGAGGATTCGTCCTGGCGGATCATGAGGGCGCCGGTGCGAGCCACCGACGGCCAGTGGATCCGCCGGAGGTCGTCGCCCTCCTGGTAGCCGCGCATCGTGTAGTACTCCTCGCCGGTGCGGAACAGCTGACGGGCGCGAGAGGCGCCGAAGCTCTGGCCCACGGCGCCGTCGGCTCCGCCCAGGAGGTCCTCGATCTCCGGGGTCACCAAGAGTTCGTCGCGCTCATCGAACTCGAGCCGCTGCCGCGTCAGGGCGAACGGGTCGGTGATGTCGACGCTGAGCGGGCCCAGGCGGTAGCGGCCCCGGGTCTGGGGGAGCACGGTGTAGGAGACCCGCTGCGAGCCCCGGGGCGGGATCCCGGAGACCACCAGGCGTGCCGAGCGCCCCAACGTCGGTGGTTGACGGTCCTCCACCAGCAGGAAGCTGGTGGGCGCCGCCGAACGGTTCTCGACCTCGAGCTGCACGGTGACCCGGGTACCCGGAGGGACGCGGACATCGTCGAGCCGACGGTGCACGTCGATGCGGGTTCGGCCCCACCAGACGAACGCGCCGGCCAGGAAGGGGAGGACGGCGAGGCCGATCCCGACGACCTCCATGCCGGGGGAACCGATGATCCGGGCGGCGAGCCAGAGCGCGATGCCCGCGCCGAGCACGGCGATGCCCCGGCCCGATGGCATCTAGGGGCCCTCCGCGACCGGGACCGCCACCTCCGAGAGGATCTCGCGCAGGACCACCTCTGCGGTTCGTCCGCTCATCACCGAGTCGGCGGTGACGATGATCCGGTGAGCAAGGGTGGGGATGGCGAGCGCCTTGACGTCGTCCGGGATCACGAAGTCGCGTTCTTCGGCGGCGGCCATGGCGCGAGCGGCGCGCATGATCATGAGCCCCGCACGAGGGCTGGCGCCCAGGTAGATGTCGCCGTGGCGGCGGGTGGCCTCGGCCACGTCGACGATGTACCGACGGATCGCGGGCGCGACGTGCACCTCGCGCGCCTGCTCGATCATCCCGGCCACGCCGGGAGCGTCGGTGACCGGGCCGATGTCGGCGAGCGGCTCGCCGCTGGTGTGGCTCGCCAGGATCTCGCTTTCGATCTCGGCCGACGGATAGCCGATCGAGAGCCGCAACATGAACCGGTCCAACTGGGCCTCGGGGAGGGGATAGGTGCCCTCGTGCTCGATCGGGTTCTGCGTGGCGATCACCATGAACGGCGTGCCGAGCGGGTGGGTCTGGGTGTCGATCGTGACCTGGCGCTCCTCCATGCACTCGAGCAGCGCCGACTGCGTCTTGGGGGAGGCGCGGTTGATCTCGTCTCCCAGCACGATGTTGGCGAAGATCGCGCCCGGGCGGAACTCGAAGTCGCGCTGCTCCTGGTTGAAGACGTTGACGCCGGTGACATCGGTGGGCAGCAGGTCGGGTGTGAACTGCAGGCGTCGGAACGAGCAGTCGATCGAGCGCGCGATCGCCTTGGCCAGCATGGTCTTGCCCACGCCCGGCACGTCCTCGATCAGGAGGTGGCCCTCGGCGATCAAGGCGACGAGGGCCAATCGGATCTCACCGTGCTTGCCCCGCACGACCTTCTCGACGTTGGTCTCGATCTCCCGGAACTGGGCCGCGAACCGCTGCCAGTCCTGAGGACGCTCGCGAACCTCCACCCGGCCACCCCTTCACGTACGACCGGCCCACGCGGGCCGGCACGGATCGACTGCGCAAACGACCCGGCCATCGTACGCCACTTCCCCGTGAGCGAAACCCTGGCATGCGCCGTGGTCCTGCAGCTCAGCGAGGGTGTCGGGACAGCGGTGGCAAGTTCCCGCAACCGGCCCGAGACGATGCCTGCCGTCGAAGCGACAGGAGGGATGGAGTGAGGGCGGCGGTCCGGCCTTCAACGCGGACGCCCCGCGCGGCCCCTATTCGCAACTCCAGGCATCACGCTCGGCCGGTCCGCCGCCGCTCGCCGAGCAGATTACACCCTTGTGATTCCTTCGCCCGCGAAGAGGCCACGTACCGGATGGATCCTGTTACTGGATGGATCCTGACTGGATGAATCCGCGGTCGCTCCCGCTAGACTTCGTGCATGGGACGTGCGCTCGTCCTCAACGCGACGGATTCGCCGCTGGCGGTGGTGCCAGCGCGGCGAGCGGTCGTGCTCGTCATCAAGGACAAGGCCGAGGTCGTCCTGTCCAACGGCATGGTGTTCCACTCCGAGCGGATCGTGATGGAGGCCCCTTCGGTGGTGCGCCTGCGTCGGTTCGTGCGCGTGCCCTACCGCCCCCACGCCCCGCTCACCCGCCGGGCGGTGTTCGCCCGTGACGGCTGGCGCTGCCAATACTGCGGTGCCAACGCCGAGAACCTCGACCACGTGATCCCACGCTCGCGGGGCGGTCAGCACACCTGGGAGAACGTCGTGGCGGCCTGTCGGCGCTGCAACACGAAGAAGGAAGACCGCACGCCCGCCGAGGCCGGCTTCCATCTGGCGCACCAGCCGTTCGCACCCCGCGACGGGTTCCACCTGACGCTCGGCCGGCTCGAACCCGGCTGGGAGGACTACCTCCTCTAGAACGTCCTGGGCGGCGGCCGCGACCGCCCCGATCTCGCCGATCCTCGCCTGCCGACGGTCGTATCCACTGTCGTATCCACTGGGCCCGAACAACAGTTCGGGCACGTTTCCTGTTGACGAAGTGGAGGACTGGTGGCATAAACGTGTGACTCAGTGGAGGAAAGGGGAGGAGGCGTGGCCGAACTGCTCGGCACGCACAGCTACCAGCTCGACCCCAAAGGCAGGGTGTCGTTGCCGGCCAGGTTCCGCGCCGCGTTCGTCGACGGGGCGTGGCTCACCGTGGGCCAGGATCGATGCCTCTACTGCTTCCCCAGGGCCGAATGGGAGCGACGCGCCGACGAGGTCGCCGCCTTCCCCCTTTCCGACAACGACGGCCGCGCATACTCGCGCCTGTTCTTCGGGGCTTCCGAGGAAGTGAAGCTGGACGGGCAGGGTCGCGTGACGATCCCGCAGCGTCTGCGCGAGGTCGTCGGGATCGACAAAGAAGTCGTGGTGCTCGGCGTTCGGGACCGGATGGAGATCTGGGACCGGGAGGTCTACGACGCCTACGCCGCCGGTTTCGCGGATGCGTACCAGACCGGTGCGCTCGACCCCAGGAGGTAACGACGTGGCAGCACCGCTCGGCCCCAAGCTCGGCACCGAGGTTCGACAGAGCCTGTCGCTCATCGGCCTGACCGCGCTCACCCTGCTCGCCTCGATCGGCCTGGGCATCCTCGCGGGACACATCGGCTGAGGTGGTGGATGCGCTCCCGCCGAGCGAGGACGCACCGCACGTCCCGGTCATGGTGGCCGAGGTGACCGGATTCCTTCGGGACCGGGGCACCGTGGTCGACATGACGCTGGGCGCCGGCGGGCACGCACGTGCGCTGCTGGAATCCGGCGTCGAACGGGTCATCGGCATCGATCGGGACCCGAGCGCCGTCACCATGGCCACCGAGCGGCTGGCGCCGTACGGATCGCGCTTCCGCGCCGTGGAGACGACCTTCTCCGGTGTGGACCGCGACCTCACCGACGGCGCGGTCGACGGGATCCTGTTCGACCTCGGGGTCAGCTCGATGCAGCTGGACACCGCCGAGCGTGGGTTCGGCTATCGCAATGACGGACCCCTGGACATGCGGATGGGCGGGGACGGCCCCTCCGCAGCAGACCTGGTCAACGAGCTCTCCGAGCCCGAGCTCGCCGACCTGATCTATGAGTACGGCGGCGAGCATCGCTCCCGTCGGATCGCCCGCGCCATCGTGCGGAGGCGGCCGATCACGACGACCGATCAACTCGCCGGCGTCATCGCGGGTGCGCTCGGGAAGCGGCCGGGGGGCCCCCACCCCGCGCGTCGCACCTTCCAAGCGCTCCGTATCGCGGTCAACCGGGAGCTCGATGAGCTCGCCGCTTCCCTGCCTCGAGCGGTCGAACTCCTCGCTCCCGGTGGCCGCGTGGTCGTGATCGCCTACCACTCCTTGGAGGACCGCATCGTCAAGCGATGCTTCCGTGAGCACGAGCAGGTCCTGATCCTCACGAAGAAGCCGCTCCGGGCCTCAGAGGACGAGGTGGCGGCCAACCTGCGCGCGCGCAGTGCCATGCTGCGAGCCGCCGAGCGCGTGGAGGTGGCGGCGTGAGCCAGCCGGCCCGTCAGCTGCCCGCCCCGCGCGAGCCTCGTCGTTCACCCACCCCGTCACGTGTCGCGCCTCCCGCGCGCACACCCGCGACGCGCCCCACCCCCTCCACCCCTCCCCGGGTTCGGGCGCGTCGCGGGTCCCACCCCGCCTTCTGGTTGTTCTCCGCGATCCTGGTGGCCGGTCTGGTCCTGGGTGTCGTGGCCTTGAACGCCCTCGTGGTGAACACCACCTACCGGCTCGAAGCCGTGGAACAGCGCCAACGCGCGGCGGCGGAGTCAGGCGCGGCGCTCGAGGTCCAGGTGGCGCACCAGTCCTCGCCGTCCCGCATCTCCCGGTGGGCGAGTGCCCACGGGATGGTGCTCCCCGATTCCGATGCGGTCGTGCCGCTCCAGGTGGCGGGGCCGCGCGTCGGGGACGCAGGATGACGGCTCGGGGTCCGAAGAACCCTCCGGTCCACCGCCTGGTGGCGATGCTGGCCGTCATGCTGTTGGCCCTCGGCGCGATCGTCGTGCGTCTGGCGTTCCTCCAGGTGGGCGACAACGGCCAGTTCGCCGAGATGGGGTTGCAGCAACGGGTTCGCACGGTGGACCTGCCAGCGCATCGCGGCGAGATCCTCGACCGGTTCGGCATGCCACTGGCCCTCACGCGGTCGGCCAAGGACATCTACGTCAACCCCACCCTGGTGGAGGACCCCGAGGGCGAGGCCGCCACGATCGCGGACATCCTGTCCTTGAAGCAGAAGGACGTCGTGCAGGCGCTCGAGTCCGACGGGACCTTCGTCTACCTCCAGCGCCAGGTCGACATGGCCGTCGCCGACGACCTCGAAGCCCAGGAGCTCCCCGGGATCGGGTTCCTCGAGGTGCCCCAGCGGTACTACCCGGCGGGCTCGCTGGCGCCTCAGGTGCTGGGGCTCGTGGACGTGGACGGCAATGGCATCTCCGGGCTCGAGACCCAGTA
>DATLPI010000320.1:0-3108 GCA_035535815.1 Actinomycetota bacterium | reverse complement strand
AGCAGCCGCAGCAGCAGCTTGGCCGTGGTGCTCTTGCCGCAGCCGGTCTCGCCGACGATGCCGAGGGTCTCGCCCTTGCGCACGTCGAACGAGATTCCGTCCACCGCGCGCACGGCGCCGACCTTCTTCTGGAAGACGATCCCCTGGGTGATGGGGAAGTGCTTGACGAGGTCGCGGACCTCGACCAGGTTCTTGCTCACTGCAGGGGCACCTCCGCTCGGGCCTGTTCGGGCTCCTCGCCCGCGCGCAGCTTGGCCCACAGCTAGCGCCGGGTGTCGTGCTTGAGCAGGCAGGCCACGCGGTGGCCGCCGTCGTCGGGCACGGGCTCGAGGTGGGGGTCCGTCTTCTTGTGCGCCTCGCGCACGTAGGGGCAGCGGGGATGGAAGGCGCAGCCGCTGGGCCGGTGGATGAGGCTCGGCGGGCGCCCGGGGATGGGGATGAGCTCTTCCTCGCGCGGCCCGGTGAGCTTCGGGATGGACTCGAGCAGGCCCCAGGTGTAGGGGTGCGCCGGGCTGTCGAACAGCGTGTCGGTCTTGCCCTGCTCGACGATGCGCCCGGCGTACATGACCGCGATCTCGTCCGCGACCTCGGCCACCACGCCGAGGTCGTGGGTGATGATCACGACGCCCATCCCCAGCTCGGCCTGCAGCCTGGCGATGAGCTCGAGGATCTGCGCCTGCACGGTCACGTCGAGCGCGGTGGTGGGCTCGTCGGCGATCAGCACCTTGGGGTCGTTGGACAGCGCCATGGCGATCATCGCGCGCTGGCGCATGCCGCCCGAGAACTCGTGCGGGTAGTGGTCCAGGCGCTTGCGCGCCTCGGGGATGCCGACCAGCTCGAGCAGCTGGCCGGCGCGGTCCCACGCCGCCCCACGCGAGACGTGCTGGTGAGTCTGGATCGCCTCCACCAGCTGCGTGCCGACCTTGTAGAACGGGTGCAGCGACGACAGCGGGTCCTGGAAGATCATCGCCACCTCGTTGCCGCGCACCTGGCGCAGCTGCACGTCGGAGGCGGCAATCAGGTCCTGGCCCTCGAACATCGCGGTGCCCGAGATCTTGGTCGAAGGCCCGCGGGTCAGGCCCATCACGGTCAGGCTGGTCACGCTCTTGCCCGAGCCGGACTCGCCCACGATGCCGAGCGTCTTGCCGGCCTCGACCGAGAACGAGACGCCGTCGACCGCGCGGACGAGGCCGTCCTCGGTTTCGAAGGTGACGTGCAGGTCCTGGACGTCGAGGAGCGGGGTCACGTGTAGCGCACCCGTGGGTCGATGAACGCGTAGGCGATGTCCACGAGCAGGTTGAGCACGACGATGAACAAGGCGCCGAACAGCACCACGCCCTCGATCGTCGGCAGGTCGGAGTTCACGATCGCGTTGTAGGACATGCGCCCGATGCCGGGGATGTTGAACACGGTCTCGGTGAGGATCGCGTTGCCCGCCAGCAGCAGGCCCAGGTCGAGCCCCAGCGCGCTCACCACCGGCGTGATTGCCGAGCGCAGCCCGTGGCGCAAGATGACCTTCCTCTCGGACAGGCCCTTGGCCCGCGCCGTGCGGATGTAGTCCTCCGACATCGTCTCGATCAGGTTGCCGCGCACCAGGCGTGCGTAGATGGCCGCGAACGCAGCGGCGAGCACCAGCCACGGCAGGATCAGCGACGTGAACCACTTGAACGGGTCGTCGGTGATCGGCGTGTAGCTGCCCGCGCCGGGCAGGATGGGGATCTTCCCGATGTCGTCGGCGAAGAGGTAGAGCGAGACCAGGCCGAGCCAGAACACCGGTGCGGAGATCGCCACCAGGGACAAGCCCATGGCGGTGCGGTCGAGCAAGGATCGTCGTCGTATCGCGGAGATGATCCCCACGGATATCCCGACGATCAGCCACACGATGCACGCCCCGATCGACAACGAGATCGTGGCCGGCAGGCGCTTGAGGATCTCGTCCAGGACGTCGGTGTCGTTCTGGAAGCTGTGCCCGAAGTCGAGCTTGGTGATCAGGTCGGAGATGTACAGCCCGTACTGCGTCGTCACGGGTTTGTCGAGCTTGTACCGGTGACGGATCTCCTCGACCAGCCGCGGGTTGGGCGAGCGGCCCGCGCGCAGCCGCGCGGGGTCGGCCCCGGACGGCAGCACGGAGAAGATCAGGAAGGTGATCGTCACCACGGCGAAGACGAGGACGACCACCCACAGAAGTCGGCGAACGATGTAGCGGCCCATAGCGTTCAGTTTTTGGAGGAGGGCCCGCCGCGCGTGGCGGCGGGCCCCGGATTCCCTTCCCTTTCGACTACTTGATCGACGTGAAGTTCAGGTCGACCGTCGCGTTGAACGAGTTGCCCACCGCCGCGACGTTCTTCGAGACGATGTTCGGCTGCTTGTCCCAGACCCACGGCACGTTCGGGGCCAGCATGGTGATCTTCTGATCAGCCTGGGCGAACAGCTTCGCCCGCTGGTCCCGGTTCACCGTCAGCTTCGCCTGGTCGAGCAGCTTGTTGACCGCCGGGTCGTTCATCTGCGGCCAGTTGGAGTTGTTCTCCTGGAGGATGTTCGCTCCGTTGAACAGCGGGTCCAGGAGGGTTTGGGGGTCGATGAAGTCCTTGAACCACCCGGTGTTCGGGCAGAACGCAACGGCCGCCTTGGGGACGTTGCAGAACTTCGTGTACATCGTCGAGTGCGGGACCTGGCGGAAGTTCAGCTTGAACCCCATGTCCTGCAGCTGCGACGCAGCGACCTCGGCCGCGCGGCCGCCGACGCCGGAGTCGTCGCCGACGACGAGGATCTTGGCGTTGCCCTCGTACTTGCCGCTGGACATCCCCGCGGCCTTGAAGTACTTCGCCATGACCGTCTTGTCGCCGGTCGGGTGCTGCAGCCAGTCCGCGCCCGGGGGCGGGTTCTGGCCGCCGGCCTCGTCGAAGCCGGGCAGTCCTGGCGGGATCTGGTGCTGCATGATCGGCCCGATGACCTCACCGCCGCGCGTGGCGGCGGGCCCTGGATTCCCTTCCCTTTCGACTACTTGATCGACGTGAAGTTCAGGTCGACCGTCGCGTTGAACGAGTTGCCCACCGCCGCGACGTTCTTCGAGACGATGTTCGGCTGCTTGTCCCAGACCCACGGCAC
>DATLPI010000319.1:0-2915 GCA_035535815.1 Actinomycetota bacterium | reverse complement strand
CCCGAGCATCAGTCCCTGCTCCATCATCACGAAGCCCAGGATGTAGCCCCCGAGGGCGTTGAACGCCTGGGCCGCGTCACGGGTCGACAGTCCGGCGCGACGCAACACTCCGAGCGCGGAATCCATGGCTCGGTACGTCGCGAGGCCATCGAGCGGCTTGTGCCGTTCCGCCAACAGCTGGCAGACGCTCGGATGCAGGCTGAGGAGCCGGCGCCACTCGCGGGACATCGCGCGCGCTTCCTCGGCCCAACCGCCCATGGCGGCGGGGAACTCGAACTCGTTCATCACTCGATCCGTGACGCCCTCGAGGATGTCGTCCTTGTCCTCGACGTGGTTGTACAGCGACATCGCCTCGACGCCGAGCTCCCGTCCGATCCGGCGCATCGTGACGGCCTCGAGACCCTCCGCGTCCATGACGCGCAGCGCCGCCTCGATGATCCGGTCACGGGTGAGGGGCTCGCGATGCCGCGCTTCCTCGGTAACCTCGGTCTTCGTCCGCACGTTCATCCACCGTCCATATCGGTCAGAGAGACTTTCCGGTCCGGGAAGGCATTTCCGGGTCCCGGGGTTGACACCTTACATCGTATTCCTATACTCCATACGGCGTAAGCATATGACGTAAGTCCGCGGAGGGCAAGATTCCGACAAGAGGTGAAAGGGGAACGAGATGAGGCTCAATCCAGAGTCGATCGCTCGAGCGAGCAGCCGGCACCCGTGGCGAACGGTGGGCATCTGGGCGGCCGTCCTGGTCGCCGGCATGGCCGCCCTGAGCACGTTGCTCAGCCCGGCGCTGAGCAACGACTTCGACTTCACGAACAACCCGGAGGCGATCCAGGCACAGAAGCTCCTCGAGCAGAAGGGGCTGGAGCAGGACGTCTCCCCCGAGTCGTTCGTGCTGGTCGGGGGCGAGGGCGCGACGAGCGATCCCGCGTTCGCCGACAAGGTGAACGCGGCCCTGGAGGACCTCCGCGGCCTCGATCCGTCGGTTGTGCTGCAGGTTCCGACCGGCTACCCCGTCTCCGAGCAGGACGCGTCGGATCCCCAGGTCGCCGCGCTCGGTCCGATCGACTCCGAGGACGGGACGGCCGTGCTCTTCACCGTGATCCTCACCGGTGACACGGACAAGACGGCGGCAGAGGTTGACGAACTGAACACGATCCGCGAGCGGTACAGCACGGACGGCACGACCATGTATGCGTTGGGAGAGCCAACCTCGACCGACGACTTCAAGAAGATCTCGGAGGAGGACTTCAAGAAGGGCGACGCCATCGGCATCGTGGTCGCGATGATCGTGCTGCTGGTCGTGTTCGGCTCGCTCCTGGCCGGTGTGACGCCGATCATCATGGGGATCTTCGCGATCGTCACCGCGCTCGGACTGGTGGGCCTGATCGGGACGTTCTGGCGATTCAGCTTCTTCGTTCCGAACCTGATCTCGATGATGGGATTGGCGGTCGGCATCGACTACTCGCTGTTCATCGTCTCGAGATACCGCGAAGAGCGGGCGAAGGGACACGACAGCCTCGAGGCGATCGGGCGGTCGGGGGCGACGGCGAACCGCGCCGTGTTCTTCAGCGGCCTGACTGTCGTGCTCGCGCTCGCGGGCATGATGCTGGTCCCGACGACGATCTTCCGTGGTCTCGCAGGCGGCGCTATCCTGGTCGTGCTGATCTCCATCGCATTGTCGATGAGCCTGCTTCCCGCCCTGATGGCGTTGTTCGCGGACCGCCTGGTGAAGCCCGGTCGCGTCTTCGGTCGTGGGCGCACCCTCGAGCACGGCCGCGCCGGCGGGTTCTGGGACAGGGTGACACGCCGTGTGATGGCACGCCCGTGGACGTACCTGCTCCTCGCGGCGAGCTTCATGATCCTGCTCTCGGTCCCCTACTGGGCACAGTCGAACCCGCACGACAGTAATCGCGGCATGCGGACCGGGTTCTCGGGCATCTCGACCATCCCGGACGGCGTCCAGACGAAAGAGGCCTTCGAGGTCCTGATCGCGAAGTTCCCGACGACGGGTCAGCAGTCGACCGCCGATGTCGTCATCCCGGATGCCTCATCGGACGCGTCCATCGAGCAGCAGATCCAGGAGCTCGAGGCCGCGGCCGCGGGTGACCCCTCGTTCGGTCAACCGCAACCGCCGCAGACGAGCGCCGACGGGACCGTCATCCTCGTGCGCTTCCCGTTCGCCGGCGAGGCGACCGACAACTCGAGCGAGGCCGCGGTCGATGCCATCACCCAGATGCGGGAGACCTACGTTCCACAGGCCTTCGGCCCGGACTCGGGCGTGCTCGTGGGCGGGGACACCGCGACGGTGAAGGACTTCTTCGACATCTCCGCCCAGTACACGCCGATCATCATCCTGCTGGTGCTCGGGTTGTCGTTCATCTTGCTCACCGTGGTGTTCCGGTCGATCGTCGTGCCGGCCAAGGCGATCGTGATGAACCTCCTCTCGGTGGGCGCGGCTTACGGACTGATCGTCCTGATCTTCCAGAAGGGCGGGCCGCCGTTCGCACACTCGATCGCGAACGCCCTGAACTTCATCCAGGTCGACGCGATCGAGGCGTGGCTCCCGCTGTTCCTGTTCTCGATCCTGTTCGGCCTCTCGATGGACTATCAGGTGTTCCTGATCAGCCGGATCCGGGAGGAGTACGACAAGAGCGGGGACAACTCCGAGGCGGTCGCCTTCGGTCTGCGGACCACGGGCGGGATCATCACCGGCGCCGCGATCATCATGGTGGCCGTGTTCGCCGCCTTCGCGAGCGGGCGGATCGCCGGGCTCCAGCAGATGGGCTTCGGCCTCGCGGTCGCGGTCTTCCTCGACGCGACCATCGTGCGATCGATCCTGGTCCCGTCGGCGATGAAGCTCCTCGGCGACCGCAACTGGTACCTGCCGGGGTGGCTGCAGTGGCTGCCGAAGC
>DATLPI010000318.1:0-4400 GCA_035535815.1 Actinomycetota bacterium | reverse complement strand
GTGGGAGGACCTCGAGGCGATGGTCCGATACGCACTCGATCAAGGATCCGACGGCGTCGTGCTCGACGGCTACTCCATGGGCGGCGCCGTCATCATGGCCTTCCTGCAGCGCTCGGATCTCGCCGACCAGGTCCGCGCAGTGATCCTGGACGCGCCGATGCTCGACTTCTCCGAGACCGTGGACGACAACGCCTCACGCGAGGAGATCGCGCCGGGCGTTCCGCTTCCGTCCTCACTCACCGACGTGGCGAAGTGGATCGCGGCGAAGCGATTCGACGTGGACTGGGACGGCCTGAACTACCTGGCCGACACCGACGCGTACGCGGACGTCCCCTTCCTGGTGTTCCACGGGACGGCGGACACCACCGTGCCGATCGCCACCAGTCGCGAGTTCGCGGCGCTGCTCCCGGAGCAGGTGCAGCTGGTCGAGGTCGACGGCGCCGAGCACATCGAGAGCTGGAACCCCGACCCCGACGCGTACGCTGGAGCGGTCCGTGCGTTCCTCGGCGCGAACGTCTAGGCGACCGGGAACCAGGTGGGGCGGTTCGCCTCGTAGGCCGAGATCTTGTCTTCGTTCCGCAGCGTCAGCCCGATGTCGTCCAGGCCCTCCATCAGACGCCACCGGGTGAAGTCCTCCATGTCGAAGGTCTCGTCCAGGCCCGGCGCGCGGACGGCCAGCGCGTCCAGGTCGACGACGATGCTCGTCGCCGGATCGTCGAGCACGGCGTCCATCAGGGCGCGCACGCTCTCGGCACGGAGCTCCACCGGCAGCAGGCCGATCTTCGTGCAGTTGTTGCGGAAGATGTCGGCGAAGCTCGGCGCGATCACCGCCTTGAATCCGGCGTCCTCGATCGCCCACGGCGCGTGCTCGCGGCTGGAGCCGCAGCCGAAGTTCTCGCCCGCGATCATGATCGAGGCGTTCGCGTAGCGCTGATCGTTGATCACGAAGTCGGGATCCTTGCGCCACTCGGCGAACAGGAACGGTCCGAACCCGGTGCGTTCGATCCGCTTGAGGTATTCGGCCGGGATGATCTGGTCGGTGTCGACGTCGCTGCGGTCGACGGGCAACGCGGTGCCTTCGATGACGGTGATCGGCTCCATCAGGTGAGGTCCTCCGGGGTCGTGAAGTGGCCGGCGATCGCGGTGGCGGCCGCGACGGCGGGACTCACCAGATGCGTACGCCCACCCTTGCCCTGGCGCCCTTCGAAGTTGCGGTTGCTGGTGCTGGCGCTGCGGTCGCCGGGGTTCAGCGTGTCGGGGTTCATGCCCAGGCACATGCTGCAGCCGGCGCCGCGCCACTCGAAGCCCGCGTCCTCGAAGACGCGATCGAGCCCTTCGGCCTCGGCCTCCTGCTTGACGGCGAAGCTGCCGGGGACGACGAGCGCCCGCAGGCCTTCGGCGACCTTCCTGCCGCCGACCACGCTCGCGGCCACGCGCAGGTCCTCCATGCGCGAGTTCGTGCACGAGCCGATGAAGATCGTGTCGGGGCGGACGTCACGCATCATCGTGCCCGGCGCGAGGTCCATGTAGGCCAGGGCGCGCGCTGCAGCCTCCTGCTTGGACGGGTCCTCGAACGCGTCGGGGTCGGGAACGGCGTCGTCGATCGTGACCGACTGCGCGGGGTTGGTGCCCCAGCTGACGTAGGGGCGCAGCGCTGAGGCGTCGATCGTGACCTCCTTGTCGAAGGTCGCGCCGTCGTCGGTGGGCAGGGTGCGCCAGTCGGCGAGGGCGGCATCCCAGTCGGCGCCTCGGGGGGCGTGCGGACGACCCTCGACGTAGGCGAAGGTGGTCTCGTCGGGCGCCACCATGCCGGCGCGCGCGCCGCCCTCGATCGACATGTTGCAGATCGTCATGCGGCCTTCCATCGAGAGGGCACGGATCGCGGAACCGCGGTACTCGATGATGTGGCCAACACCGCCGCCCGTTCCGATGCGGTTGATGATCGCCAGGATGATGTCCTTGGCGCTGCACGAGGCGGGCAGGTCGCCGTCGACGGTGACGGCCATCGTGCCGGGACGGTTCTGCGGCAGGGTCTGGGTGGCGAGGACGTGTTCGACCTCGCTGGTACCGATGCCGATCGCGAGCGCGCCGAACGCGCCGTGCGTGGAGGTGTGGGAGTCGCCGCAGACGATCACCAGGCCGGGCTGCGTGTACCCCTGCTCGGGACCGATCACGTGGACGATGCCCTGGCCGGGCGAGCCCATGGGATAGAGCGTGACGTCGAAGTCCTTCGTGTTGGTGGCGAGGGCTTCCATCTGGCGGGCGCTGATCGTGTCGGTGACCGGACCCGGGGTGGTGGGGACGTTGTGGTCCATCGTGGCCACGGTGAGGTCGGGCCGGCGGACGGGGCGGCCGTGCAACCGGAGGCTCTCGAAGGCCTGCGGGCTGGTGACCTCGTGCACGAGGTGGAGGTCGACGTAGAGGATGTCGGGCTCGCCGTCGGCGCGATGGACGACGTGGCGGTCCCAGACCTTCTCGGCCAGGGTCCTCGGGGTATCGGTCTGCGGTGCCATCGCTCCCTCCGGGCGCGTCCGTCCGTTCGGGCCGAGCGAGGGTCCGCTTCCTGGCTCAGCTTGTTCCGAATAGTGGAACTGTGATACCGATATGTGGAACATGACCCTAGCAGACCACGACCTCGCAACCGGTGTCGGCGTCCTCGACCGCTCGATGGCGATCCTCGACGCCGTGCAGGCGGGCTCCCGAACCCACGCATCGATCGTGCGAGCGACCGGGTTCCCCCGGACCACCACCCACCGGCTACTGAAGTCGATGGAGGCGCACGGCCTCCTCGAGTTCGTCGGCGGGTACGGCTACCGGCTGGGCCCGCGCCTGCTCAAGATCGCCGCGTCCGCCCTGCAGGAACCCTCGCTCCGCGACATCGGGCATCCGGCGTTGGAACGCCTGGCCTCGAACACCGGCGAGAGCGCGCAGCTGTTCGTGGCCTCGCTCGGAGAGCGCGTGTGTGTGGATTCGGTGGAGTCTTCGAGCGAGCTCAGGACCTTCGTCAAGGTCGGCGCGATCCTCCCGATGTGGGCCGGATCGGCCGGCAAGGTCTTCCTGGCATGGACGTCGGCCAACGCAAGGCAGGAGCTGATGGCGAACGCCCGATCGCTCACGCCCGCGACACCGACCAGGGAGCGGCTGGTCCAACAGCTCGCCACCGTCAAGGCTCGCGGATGGGCATCGTCGGCCGGGGAGCGACAGGAAGGCGTGGGTTCGGTGAGCGCTCCGGTCTTCGGACCCATCGGGGAACTGGTCGCGGTGGTGTCGATATCAGGGCCGATCTCGAGGGTCAGTCGCATCGGCGCGAAGCGGTACGCGCCTGCGGTCATGACCGCTGCGCGCGAGGTCGAAGCCGCCATCGGCGGGACGCGCACCTAAGCGAGTTCCCGTAAGCTCGTCCGAATGTCCCGGCTCGATCTCCTTCGGCACCCGTTGGCCTCCTGGCTGACCGCGAAGCGTGCCGTCACGGCGTCCGTGGCCAGCATGTCCGCCGTCATGCTGATCGCGGCGACGCCCGGTTCGCCGTACCACCCCGTCCTGCCGGAAAGCCAGGCGAACGGACCGCTCGAACTGCTGTCGAAGGCCGTCCTCCTGGACCGGCTCCCCCACGGGCTGCTGATCGCGATCGGGTTCGTCGCCATGATCGCTGCCGGCGTGAGCTTCCTGCTGATCCTGTGGGCCGCCGAACGTGGCCTGGTCTCCACGAAGACCGTGTTGACGCTGACGGTCGCCTACCACCTCGCGATCCTGCTGCTGCCGCTCCTGCTCTCGCGCGACGTCTTCAGCTACGCCTACTACGGCCGCATCCTGTCGCGGTACGGCGGCAACCCCTACGTCAACACGCCGGCCGATTACCCCGCGAACGACCTGTGGCGGTTCACCTGGCCGGGGTGGCGTGAGACCCCCTCTGTCTACGGACCGGTATTCGTGTGGCTCGCCGCCGCGATCACCGCGATCTTCCGGTCGATCCCCGACGTGATCATGGCGTTCCGCGCGGTGGCGGTGGCCGCGAGCCTGGGCGCGGTGTGGTTCGTCGTGAAGCTGGTGCAGCGCGTGAAGCCGTCGAAGACCGCGTACGCCGCGGCGATGATCGGGCTCAACCCGGTCGTGCTCTTCCACACCGTGGGCGGGGGCCACGTCGACGTGCTGGTGATGCTGTCGGTCGCCGCCGCGATCTACCTCGTCGCCACCGATCGGGAGCTCCCCGCCACCGTGGCGCTGACGGTCGGCGCGCTGGTGAAGATCTCGGCCGCGGTGCCGCTGGTGCTGTTGATCGCCTACGTCGCGACCCGAGCCGAGCCCGGCAAGCGCGCCCGCGTCCTGGTCACCCACATCGGCACGGCGGTGGGCATCTTCATGGTGGCGGCGTTGCCGTTCCTGCAGCGATCGAACCCGAC
>DATLPI010000317.1:0-4589 GCA_035535815.1 Actinomycetota bacterium | reverse complement strand
GGCGTGGTCACCCGCGGCGCCGACGGCGTTGTGCTCGCGGCCCCCGACGGTTCCCTCTACGAAGGTGTGTTGTACGAGCGCGGCCGCTATCCGGTGGGCAGCGGCGACTCGTTCCTCGCGGGATTGGTGACCGCGCTCGATCGCGGCGGCGACTGGGAACATGCCTTACGTCTGGCCTTGGGGGCCGCCACCGCCAACGCTGAGTTGCCGGGTGCAGGTACGCTCGACCCGTCCCGCGCCGCAGCGCTCGCCGACCATGCAAAGGTGCAACTGCTATGAACGACGACATCGATCGCATCCTGCAGGAGCAGGCCCACTACTACGAAGCACGCGCGTCCGAATACGACGACGTGTGGTACCGGCGAGGTCCGTTCGACATGGGACCCGAAGCCAACGCCCGCTGGTTCGAGGAGGTCGCCAGGCTCGAAGTGGCGATCGACGAGTTCGATGCATCGGGCGATGTGCTGGAGCTCGCCGCGGGCACGGGATTGATCACGCGACGCATCGCTCCGCGCGCCACGTCGCTGATCGCCATGGACGCGTCGGCATCGGTGCTCGAGCTCAACAGGGCCCGGATCGACGATCCGTCGGTCGAGTACGTGCAGGCCGACATCTACGAGTGGGAGCCGCCCGGCGGGCGCCGGTTCGACGAGATCGTGTTCACGTTCCTGCTGTCGCACGTGCCGCCGCAACGCTTCGAGGAGTTCTGGGCGCGGATCGCCCGCTGGCTCAAGCCCGACGGACGGGTGTTCTTCGCCGATGACCGGCACGAGGGCGAGACGCGTCCGTCGAACCCCGGCATCCAAGCCTCCGAGGGCCACGACTTCGCGCACGTCCGCCAGCTCCACGATGGCCGCGAGTTCACGATCGTGAAGATCTTCTACACGCCCGAAGGCATCGTGGAAGAACTCGCTCCGCTCGGGTGGCACGTCGACGCCGCCACCACCGGGGATGAGTTCGTCTACGGGGTCGCCACCCCCGCCGCCGCGTCCGACTAGTTCAGGCGGTCGCCGGTTCCGGCGTCGAAGAGGTGGATCGCTCCTGGTTCCGCGGTGAGTGGCATGGAGTCGCCCGGCGTGGGACGAACGTCCGGGGCCAGGCGAACCGTCACCGGGGCCCGCGTGCTCTGGTCCACCAACAGGGTGGCGTCCTCATCCTCGGCACCACTCTCCGCGGCTCGCGCATCGACCGTCCCGTGCACCAGGACCTCGTCGCCCAGGGGTTCGACGACGTCGATCCTCAGGTCGATCCGCGGCCCCGCACTTCCGTCGCCGTCGACCACGAAGCTCTCCGGCCGGACACCGACCGTGACGGGTCCGTCGGCGAGGCCGTCCCGACCGAACGAGAACTGCTCCGCGCTCACGACGCCGCCGGCAACCTCGCCACGGAGCAGGTTCATCGGGGGTGAGCCGATGAACGCCGCGACGAATACGTTCGCCGGCTCGTCGTAGACGTCCTGCGGCACGCCGAGCTGCTGCAGGGCGCCGTCATTCATCACGGCGATGCGGTCGCCCAGCGTCATCGCCTCGACCTGGTCGTGCGTGACGTAGAGGGTGGTGATCCCCAGCCGGTGGTGGAGTTTCTTCAGCTCGGCGCGCATCTGCACGCGCAGCTTCGCGTCCAGGTTCGACAGCGGTTCGTCCAGCAGGAAGACCTTGGGCTCGCGCACGAGCGCCCGACCCATCGCGACGCGCTGTCGCTGCCCACCGCTCAACTGTCCCGGCCGCCGCTGCATCAGTGACTCGAGACCCAGCAGGTCGCTCATCTCGGCGACCCGGCGCTGCAGATCCTCGCGGGGGGTCTTGCGCTGCTTCAACCCGAACGCCAGGTTCTTGGCCACCGTCATGTGCGGGTAGAGCGCGTAGTTCTGGAACACCATCGCGATGTCGCGTTCCTTCGGCGGCACGTCGTTGATGCGCTGACCGTCCACGCTGATCTCGCCGGCACTGATCTTCTCCAGGCCGGCGACCATGCGCAGCGCGGTGGATTTCCCGCACCCCGACGGACCCACCAGGATCAGGAACTCGCCGTCGCCCACCTCGAGCGAGAGGTCGTCGACGGCGATCACGCCCGCCTCGCCCTTGTTCGGCGGGAACACCTTCGAGACATGCTCGAACGTCACCTGGGCCACGGCATTACCCCTTCAGACCTTGGGTCGCGATGCCGCGGATGAACCACCGCTGCGCGAGCAGGAAGAGCACGAGCATCGGCACCATGCTCATCACGTTGCCCGCCATCAGCAGGTTCCACTCGGTGAGGTGCGAGCCCTGGAACGCCTGCAGCCCCAGCTGCAACGTGTAGGCGGGTTCGTTGTAGATCGTCACCAGCGGCCACAGGAAGTCGTTCCACGTCCACATGAACTGGATCACCGCCAGGGTCGCGAGCGCCGGGGCCGAGAGCGGCAGCACGATCAAGAACAGGATCTTCAGGCGCGACGCGCCGTCGATGCGGGCTGCTTCCTCCAGTTCGATCGGGAGCGTGCGGAAGAACTGCGTCAGCATGAAGATGCCGAACACGTTGGCCAGGTTCGGCACGATCAGCGCACCGAGGTGGTTGATCAGCCCCATCTGCTTCACGATCAGGAACGTGGGCACCAGGACCACCTGGAGCGGCACCATCAGCGTGGCCAGCAACAGGAAGTAGATCGCCTTCTTGCCCAGGAACTGCATGCGGGCGAACGCGTAGGCGGCCAGCGAACACAGCAGCAGGTTCGCCACCACCACGCTCGTCGTGACCAGGAAGGTGTTCCAGAACCAGCGGGCGAACGGCGCGGCCCGCAGCGCCTCGGGGTAGTTCTCGAACTGCAGGGTCCCCGGCCACAGCAGGGGAGGGAAATGGCGTGTCTGATCGAGCGTCTCGAGCGACGTGATCACCATCCACACCAGCGGCACCAGCATGATCAGCGCCATCGGCATCAGCAGCAGGTGCCACGGGCTGAACGGCAGCCACCGGACTCGGGTTCGCTCCACCATCCCGGTCTCGCCGGCCAGCGTTCGAGGATCCACGGTCGTGGCGCTCATGCCTGGTAATGCACCACCCGGTTGCCGAACCAGAACTGGCCCAGCGTGATGATCAGGATCACGATGAATAGCACGTATGCGATCGCCGCCGCGTAGCCGGCGGCCGGCACGCCCGACGTGAACGCCAGCTGGAAGACCCGGAACACCACGACGCTCGTGGAGTTGAGCGGACCGCCCTTCGTGACGAAGTACACCTCATCGAACAGCTGCAGCGACGAGATCGTGGACCACACCACCAGCAACAGGGTGGCCGGCCCGAGCAACGGGAGCGTGACGTTGCGGAACGTGCTCCACCGCCCGGCGCCGTCGATCGCCGCCGCTTCCACCAGGGCGGCGGGCACGCCCTGGAGCGCCGCGAGGTAGACGATCGTGTCGAAGCCCAGCCAGCCCCACACCGTCATGATCACCAGCGAGGGCAGGGCCTGCGACGGCGAGGCGAAGAACCCGAACGGCCCCAGCCCCACCTTGCCCAGCGCGTAGTTCGCGAGCCCGTAGTCCTTGTCGAGCAGCCACAGGAACATGATCCCGGTGGCGATCGTCGAGGCCACCACGGGGATGAACACCGCCAGCCGGTAGAACCGGATCAGCCGGATCTTCCGGTTGAGGGCGGTCGCCACGAACAGCGCGAGCGAGATCGAGATCGGCACGAACAGCACCGTGTAGATCAGGGTGTTGAGCGCCGCCTTGCGCGTCAGTGGGTCCTTCGGGATGGCCCGGTAGTTGTCCAGTCCGATGAACGGACGCACCGGGCTCAGCAGCGAGGCCTTCTGCATCGACAGCACCAGGCCCCACACGATCGGGAACAGGCCGAACAGCAGGATCAACGCCACCGACGGCAGGATGAACGCCCACCCCGCCACGTGGTCGGAGGTCAGGAACCGGCGGAACCGGTTCTCGCCCCGATCCGCGACCTCCGTGGCGCCGACGACGGCGCTCATCGCTAGGCCGGGACCGCCAGGATGCCGTTCACCGTCTCGGAGGCCTCGTCCAACGCCTGCTGCGGATCCTTCTCGCCCAGCAGGACGGCGACGATCGCCTGGCCCATCGCCTGGGAGATCTGGTCGTAGCTGGCGAGCACGGGCCGCGCCCTCTTCACGTTGGCGAGGTTCTCGGCGAACACGTCGTTGCCGGGGAACTTCTTGCCGAAATCGTCGGTGAACCCGGGCGTGTCGAGCACCGACTGCCTGGTGGGCAGGTGGCCGGTCAGCATCGAGTCCTTCTGCACCTGCTCGGCCGCGGTGAGCCAGGAGATGAACTCCCACGCCGCCGCCGCGCGCTCCTCGCCGTTGTCGAACAGCACCCACATGTCGGGCCCGGCGATCGTCTCGTGGTTCGAGCCGTCGTAGGTAGGCATGGTCTGGACGCCGTAGTCGATGTCGGGATAGCCCGACAGCGCCCACGGTCCGGTGATCACCATGCCCACCTTGCCGGTGTTGAATAGGTCGTCGATCTTGGTGTTCTGGGGGTCGAGGTACACGCTCTGATCGGTGACCGCCATGTCGCGCAGCGTGTTCATCGCCGTGAGGCCGGCCTCGGAGTTGAACGCGGACTCGGTGTTGTCGGCGTTGA
>DATLPI010000316.1:0-2489 GCA_035535815.1 Actinomycetota bacterium | reverse complement strand
ACGTAGTCCCAGGGCCCCACGTGCGGCAGTCCCGAGCCCACGAAGTTCTGCTCTTTCGGGATGAAGGAGATCTGCGCTCCCCGGTCAGGACGCCAGCCCCTGTACGTGCGAAGCAGCTGCTCATGGGGGATGGAACACGCCAGCCGGACGATGTCCTGGTTGCTCGATTGGGCCTTCGCGGGGACCGATCCACGGGTGGAGAGGGCGCCGGCGGTGAGGAGGAGGAGCAGGACAGGGATGAGGACATGCCGACGGCGGGTTTGGGAGGCCATGGCGAGATAGGGAACACCACGCCGCGCGGAACGACAACCCAGGCGGTAGCGTGGAGCGGTGCCGATCGGCAGCCGCCTCACGACGCTCCTGGTGGTGCTCGCGCTGGTGGCCCTTCCCGCTGTGGCCTTGCGCGCGTTCTGCGTCGGCAAGAGCTGTGACTCGGGCGAGGCCACGGCGAGCGCCGCGGTTCCGTTCTGTCCATTGCCTGCGGAACTCCGAGGGCTGATCTCGGCGGGGTTCCGCCAGGGGCGATCGCCCGATGTGATGGCCGCCACGGCCGCCATGGGACCCGGCGTTCGTGTGAGCGATGGCGCGGTCGCCGTTCCCTGGCCCTCCACCGGCCCGATCGACACACGCGTCCCGATCGCGTTCTTCGGCACGGGGTTCACGGGACGTGACCCGGCGAATGGCACCGGCCTCGACCAGATCGCACCCACGCTGGCGGCGGCGATGGGCTATGACCGTTCCCACGACGAGGTCCGCGCCGGGGTCCCGGCCGATGGGGTCGCCGACGCCGCCGACGAACCCTCCCTGGTGGTCCAGGTGGTCTGGAAAGGCGTGGGTTCCGCCGACCTCGAGTCGCATCCTCACGCGTGGCCGTTCCTGCGAGCGGTGATCGCCAAGGGTGGCGGCACGCTCGAAGGAACCACCGGTTCCCTGCCGCTGGACCCGACGGCGACCTTGACCACGATCGGTACCGGGGGCCTGCCGGCGCAACACGGCATCACGGGCATGATCATCCGGGGCGACGACGGCGACGTCGCGCAGGCCTGGGGACCCGGCGCCCCCGGATCGGTGATCGCGACCCTGGCCGATGACCTCGACCGCGACACCGATCAGCACGCGATGATCGCCGGCGTGCTCAGCAGCCGCTCGGATCGGGGCATCATCGGCGACGGCTGGTACGTGGACCGCCGCGACCGCGACACGGTCGTGGTGACTCGCCACCCCGTGCCCGCGGTGGCAGGCCTCCTCGACCAGGTCGGGCCGGAGGGAGGCGTGATCGGCGTCGTGGTCCGCGGAGACGTGGACGCCATGGATCGCACGACCAGGCAGATCGTTCGCGCCGTCCGGGCGCAGGTTCCCTCGAGCGCGTTCGTGGTGACGTCGACCGGGAGCCTTCGTGGCGCCCGGGGTGAGGACGCCGCGGCGATCGCACAACGGGTGGACACGTCGCTGGGCAGCCCCGCGATCGCGGCTACCGCGGCAGACGGACTCTTCCTGGATCGGACGGTGGCGACGCAGGCATCGATCACGGCGGCCGGCGTCTCGGACGCGATGGGTGCCGAACGCACACCCGCCGGCGCCCCGTTGTTCGCCGGCACCTTCCCGTCGTTCGCCGTGGCGTTCGCGAGGTACTGCTGATGGCCGTCGACGTCGCGCGCCGGCCGGGCGCCACTGAGCCCCGTCGCGGGTCCGCATCGTCGCGCGCGGGGCTGTGGGTGATCACCGGGCTCGCCGGGATCGCGATCCTCGTTCGGCTCCTCGATCCCGAGCAGTTCGCCTGGGTCCGGAACTTCCTGATCGTGTTCGGATCGTTGCTGGTCGAGGCGATGCCGTTCATCGTGCTGGGCGCGTTCGTCTCGGCCGCGATCGAAGTCTTCGTGCCGGCGTCGGCGTTCGAGAAGATCGCCCGCCTCCCCCGCGGCCTGCAGATCCCGGCGGCAGCGGCCTCCGGCATGGCCTTCCCCGTATGCGAATGCGGCTCGGTGCCGGTGGCCCGCAGGCTCGCCGCGAAAGGGCTCGCACCCAGCGCCGCGGTGACGTTCATGCTGGCCGCGCCCATCGTGAACCCGGTCGTCGTGGCCTCGACCTACGTCGCCTACCGCGGCCGTGACACCGTCGCGATCATGGTGCTTGGCCGGCTGGCGCTCGGGTTCATCGTGGCGATGGCGGTTGGCTGGGTGGTGGGCGCCGTGCGCGGAGACCAGCTGCTGAAGCAGCGCGATGCCGAGGTGGAGGCGCACGAGGTCGACGCGGCCGAACGCCGGTGGCGACGGTTCTTCGGACACCTCACGGGCGACATCGTGTTCATGGCCCGATTCCTGATCCTCGGTGCCGCGATCGCCGCTGCGGTGCAGACGTTCATCCCGCAGTCGATCCTCAACGGGGTGGCGAACCTGCCGATCCTCAGCCTCATCGCGATGATGGGGCTGGCGTTCATCATGTCGCTCTGCTCGGAGTCGGATGCCTTCGTGGCGGCCTCGTTCACCGCG
>DATLPI010000315.1:0-2054 GCA_035535815.1 Actinomycetota bacterium | reverse complement strand
CGATCGCCGACACCGCCGCGGCCCGGTCGATGCCACCGTCCATGTAGGCGCGAACCGGGTCCCACCAGATCGATCTGCCGATCGCGAACCCGTCGAAGCCGGGCACATCGGCGGCGGCGCGTAGCCAACGTTCGACGGCCGCGGCGTCCGCGCCGCGGCCGAGAACCACACATGGCTCGCCGGCGACGTCGGCGACGCGAGCGCAATCCTCCTGTCGGTCGAGCCCCTCGATCTTCCACAGGTCGGGCGCGATGCCGGCCTTGCGCAGGTCCTCCAGACCACGGACCACCAGGCCGGGGCGTACCTCGGCGTCGTAGTCCTGCGTTCGCTGGTTCGGCTCCGGCGGCACCAGGAGTTCGAACAGGAACCCGACGCCGATCGCCCGCGCCACCGTCTGGAGGTCGAGCAGCCGGTGCCGTTGTCGTTCGTTCGTCGCGGTGTCGCCGTCCGCGTTGTAGCGAACGAGGACCTTGGCCCAGGCCGGCCGCGTGGCGTCGAGCCGCTCCCGCCAGTCGGAGTGTTCGAAGGCGAACTCACGGCGGCCACTGGCCTCCACCGGCACGGCAACCCGCACACCGGCGTCCTGCAGCGCATCGATCGCATCGGCCCCGTATGTCGCGTCCACCAGCGCCCCGGCCTCGTCGGCCCCCACCAACGTGCGTTCGATCGCGTTGAGCAGCCCATCGGCTATCACGCGCTTGACTTCGCATGCGGCGGCGACCTCGGGGTCGGTGGGCTCGCCGGTCACCTCGAAGAACGTGGTGAGCAGCGAATTCCGGTGGTCGAACGCCAGCATGAAGGTGGACATCGCGGGGATGGTACCGGCGTGGAACGCAACCTCGAAGTACAACCCGCGCACTTTCATGCGCGTTTCAGATCACTGGATGCAGAACTCGTTGCCCTCCGGATCCTGCATAACCAGCCAGAACTCGCGGCCCTCATCGAATTCCGCTTGCCTCGAGGCACCGGCGGCCACTAACCGCTCCGCCTCTGCGGCGATGCGGGCTCTCTTTTCCTCCGGGTCGGTTTGTAGCCCGCCACCGACGTTCAGATCGAGATGGACGCGGTTCTTCACCTGCTTCGGCTCAGGCACGCGCTGGAAGAAGACGCGTGGCCCGGCCCCGTCGGGGTCGACCACGGCGCTCCGGTCGTTCCACGCCGATTCGGGGATGCCCCAGGCCACGAGGGCGTCCTCCCACGTCGCAAACCCCTCAGGCGGTTCCTGCACCTGATAGTGCAGGGCTGTCGCCCAGAAATCGGCCAGCGCGCCCGGGTCCGCGCAATCGATCACCACCTGGATCGCCGTCGCCATATCGCCACCTCCCTCGGCCTCCAGACTACGAACGAGCACCGACATGTGCACGATCGCTCGACGCGGCCCACGGCGCGCTGGCAGACTGCCGACATGGCCAAGATCGCGATCATCGGCGCCGGCAGCGTCGAGTTCACCCGCAACATCCTGACGGACCTGGGCAGCTCCCCCGAGCTGCACGGGACGCTCCAGCTTGCACTGCACGACATCGACGAAGAGCGCCTCGCCTACGCCGAGCGCACCGCGAACCAGGTGGTCGAGCGTCTCGGCGCCGGCTACAGGGTGAGCGCGCACGCGGATCGGCGCGAGGCCTTCGACGGCGCCGACTACCTGATCAACGAGATCCAGGTCGGCGGGTACCGCGCGACGGTGACCGACTTCGAGATCCCGACGCGCTACGGGCTGCCCCAGACGATCGCCGACACGATCGGGATCGGCGGCATCATGCGCGGCCTCCGCACGATCCCGGTGATGATCGAGATGGGCGACGAGATGGCATCGTTGTGCCCCGAAGGGCTCCTGCTCAACTACACGAACCCGATGGCGATGGTGCCCTGGGGCATCTGGGCGGGCTCCCGATGGCCCGCGGCGCGCACGATCGGCGTCTGCCACAGCGTCCGCGACACGCATGCGTTCCTGGCCGAGGCGGTCGACGTGCCGGAGGAGCACGTGCGCTTCCAGACGGCGGGGTTCAACCACCAATGCTTCGTCTACACGTTCGAGGATTCCCGCACCGGCGAGG
>DATLPI010000314.1:0-3109 GCA_035535815.1 Actinomycetota bacterium | reverse complement strand
TGAGGCACGCTCGATCACCGCACGCTCTTCGGCGTCGAGTCGGTCCAGACGAGCGGCCAGGAGCGCTTGCACCGTGGCGGGGACCGATACCGCGCCTAGGTCGCCGACCGCGGTCCAGTCGCCGTCGCCGCGCACGAGCAGGCCGTCGTCGATCATCATCGACAACATCTCCTCGACGAACAGCGGTGTGCCCTCAGCCGCCTGGAAGATCCTGGTCCTGGCATCGTCCGGGAGCGCCGCGCGGCCGAGGAGGTTGGCCATCAGCGCGTCGCACTCCTCGACGGACAGCGGCTCGAGCGAGATCGTGGCCGCATTCGGCTTTCCGCCGCCCCACGCCGGACGTTCGTCCAGGAGGTCGGGGCGCGCCATGACCAGCACGAGGATCGGCGCATCACGGGATCGGTCCGCGATGCTCTCGATCAGGTCGAGGAACGTGGGTTCGCCCCATTGGACGTCGTCGAAGACGACGGCGAGAGGCGCGCTCTGCGCCACGGACTCGAGGAACCGACGAACGGCCCAAAGCGTCTCGTCGGTGGTCCCGTCGTGGCCGGCCAGCCCGAAGAGCTGGGCGAGCCGAGCGCACGCTTCGGCCTCGCCATCGCCCAGAACCGCGCAGATCTTGCGCTCGATCTCGTCGGGGGCGTCGAAGTCGTCCAGGCCGGCTGCCTCCTTCATCACCTCGCCCACCGGGAAGAAGGTGACGCCGTCGCCGTACGGGAGGCACCGGCCGCGGAGCACCGTGGCGCGCCCATGGAGACCGCGGACGAACTCCTCCATCAGGCGTGACTTGCCCACGCCGGGTGCGCCGATCACCGTGAAGAGCTGACACGATCGATCGGCCACGACGCTGTCGAATGCTCGGCGGAGCTGGCTGAGTTGCCGTTCGCGACCGACCATCGGCGAGTCGAGCCGGCGAGCGACTCCCGGTGCGCCGGCCATCACCTCGACCAGGCGGAAGGCGGCGACCGGCTCGGACTTCCCCTTCAGCTCGAGCGGCTCCGTGGGGTCCGCGACCACCGCATCGCGGACCAGCCGGAGGGTCTTCGGCCCGATCAGGACCTCGCCGGGAGCGGCCGCTTGCTCCAGGCGGGCCGCCACGTTCACCGCGTCGCCCGTCACCAGGGTCTCGCCCGACGGATCACCGGCCACGACATCGCCGGTGTTCACCCCGATGCGCGCGGCCAGCGTCACGCCGTAGTCACGCTCGAGCTCCTTGTTGAGGAGGATGAGGGCTTGGCGCATGTCCGCCGCCGCCCGGACGGCTCGGAGCGCATCGTCCTCGTGGATCTGCGGCACGCCGAACACCGCCATGACCGCGTCGCCGATGAACTTCTCCACGGAGGCTCCGTGCCGTTCAAGGGCGGTCCGCATCTCCGAGAAGTACCGCGACATGACACGTCGAACCGACTCGGGATCGAGCTTCTCGCCCATGGCGGTCGAGCCGGTCACGTCGCAGAACACCACCGTGACCGTCTTGCGGACCTCGTGCGGCTCCACTGGCGCGACGAGCGGCGATGCGCATACTGGGCAGAACGCGAAATCGTCGGGGCTCTCGCGCCCGCAGTTGCCGCAGGTCAACACGGCGCGAGCGTAGGCCGTTCCGCCAGGAGGAACCACCTCTCTCTCACGAGGTATTCGTCCCGAGCCTGTACGAACGTGAAAGGGAAGCGGGTCCCGTCAGACGGGAAAGGAGCGGCAGATCCGCGACATCACTCCGGCGATTCTCGCGCGGCTCGTGCTAAACGGAGATTCTGGGAGGGGGGATCGCACGGCCCGGCTTCGGCGTTCCTGCCCGCCGAATCGTTTCCCGGATTTGCTCGCGCATAGGCGCGCCTTCGGGATGTCGGCCGGTTACGCCAGACGAGCCGCCAGACGTGCGGACTTGACCCCCGTTCGACCTACAGCATACGGTGGATGCTTGGTGGTAGTCCGCCTGATCTTAGGGAGGTTTTCATGAGGAGGACGCTGGTCATGGTTGCCGTCGCGCTCGCGACCGCAACGCTGGTCCCTTCCGGCATCGCGGGTGCCGCACCCCCGCAACGGGACCGCTTCCCCGTCGACACGGTCATCCCATTCCCTGGTGTCTGCGCGTTCGACATGACCGCGCACGTCCTGGGGAAGAACCACCTCATCACGTTCGTGGACGCCGACGGTAACCCGACCGGAGGGTTCCTGAGCGGCCAATTATTCGTCACGTTCACGCGTGACGACACTGGAGCGACCCGGACGTTCACGATCTCGGGACCGACGTTCTTCGACGAGAACGGGAACATCGTCCGCGGCACCGGACGCTGGGCGACGTTCACGGTCGACGGCAGTTTCGTGATCGCGTCCGGCAACTTCGTGATGGACGCAGTCGGCACGATCCTGGAGGCGAAGGGGAACCTCCGCGACCTCTGCGAGCTGATGGCCTGAGCCGGTCTTCAGCTCCCCGAACTGAGGCGGGGGCGCGGATGACAGGGAAGGTCCCTTCGATGACCGTCGACGACCGGGGCCACACTCGTTGCCCCCTCGAATAGACCGTCACCCGCCTGCTCGGTCTCGCCCCCCTCTCTCCACGTATGCGTCGTCGGGCCTCGAGATGAAGGGCGGCCAAGGTGCCGACAAGTTCATTGGACGTGTCTCCATCACGACCGGAAGCGTCACATTGGACGGCGACACAGGTCAGATAGCCTCAACGGCCGTAGCGGTGCGCTAACCACCGGAGGTATCACCTTTGTCGGGTGGACTTGGCCCAGACAAGATTGTGGATCATCAAACCAGCTCTCCAACCAAATCCTCCACCGCAATCACGCTCAACGGCGGAATAGGCAACGATCTCATCGAGGCTCACAATCGTCGCGATTTCATCTACGGTGGTCTTGGCGATGACGTGTGTCGCGTGCCGACGCTCAGTAAGGCGTGGGCCGCCGGCCACCTGCACAGCTGCGAGATTGTGAGGCTGATCCCAACCTGATGGACTCCCCCTGCGTCGATCTCGCCTAGCAGCCGCACGACCTATCGCTGTGCCTCCGGATGCAATCGTCAGCATGTCGATGATGTCGGCCCAGTCGTCGCCCTGTCCGTTGCGGTAGCGGAGGAGCTGGGAGGAGATCGCGTCGCGGTCAGA
>DATLPI010000313.1:0-11647 GCA_035535815.1 Actinomycetota bacterium | reverse complement strand
GAGCTTCATGCCGCATTTCGGACATGTCCCGGGCTCGGTGGACGTCACCTCCGGATGCATCGGACAGACGTAGGACTCGGCCGCGCCTCCTCCGTAGAGCAGGGGCATCTTCGAGAAGAACGCCAGCACCTTGTCCGGCGGGCGATCGAGGTCTGGCTTGATCGCTCGATGCACGGCCGTGAGGTCGGGATCCGCGCGGAGCGTATCGAAGGTCGACGCCGCACCTTGGACGCGATCGCCCGTGACGATGAATCCTCCGAGGTCGTACGTGTGCTCGGGCGTGCGGTGTTCGAGCCGGACGGGTCCGAGTGAGTCGAACAGCACATCGATCACAGCTCGCTCCGACGGCGAGAGGAGCACCTCGTCGACGAACGTCTCCTGCTCGTACCGGCCGCTGTCGCTTCCCACGAGCTTGGCGCGCGCCCCGACGATGGCCAGGTTGAAGATCCGTGTGTGAGCGGTGTTGACGACGAACAGACGGACCACCTCACCCGGGGCCGCATCTGCCGAGAACGTTGGCTCCCCGTTGATCAACATGACGTTCCCGAACCGCCCCATCGCGGTGTAGTTCGGACCCGCCGTGTTGAATGCGGCGACGTGCCCGTCCTCGACGAGCAGGTCGTCCAGCGTGATGGTGAGGTGCCGGTCGACCGGGGGCCAGTACCCGGCATCCGAAGGTTCGACGACGATCGTGCCGTAGAGGCCCATCTCGAGCCCGAAGTCCTCGCGGATATGCGGGTGGTACCAGTAGAAGCCGGCGTCGGGGAACTGCACCTTGTAGGTGAAGGTCTCCCCGATCGCGATCGGCGCTTGCGTTTCGTGCGGGACCCCGTCGTATCGGTTCTCCAATCGGAGCCCGTGCCAATGGACGGTCGCCTCCACGTCCCCGTCGTTAGTCACGTCCACCGTGATCTCGGAGCCCTGATCGACATGGAGGACCGGGCCGGGGATCGAGCCGTTGTAGGCGAGCATCCGCAGGTCCGCGTCGTCGAGCCGCTTGCGGACCGGCCCGATCCGGAACGCGAAGCGGTCTCCGTCCTTCAGCCGGACGACCTCGGGCCGTGTCACATCGGGCAGACCGGCGGTGTCCGTGGTGAAGGTGCTCTCCGGACCACCGGAGCCGTCGATCTCGCTCGGCACACCGGATCCGTGCTCCATCGATCGTTCCTCCTCCGACGGGTCATGAGGTTCAACCCGCCGTGTAGGCACCTTCCCAGAACGGTCCCGAGGCAACCGAGGAAGGGCTGAGATCGACGGCCGGGATCGCCGCTATCGTCTTTCTCGCGAGGAGCTGTCGATTCCGGGGTCCTTCGTTCGTCTTATGCGCGACCCGATCCCAGAAGGGGGACGCGATGAAGTACATGCTGCTGATCCACCAGGGTTCCACCCCGGTGCCGCCATCGGCTGAGTGGGAAGCCCTCTCGGACGAAGAGAAGGGCAAGGTGTACGCCGCCTACCAGGGCATCAACGAAACTCCGGGCGTCACGCCTGGCCAGCAGATGCAGGGCCCTGAGACCGCTACGACCGTTCGCGTGGCCGAAGGGAAGACGCTGACCACCGACGGTCCGTTCGCTGAGCTCAAGGAGTCCATCGGCGGCTATCTGTTCTTCGAGGCCGACGACCTCGACGCCGCGATCGAGCTGGCCTCACGCATCCCGGCGGCCAGCATGGGCGGCGCGGTCGAGGTGCGACCGCTCGCGGAGTGGTAACGATCCTCGACCAGGTCTTCCGCGACCAGTGGGGACGTGTCCTCGCTGCCCTGATCGGCTTCCTCGGTGACTTCGACCTCGCCGAGGAAGCCGCGCAGGAGGCCTTCGCGATCGCCGCCGAACGGTGGCCGCGCGACGGCACACCGTCCAACCCCGGCGTCTGGCTGGTCACCACCGCTCGGAACCGTGCGATCGACCGCATCCGCCGTGATCGCACGCTGGCCACGAAGACGCATCTGCTCGAGGTGCCGGAGGCGACCGAGATCGACATGGACGCAACCACCTTCCCGGACGAACGGCTCGAACTGATCTTCACCTGTTGCCATCCGGCGCTCGCCGTGGACGCGCAGGTGGCGCTCACGCTCCGGACGCTCGGCGGCCTCACCACCGTCGAGATCGCTCGCGCGTTCCTGGTGCCCGAACCGACCATGGCGCAACGATTGGTACGCGCGAAGCGGAAGATCACCGCGGCGGGGATCCCGTTCCGGGTGCCGCCGCCGTCGCTGCTCCCCGAGCGGTTGGACGCGGTGCTCGCCGTCGTCTACCTGATCTTCAACCAGGGGTACGGCGGCCGCGGCGACCTGGCCGTCGAGGCACTGCAGCTCGGCCGCGCCATGACGGAGCTGATGCCCGCCGAACCCGAGGTGCTCGGGCTGATGGCGTTGATGCTCCTGCACGACGCCCGGCGTGAGGCGCGGTTCCGGGGCGACGACCTGGTGCTCCTCGCCGACCAGGACCGATCCCTGTGGGACACCGATCAGATCGGCAACGGTCGCGCGGTGCTGGACCGGGCACTGGCCCTGGGCGGGCGCGGACCCTACGTCGTGCAGGCGGCGATCGCATCGCTGCACACCGAGGAGCCCCGCGACTGGCCACAGATCGCCGCCCTGTACGGCGAGCTCGCGCAGCTCACCGGTTCACCGGTGGTGCAATTGAGCAGGGCCGTGGCGGTCGCGGAGGCGGACGGTGCCCAGGCGGGCCTGGACCTCGTGGACGGCCTGGTGTTGGAGGACTACCACTACCTGCATGCGACCCGGGGCGAACTGCTTCGCCGGCTCGACCGAACGGACGAAGCGCGCGATGCGTATCGCCGCGCGTTGACCCTGGTGCACGACGACGCCGAGCGACGCTTGCTCGAACGACAGCTCGCCGAGCTCGACTCGACGGGCGACGCCCCACGGCCGAACGAAGGAGGATGACATGCTCTCGGTGAACAGCTACCCGCGCACGTACGTCGATGGATGTCGCGCGAAGGTCGAAGGTCAGATCGAGGCTTATCGGGACGTGGTGGCGGCCGCGGCCAAGGTGGGCGCGAAGGAAGGAGCGAGATTGGACGCGGCGCTCGCCGCCTTCGAGCCGCGCTTCTGCAACCACATGGTCATGGTGGTGGACGACTACTTCCTGCATCGCAGCCGGAACCTGGAGCTGAAGGACGGTAATCCGCTCAACGAGGTGCGCGTGATCTGCAACTCCCTGCGCGACAACGACGGCATGATGGCGGCCGACAAGCAGATCAAGATGGATCCCGATTCGTCGGTCCTGAAGCTGCAGGTGGGGGATGAGATCAACCTGAGCATCGACGATCTGCAACGGTTGTCCGAGGCATTCCTTAGCGAGATCGAGCGCAAGTACCCCTGAGCGGCGAGACCGTCACAGGATCTCGGCGATGTCCTGCACGAGCGCGACCGACGCGATCGCGGCGATGACGGCAAGCGCGAGTCGACCGATCCAGACGAACGTCGTCGATCCCCAGATCACCGAGGCCATCGGCACGGATCTGGCCACCAGGCCGGCTCCGATCGTGATCGCCGCCAGCGCGACACCGGACGGCCCCGTCACGAGCAGCAGCACGAGCGGGATCAGCCCGACCATCCACGTTGCGGACGTCTGTGTCCCTTCGTCCGCCTCTGCGAACCTCCGCTCCACCGACGCGCTGATCGCGAACCCGCACCCGGCGGGGATCGCGATGAAGAACGCGATCGCCAGCGACAGCGGTTCCAACAGCCGGAAGTCGAGCCCATCGGGCTGGATCAGCAGCGCGCCGCCCACGAGCCCGCCGAACGCACCGAAGAGCCAGGGACGCCACCGCCCCGGGAGCCATGTGCGGATCACGAGGTACACGAGGCCCGCCAGCACGCCGATGGCGGCGGTGAGCACCAGCAGGAAGACGGTCGCCAAGCTGAACACGCCGATCGTGAATCCGTCGTCGGTCTCCACACCATGCAGTGACGGACTCGACGTGAGCCGCAGGACGAACATCGCAAGCCGGCCACCGACACCACCGATCACGAGGCCGGCCACGGTGCCCGTGGACACCCCGATCGAGACCCGGCGCATCCACCGTTCCAACTCGAAGCGTTGTCCGGTCGCGACCATCGCTCGACGATGGCAGAGCCGCACGTCCGGGTCGAGGAGGCCAGCACCGGGGACGGGGGTGGTGGCTCCCTCCTGCGCGTTTGACCCTCGCTCAGGGATGCGCGTACGGTCCCTCGCGATGGAGCCCATGTCCGATCCCCGCCTGGATGTCGCCATCAAGGCCGTCCCGGGGTGGGAAGGTCGCCACATCGGCATCACCCCGATCACTACCGGGATCACGAACCACAACTATCTGATCGACGTCGACGACGAAGCCTTCGTCCTGCGCCTGGCCGGTCGCGACACGGAGTTGCTGGGCATCGACCGGGAGGCCGAATGTGAGGCCGGCCGCGCCGCGGCCGCGGCAGGCGTTGGCCCGGAGATCTACGCCTGGCTCCCGAACCTCAGCTGCCTGGTCACCCGGTTCGTCGCGGGGACATCGGTCCCCGAGGCCGACCTGCAACGCGAAACGGTGCTCGCGTCGGTCGTGGGTTCGCTCCGGGCGTTCCATTCGTGTCCGCCCATCAGTTCGGAGTTCCCGGTGTTCCGGTTGGTGGAGAGCTATCGCAGGATCGCATCGGATCGGGGCGTGCGGATCCCCGGCGCCTACGACGAAGCGCACGACGTCGCCGCTCGCATCGAGGCATCGTTCGACGCCGCGCCGATGACGCCGGCCACCTGTCACAACGACCTGTTGAACGCCAACTTCCTCTTGGACGGCGACCACGTGTGGATCGTCGACTACGAGTACGCGGGGATGGGTGATCCGTTCTTCGATCTGGGGAACCTCGCCGTGAACAACGGGCTCACGCCGCAGGCGCAGGAGACGCTGCTCTCGTTGTACTTCGGGTCGGTGAGCGACGTGCATCGCGCGCGCCTCGCCCTGATGCGGGTGATGTCGGACTTCCGCGAGGCGATGTGGGGCGTGGTGCAACAGGGGATCTCCACCTTGGATGTCGACTACGTCGCGTACGCCGACACGCACTTCTCGCGCCTCTTGAGCAACGCCGGGGACGACGCGTTCGAGGACTGGCTCGCCACGGCATCCGCACCGGTTCGCTAGCCCTTCCCTTGCGGTGGACCCGCGGCATAAGCTCCGTGCATCCGCGCAGGGACTCAGGGAGGGGATCACCATGCGCAAGGTCGTCACACTGATGGCGTCGTTCGTCGTCATCGCACTGATCGCGACGCTTGTTTCGGCAGCGAGCGCGCCGAGGGACGTCACGAAGCCGATCACGGTGAAAGTGGTGGAGCGCCCGACGACGGACAAGGTCGTCGACGTGGGCAAGTCGGGTGATTCGACCGGCGACATCCTCACGTTCCACAACACGGTCTACAACTTCGAGAACAAGAAGAAGGTGGGTCGCGACCAAGGCGTGTGCATCCGCATCGACCACGGCGAGGCCAGCTGGGAGTGCCGGTGGATCACGTTCCTGCCGGACGGCGCGATCACCGTCGAAGGTCCGTTCTACGACGACCGCGACTCGACGCTGGCGATCACCGGCGGGCGGGCGACCTACCGCAACGCTCGCGGCACGATGGAGATCAAGGCGCGGCACGGCGGCGAGCAATACGCCTTCATCTTCAACATCGAGCCGTAACGGCGAGGGCGAACCTCAGGCGTCGAGGACGGCGAGGAACTCGTCGAGGTCGGGCGCCACGCTGAACGTCGGCTCGAGGAAGCCTTCGAGGGCCTCGATCGTCTTGTAGCCGTTGCCGGTGACGTAGGCGACGACCTCTTCGCCGGGCTTGACGATCCCCTGCTCCGCCATGCGCTTGAGGTTGGCGATCGTGACCCCGCCCGCGGTCTCGGTGAACACGCCCTCGGTGGAGGCCAGCAGCCGGATGCCTTCTCGGATCTCCTGCTCGGTGCACCACTCGATGTGGCCGCCGGTGCCGCGCGCCACCTTCAGCGCGAAGTAGCCGTCGGCGGGCGCGCCGATCGCGAGCGACCTCGCGATCGTGTCGGGCTTCACCGGGGTGACCTCCTCGGCGCCGTCCAGGAACGCCTGGGCCACGGGCCGGCAGCCTTCGGGCTGGGCGCCGCTGACGCGGTAGGGCTTCTCGTCGACAGCCCCGATCGCGATCAGCTCGCTGAAGGCCCGGTGGATCTTCGTGAGCAGGGCTCCCGAGGCGATGGGCACCACGACGTGGTCGGGCAGGCGCCAGCCGAGCTGCTCCGCGGTCTCGAACCCGAGCGACTTCGACCCCTCCGCGTAGTAGGGACGCATGTTGACGTTGATGAACGCCCAAGGCAGTGCCTCGGCCACCTCGCTGCACAGACGGTTCACCTCGTCGTAGTTGCCCTTGACCGCGACGACCTTCGCGCCGTACGCCTCCGTGGCGAGGATCTTCGCGCGCTCCAGGTCCTCGGGCACGAACACGTAGCAGGGCATGCCCGCCTTCGCGGCGTGGGCGGCGGTGGCGTTCGCGAGGTTGCCGGTGGAGGCGCAGCTGATCGCCTCATAGCCGAACGCACGCGCCATCGTGGTGGCCACGCTCACCACGCGATCCTTGAACGAGTTCGACGGGTTGACGCTGTCGTCCTTGATCCAGAGCGTGCCGGTCATGCCGATCGCCTTCGCCAGGTTGTCGGCGCGGCGCAGCGGCGTGTACCCGGCGCCCAGGTCGATCCGCTCGATGCCGGGACCACCGGGCAACAGCGATTCGTACCGCCACAGCGTGGAGGGTCCCGCTTCGGCCTGCTTGCGGAAATCCATGCCGTCGACCGATTGCAGGTCGTATGCGGGCTCGAGCGGCCCGAAGCACTCCTCGCAGATAGTGAGCGGCTCCACCGGATACTGCTGACCGCAGATGCGGCACTGCAGCGCGGCGGGCGACGTGATCGTCGGATGCGCGGTCACCACGTCACCGCCCCGTGGTCGGCGCTGCCCACGGTGCGGGCGTACTTCGCGAGCGCCCCCTGGGTGTAGCGGTACTCGGGCTGCTTCCAGTCCGCGCGGCGGCGGTCGAGCTCAGCCTCGTCGACGAGTAGTTCGAGCGAACGTCCGTCGGCATCGAGCCGGATGCGGTCGCCCTCGTGCACCAGCGCGATCGGCCCACCCACGAACGCCTCGGGGGCGATGTGGCCCACGCTGAACCCTTTCGTGGCGCCGCTGAAGCGGCCGTCGGTGATCAGGGCCACCTCTTTGCCGAGACCCGCACCCGCGACGGCCGCGGTCACCGCGAGCATCTCCGGCATGCCGGGTGAGCCCTTCGGTCCCTCGTAGCGGATCACCATGACGTCGCCGGCAACGATCGCGCCGGACGTCAGGGCGTCGAACGCTTCCTTCTCGGAATCGAACGGCTTCGCCGTCCCTTCGAACACCAACTCCTCGGCGCCCGCGGCCTTCAGCACGGCGCCGTCGGGCGCGAGGTTGCCGCGCAGGATCGCGAGCCCGCCCCACGGGTGGATCGGATCCGACGGCGGATGCACGATCACGCCGTCGGGTTCGGCGATGTCCATCGCGGCGATGTTCTCGGCAAGGGTGTTGCCGGTGACGGTCATGCAGTCGCCGTGCAGGTGACCGGCTTCGAGCAGTTCCTTGATGACGACCTGCACTCCGCCCACACGGTCGATGTCGCTCATCACGAACCTGCCGGCGGGCCGCACGTCGACCAGGTGAGGCACGGTGCGTCCGATCCGGTCGAAATCATCGAGCTGCAAGTCGACGTGCGCCTCCCGCGCGATCGCCAGCAGGTGGAGGACGGCGTTCGTGGAACCGGCCACCGCCATCACCACCGCGATGGCGTTCTCGAACGCCTCCTTGGTCATGATGTCGCGCGGACGCGGGCCACCCTCGAGCACGAGCTGGGCGGCCCGGATCCCGCTCTCGCGGGCGAACACCTCGCGCCGGTAGTCGACCGCGGGCGGCGATGCGCTGCCGGGCAGGGACATCCCGATCGCCTCGCCGACAGCCGCCATCGTGTTGGCGGTGTACATCCCCGCACACGACCCCGTCGTTGGGCAGGCGGCCCGCTCGACCGCGTGCAGCTCGGCATCGTCGATCGTGCCCTTCGCGTGCGCCCCCACCGCTTCGAAGACGTCCTGGATCGTGATGTCTCTGCCCTGGTAGGTGCCCGGAAGGATGGTGCCCCCGTACAGGTACACGGCATGCTGGTTCATGCGGGCCATGGCCATCAACATGCCGGGCTCGGACTTGTCGCAGCCCGCGATGCCCACCAACCCGTCGAACCGCTCCGCGTGCATCACCAGCTCGACCGAATCGGCGATCAGATCGCGGCTCATCAGGCTGGCCTTCATGCCTTCATGGCCCATCGCGATGCCGTCGGACACCGCGATCGTGGTGAACTCGACCGGCACCGCCTCGCCCTGACGCACGCCTTCCTTCGCGAGCGCGGCGAGCTTGTCCAGGTGGTAGTTGCAGGGGGTGACCTCGTTCCAACTAGAGGCCACCGCGATCTGTGGCTTGCCGAAATCTTCCTCGGAGAACCCGACGGCACGGAGCATGGCGCGGGCAGGGGCGCGCTCGGGACCTTCGGTGACGTCTCGGCTGCGGAGACGGTCGCTGCCTGCCATGGTGGGTGCCTCCTCGGCGGATGGGATGGGGACCTCACGGTAGCAACGCGGGCACGGGCCTGACCCTGAGGCGCGCCGATACCGGAACCGATATCAGCGACGCAGATGGCTTGGGGGACCTCGCATCGATACCGATTCCGGGATGAGGAGAGACCGCTCGACCGCTCCGACGACCCGCATCGCGTTTCCGGTATCAGTACCCTAGGGCCGCAGATGGCTGACACCGCGACGATCCCGATCCCGCCCGACGCAGGCCGGAGCTGGTGGCTCACCGAGGCACTCGCTCGGCCCGAGTTCGCCGGCGAACCGTCACCCGCCCTCACCGAGGACACCACGGCCGACGTCGTGATCCTGGGTGGCGGGTACACCGGGATGTGGACCGCGTGCCACCTGAAGCAGCTCGACCCCGGCACCGACGTCGTGATCCTGGAGCAGGACATCTGCGGCGGCGGGCCCAGCGGTCGCAACGGCGGGTTCGTGAACAGCTACTGGGGCGACCTGCCGCGTCTGGTTTCCGAGTTCGGCGACAAGGCGGCCATCTCCCTGTGTGAAGCAGGCGAGGAGAGCGTGCAGGCGATCGGCGCCTTCTGCGACGAGCAAGGCATCGACGCGTGGTTCGCCAACGACGGTGACCTCAACGCGGCCGCCTCCGACGCGCAGGTGGGGTCCTGGGGCGACCTCGTCATCACCGCCGACAGGCTGGGCCTTGCCGAGGACTTCCGGGTCATGGGCGCCCAGGAAGTCCGGGCCATGGTCGATTCGCCCACGTTCAAGGGCGGCGTCTTCACGAAGTACGGCGCCAGCGTGCAGCCCGCGCGGCTCGCGCGTGGCCTGCGACGCGTGCTGATCGATCAGGGCGTGCGCATCTACGAGCAGACCCCGGTCACCCGGTTCGGCTCGGGGTCACCCGCGATCGCCGAGACCCCCCGCGGTACCGTGCGCGCGGGCGCCGGCGTGATCGCGCTCAACGCGTGGGCCAGCCATTGGAAGCGGTTCCGCCGCGCGATCACGGTTCGCGGCAGCTACATCGTGATGACGGCACCGGCGCCCGAGAAGCTCGCCGAGATCGGCTGGACCGACGGCATGGGACTGTCCGACTACCGGTCCTCGCTGCACTACCTGCGCACCACGCCCGACGGCCGCATCGCGTTCGGCATCGGCGGCATGCAGCCGAACCTCGCCCGCCACATCGGGCCGCGGTTCGCCTACGACGAGCAGGCGCTGCAGGTGGCGGCCCGCGACCTGCATCGGATGTTCCCCACGTTCGCCGACGTGCCCATCGATGCGGGGTGGGGCGGCCCGATCGACGTCGCGGGCTCGCACCTTCCGTTCTTCGGCACGCTGGAGCACGGCACCGTGCACTACGGCATGGGGTACACGGGCAACGGCGTGGGTCCCGCCCATCTGGGCGGTCGCATCCTGGCGAACCGGTCGCTGGGCCGATACGACGACGTGCTCGATCTGCCGATCGTGGATGCGCGTCCGATGAAGTTCCCGCCCGAGCCGATCCGCTCCCCCGGCGCGCTGATCGCGAACCATGCGATCCGCCGTAAGGACGAGTTCGAGGACCGCGGCGAAGACCCGAACCCACTCGTGGATTTCGTGGCGAAGCTGCCGCGCCGCCTGGGCTACAACCTCGGGCCCTAGCCTCCGGGTCGCGCGCGCCGCGCCCGGTCCCCGTCGTCGATAGGTCGAGGACGCACCACCGCGGCGATGCCGTCGACCTCCACGAACGCGCCGTCCACGGCCAGGTCGGCGTCGAGCACCGCCAAGCCCAGCATCCCGAAACGAGGTGAGCGTTCCACGCTGCGGACCTCCCCCACCACGCGACGGTCGAGCGTGACCTCGCCGGGGGTCGGCAACACCTCAGGTTCGTCGAACACCAGCGTCACGAGCTCCCGGTGCTCGTCCTGCGAGGCGGCGAGGGCAGCCTCCCTGCCGACGAACTCATGCCCGGTCAGATCGATGAACTCCCCCAGCCCGACCTCGTAGGGATCGGTCTCGAACGAGACGTAATCCTCGTCGGCCACCAGGAACCCCGCCTCCACGCGCGCCATCTCCACCGCGTCGAGCCCGACCGGTGTCGCCCCCGCTGCCAGGAGCGCGTCCCACAGCCGATCGACGCCGTCGGGGACGAACAGCTCGTACCCGAGCTCGCCGGAGAAGCCGGTGCGCGAGATCATCGCCGGCACCCCCGTCACCGACGCGTCGGGCCGGCACCGGTAGTAATCGAGCGACGCGAGGTCGATGTCGATCAGTGGGGCCAGCACATCGAAGGCATCCGGGCCCTGGATCGCGAGGGCGGCCACGTCATCCGTGCGATTGGTCGTGGTGACGTCGAACCCTTCGAGCGCCGCAGCGATGTGTTCGACCAGCGCCGCTCGATCTTCGTTTCCCACGTACCAGGCCTCGTCGGGACCGATCAGGTAGCGCGTGCCCTCGTCCACGATGTGTCCCGCCTCGTCGAGGATCACCAGGTAACGGACCTGACCCGGCTCCTCCTCGGAGATGGGCCGGGACGTGAGCCGTTCGAGCGCCTCGCGGACCTGCGGCCCCACCATGTGGAACTTCGACAACGGCGAGATGTCCCACAGCATCGCCCCGGTGCGGATCGCGGCGTACTCGCGATCGAGATCACCGAAGGAGGCCGCCCACAGCCGTCCGTAGTCCTCGTAGAAGGTGGCGCCCATCGCGCGCTGCCGCTCGAACAGCGGCCCACGCCGCACGTCGGAGGACAAGGTCGTCAGATCGATCGGTTCCACGCTGGGCTGCTCCAGGGTCGGTCGGTAGACGCCCGAAGCCTAGCGGTCGACCGCCGCGGAAACCAGCATCGACCGTCGGATGCCGTTGCGACCTCCCTCGAAACGGCGATCAGAGGCCGAACGGTTCGAAACCCGGCGCCGACAGCGGCCAGGGGTGCGCTGCTTCCCACGCTGCGCCGACCGCCAGCACCAGGTCGTCGGCGAACCGCGGGCCGGTGAGCTGGACGCCGAACGGCACGCCGTTCGGCGAACGTCCGGCGGGCAGGCTCAGCGCGGGATGC
>DATLPI010000312.1:0-13545 GCA_035535815.1 Actinomycetota bacterium | reverse complement strand
CACCGAGGTGTTCGAACTGCACAGCGCCGACGCGGTCCGCTACTGGGCGGGCAGCGCGCGGCTGGGCGTGGACACCGCGTTCGACGAACAGCAGATGAAGGTGGGTCGCCGGCTGGCGATCAAGATCCTGAACGCGTCACGCTTCGCGTTGTCGATGGAGGGCGAGCCCGGCGCGATCACCGAGCCCCTCGACCGCTCGATGCTCACCGCCCTGCGGGCCGTCGTCGTCGAGGCCACCGAGGCGTTCGAGGCCTACGAACACGCGAAGGCCCTCGACGCGATCGAACGCTTCTTCTGGGGCTTCACCGACGACTACCTCGAGCTGGTGAAGCAGCGCGCGTACGGCGGTCACGGCCCCGACGGCGCCGCGTCGGCCCTCGGCGCGCTCCGCAGGGCGCTGCAGACGTTCCTGCGCCTGTTCGCGCCGTTCCTGTCCTACGTGACGGAGGAGGTCTGGTCGTGGTGGCAGGACGGCAGCGTCCATCGCGAGGCCTGGCCCACCGCCGAGGAGTTGCCCGATGACGGTGATCCCGGCGTCTACGCGGTGGCCGCCGATGTGCTCACCGCGGTGCGCAAGGAGAAGGCGATGCAGAAGGTGTCGCTGCGCGCACCCGCGAGCCGCGTCACGGTCCACGACACGCAGGACCGGCTGCGCCTGCTCACCCTGGCGTCCCTCGACGTCCGCGAGGCCGGCACGATCCAGGCGCTCGACCAGGAAGAGGCGTCTGAGTTCTCGGTCCAGACGGAACTGGCGCCGGTCGCGGACGCCTGAGCACCCACGTGGACTTCGCCGAAGCGCTCGCCGAACTCGACTCCCGCAAGGAAGGGCGCATGCTGCCCGACCTCTCGCGCATCCTGGCGCTGGCGACCTACCTGTCGGACCCGCAGCTCACCTATCCCACGATCCACGTGACCGGCACGAACGGCAAAGGCACCGCGGCCAAGGTCCTCACCGAGCTCGCCTGCGCGCACGGCATCACGACGGGGCTCTACACCTCGCCGCACCTGGAGTCGGTGACGGAACGGTTCTCCGTGTGCGGCGTGGACATGACCCCGGACGAGTTCGCGGACGCCTACACCTACCTGCTGCCCTACCTGCAGTTGGTTGACGAGCAGGGTGAGGAACACGTCACCTACTTCGAGGCCCTGACCGCGCTCGCCTACCTGTGGTTCGCCGACAAGCCGGTGGGCCTCGGGGTCTACGAGGTGGGGATGGGCGGCGTGTGGGACGCCACGAACCTGGTGGCGGGCGATGTCGCCATCATCACGCCGATCGGGCTCGACCACCCGGAGCTGGGGTCCACGATCCGGGAGGTCGCCACCGAGAAGGCCGGCATCATCAAGGAGGGCAAGATCGCGGTCGTGCGTGAGCAGGAGGCCGAGGCGCTCGACGTGCTGCAGGCACGGTGCGACGACGTGGGTGCCTCGATGCTCCTGGAGTTCCGCGACTGGGAGGTCGAAGACCGTCTCCTGGCCGTCGGGGGGCAGTCGTTCCTGCTTCGAGGGGTGCACGGCACCTACGAGGACGTGTTCCTGCCGATGTTCGGGGAGTATGCGGTCAGGAACTCGGCCGCGGCGATCGTCGCGCTCGAAGCCTTCGTGGACGGGCCGCTCGAGGAAGCCTCGATGCGCGCGGCGCTCGACGGCGTGCGCTGGCCGGGCCGCCTGGAGATCGTCTCGCGGAATCCCACGATCCTGCTGGACGGCGCGCACAACCCGGCCGGGGCCGAGGCGCTGGCCGCCGCGCTCCGGGAGTTCTTCAGCTGGGACCGTCTCCATCTCGTCGTCTCGATCAGCGCCAACAAGGACGTCGCCGGCATGGTCCGGCCGCTGGCCGCGCTCGCCGATGTGGCGCACGTCGCGCGCAACGAGAGCGAGCGCGCGGGTGATGTGATCCCGATCGCGGAGGCGTTCGGCGCCGAGCGCAAGGAGGTCGTGATCCATGCGTCGGTGGCCGAGGCGATCGACGCCGCGCAGGCCGGTGCGGTGCCCGGGGACCTCATCGTGGTGACGGGCTCTCTGTACACTGTCGCCGACGCCCGCAGGGCGCTCGGAACACCTTCGTAGGAGCCCGCTTCGTAGGAGACGCACGACACCATGGCGACCGAATCCACCTTGCTGATCGTCAAACACGACGGCGTGACACGCGGTCTGGTGGGCGAAGTGCTGCGACGGGTCGAGGCCAAAGGCCTCACGATCGAGGACATGAAGTTGTTCACGATCCCGCGCGAGGTCGCCGAGGAGCACTACGGCGAGCATCGCGAGAAGCCCTTCTTCGGCGAACTCGTCGACTTCATCACCAGCGGTCCCGTCGTGATCGCGAAGGTCACCGGCGACGACGCGATCACCTGCTGGCGAACCCTGATGGGGCCCACCAACCCGGTGGATGCGCCGCCCGGTTCGATCCGCGGGGACTTCGCCACGTTGATCGGCGAGAACATCGTGCACGGCAGCGATTCTCCGGAATCGGCCGCCCGCGAGCTCAAGCTCTTCTTCGGGGCCTGAGGCCCGAGGAGCCCGTCACCATGCCCGGGATGCAGGACGCCTTCGACCGCATCGGCGCCGCGCTCGAGCACCACCTCGAGTCCTCGCACGCCGCCGGCGCCGTCCTGGCCGTCACCGACCGTGAAGAGGTCCTCGGGGTCGCCGTGCGGGGCATGGCAGACGTCGCCGCCGGCACCGCGGTCCGGCCCGAAACCCGGTTCCAGATCGGCTCGATCTCCAAGTCCTTCTCCGGCATCGTCGTGATGCAGGAGGTCGAAGCGGGCAGGCTCGATCTGCACGTGAGCGTCAACGAGATCCTCCCGTGGCTCGAGCTACCCGAGCCGTTCGGGCCCATCACGCTGCACCACCTGATGCAGCACACCGCCGGCCTGGCGATCGGCGAGGAGGACGCGCCCACGCTCGCCGGCGCGCTCTGGCTCCTGCGCGGCGTGCCGCCCACCACCGCGCCGGGGGAGCGGTTCTGGTATTCGAACGACGGGTGGAAGATCGTCGGCGCCTGCCTCGAGCACGTGACGGGCATGCCGATCCACGACCTGCTCGCCGAACGCGTGCTGGGCCCGCTCGGGATGCGTGAGTCCGTGGCGTTGATCGATGACGCCGAGTACCTGCACACGGCCGTGGGGTACGTGCCCACCCGGTGGGACCGTCCGCCACAGCTGCGACACCCGCTGTCGCCCGCCGGCCGGATCGTCTCCAACACCGCCGACGGCTCGATCGTCTCCACGGCGATCGACATGGCCGCATACGCCAGGCTGCTGCTGGCGCGTGGCGACATCCCCGATGGACGAGGCGGCCGCATCCTCAGCGACGCCGGATTCTCGTCGCTGACCGAGGGCGGCGTCGATGACCGAGAGGGAGGGCGCTACGCCTACGGCCTGTGGCAGGAGGACGTGGACGGCCACCGGTGGATCGCCCACAGCGGCGGCATGGTGGGCTACACCGCGTTCCTCGCTGTGGCACCCGACGACGGGCTCGGCGTGGTGGTGCTGCAGAACGGGGACGGGGCCAAGCACGGCGTCACGTCCTACGCGTTCGCCGCGGTGCGGGCGAGCCTCGCGGGCGCCGATCTGCCCGAGGCCTGGGGGCCGCCGGCAGCGACCGAGATCCCGAAGGCGCAGGACTACGTGGGGCACTACGAGGGCGACGACGGGCGGACCCTCGAGGTCCGGGCGGTCGAGGACGGCCTCGCCGTCACGATCGGCCCGATCGACGTCCGGCTCGAGCGCGATCCGCTGACGGCCGAGGTCGGTGACGCGTTCCTCGTCGCGCACGAGGCGCTCGATCGGTTCCCGTTGGAGTTCTCGCGTGGCGCCGACGGCACGGTCGTGGAGGCGTTCCACGGCGACACGTGGTTCCGTGGCACTGCCTACGCGGGGCCGGAGCCTGAGCCGCTTCCCGGGGCCTACGCCGCGTATCCCGGCTTCTACCGCAACGACTCTGCCTGGGGTCCCGTGATCCGCGTGCTGGCTCGGAAGGGGACCTTGGTGCTGCAGTGGCCGTACGAGAGCCCCGAGCAGGGATCCGACACCAGGCTGATCCCGCTGGCCGACGGTTCGTTCGCGGTGGGCGCCGAACGCGATCCTCGCCGTGTGCGGTTCGAGGGCGAGACCGACGGCGGGAAGTCGCCCGTCATCGTCCTCAACAACGGCCGGTGGTACCGCTCGTTCGAGCGCTGAGGCGACTCAGGCGGCGTCGCGGGCCTGATCGAGGAACGTCACGATCTGCGAGATCAGCTCGGGGTTGTCGCCGAACATGCCGGTGCCGTGCCCGTCGCCGCTCACGATCACCGGGTCGATGCCGAGCGTCGCGGCGAGCGACCTCGCGTCCGAGACGTACGGCTCGTTGCCCTCGGCCGCCGCGATCATCACCGGGATCGTGTCCCGCAGATCGGCGGCGGCGTCGGTGGCGTTGAAGACCAGCGCCGGGGCCGACAGGCTCACCAACGCGGCGGCATCCAGCTCGCCGGCCATGGCGATCGACAGCGACGCGCCGAGCGACGCGCCCAGCAGGACGATCGAGTCGGCGCCGGTGTCGCGCGCGTAGTCCACGACCGCACGCAGGTCGGTGGGCCGATCGTCCTCGGGACCGCCGGTGGAGGTCCCGACGCCCCGCGCGTCGTAATCGATCACGCGCCATCCGTCGGCGGCCAACGGCTCCACCAGCCGGTAGAACCCCTCCTTGGTGCCCGTGTCGCCGTGCGACATGATCGCGACGTCCGGCCCGCTGCCCATCTCGATCGCGTCGAGCTGTTCGCCGTCGGGCGTGTCGATCGAGATGTGCGTCGACCCTTCGGGCGGTTCGGCGAGCGCGCGGTCGCACGAGGACAGGGCCATCGTCGCCACGAGCAGCAGGACGAGCGGGGGAAGCACGGCGCGGCGCATCCGCGGACGATACCCGCGCGGTCGCGTCCGGGAGAACCCCCGCGACAGGAACGTCACACGGCGGTGACGACTATGGGATCGCGGGCAGCAAGGGCACGAGGAAGGCCAGCGCGATCGCGAACGCGCCGCCCAGGCACCCCGCCAAGGTCAGCCCGCGCACCCGTCCTGCCGCGGGCAGGTACACGAAGAGCAGCCAGCCGCCGAAGCCCCCGATCGCCGCGGTGATCACCACCACCGCCGACGCGCGGAGCATCGCCGTGTCGGTCCGGGGAACGTTCTGCACGCGCAGCAGGTCGCGCCCCACCGAAGCGATCGCGCCCAGCTCCAACAGGACCAGGCCGACCGCCAACGCGATACCGATCGCCAGATGCAGCAGCAACCATCCGAAGGACGTGCTTCGCCAGCGAGGACGAACGGGGGCCGTGGCCTCCGGCGAGGGTCCGTCGGGACGAGGGGGGTACCCGCTCACGCCAACGCGCGGAACGCCACGGTGGCGTTGGCGCCGCCGAACCCGAACGAGTTCGACAGGGCCAGCGTCACTTCCAGCTCCCGCGCCTGGTTCGGCGTGATGTCGAGATCGCAATCGGGATCGGGGGTGCGGTAGTGGATCGTGGGCGGGATCAGCCCCTTGGCGATGGCCAACGCGCAGGCCGCAGCCTCGACCGCCCCTGCGGCGCCGAGCATGTGGCCGGTCATCGACTTGGTGGACGAGACCGCGACCGTGTGCGCGTGTTCGCCCAGCACTGACTTGATGGCCGCCGTTTCGGCGGCGTCGTTGAGCGGGGTCGACGTGCCGTGGGCGTTGACGTAGGTGACCGCGCCGGGTTCCTCGCCGGCGTCGGCGAGGGCCCAGGTCATGGCCAGCGCCGCGCCGGATCCCTTCGGGTCGGGCGCGGTGATGTGGTAGGCGTCGTCGGAGGCGCCGTAGCCGGCGACCTCGCAATAGATCCGGGCCCCTCGTGCCGTCGCGTGCTCCTCGCTCTCCATGATGAGGGCGCATCCGCCTTCGCTCAGCACGAAGCCGTTGCGCTCGGCGTCGAACGGGCGCGACGCCGTCTCGGGGTCGGGGTTCTTCGTGAGCGCGGTCATCTGCGCGAACGCTGCGACCGTGAGCGGGATCGTGGCGGCTTCGGAGCCGCCCGCGATCACGAGGTCACTGTAGCCGTCGCGGATCAGGCGCATGGACTCGCCGATCGCGTGGTTGGACGAGCTGCACGCAGAAACGGTGCAGTAGTTGGGGCCGGTGAGCCCGAAATGCATCGCGATGTGGCCGCCCGCGGCGTTGGCCATGAGCATGGGCACCATGAACGGCGACACGCGTCCCGCGCCCTTCTCGCGCAGCACGTCGTGCTGGTTGAGGAGCGTCTGGACCCCACCGATGCCGGTGGCGTAGATCACGGCGCCGCGATCGGATCGCACGTCGGGCTCGCCCGCGTCGGCCCACGCCAGCTTCGCCGAAGCGATCGCGTACTGGGCGAACGGGTCGGTGCGCCGAGCTTCCTTGGCGTCCAGGTGATCGGTCGCCACGAAGTCGGCGGGGTAGCCGGCCACCGAGACCGGCAGGTCGGACGTGTCGAAGGCGTTGATCGTCCTGACGCCGTTTTGACCCGTGGACAGTCCCTGCCAGAACTCGTCCACGCCGGTGCCGACCGGCGTGACCGGTCCGATCCCGGTGATGACGACCTTGCGGCGTTGACTCACGGTTCCCCTGTCAGCGACGTCCGGTGACGGCGATGATGCTCAGCTGCCCAGCTTGCCGGCCACCAGGTCGACTGCCTGGCCGACGGTCTTGACCGACTCCATCTCTTCTTCCGGGATCTCGATGCTCCACTCTTCCTCGAGGGCCAGCACGGCCTCCACGAGGTCGAGGGAGTCGGCGTTGAGGTCCTCGGCGAACCGCGCGTCGGGCACGACCTGCGCCTCGTCCACGGCCAGTTGCTCGGCCAGTACCTTCTTCACCCTGGTTTCGATCTCAGCTCGATCGGTCATGCGCGTTTCCTCCTGTGTTCCCCTCCGGTTCCGCCCAGGCTAAAGGGCGGAACGCCATCCGACACGATTCACGCGGTGAGGCCACCGTCCACGGGGATCACCGCGCCGTTCACGTACGACGCTTCTTCCGACATCACGAACCGCACGACGGACGACACCTCGCCCAAGGTGGCGGTCCGCGCGATCGGGGTTTGATCGAGGTAGTAGTCGCGCGCGCGTTCGTCCAGATGCGAGGTCATCTCGGTGTCGACCAGCCCCGGGCAGATCGCGTTCACCGTGATGCCCTTGCCGCCGATCTCCCGCGCCAGCGACTTCGTCAGCCCCAGCAGCGCGGTCTTCGACGCGGCGTAGACGGTCTGTCCCGCGTTGCCGCGCAGCGCCACGGCGCTCGAGAGGTTCACGATGCGCCCCCACTTCTCGCGGAGCATGCCGCGCATCGCCGCCTGGGAGCAGAGGAACGCCCCCTTCACGTTGGTGTTCATCACCTTGTCGTAGTTGTCCATCGAGTACTTCAGCAGCAGACCGTCCTGGCTGAACCCCGCGTTGTTCACGAGGCCGGTGACGTTGCCGACCTCGTCGCCCACGCGGCGGAACGCCTCCTGGACCGAGGCCTGATCGGTGGTGTCGAGGAAGACCGTGAGCCCCGGGGTGCCGGCGCTCTCGAGGGCGGTGAGGGCTTCCTTGGCGGCGGCCTCGTCGCTGCGGTAGCCGATCGCCACCGTCCAACCGGCCTCGGCGAGCGCGACGGCGCACGCGCGGCCGATCCCCCTGGTTGCGCCGGTGACGACGGCCACCTTCGAGGTGCTCATGCGGGGCTCTCTGCGGTCCACCGCACCAGCGTGGCGCCCCATGTGAGGCCGGCGCCGAACGAGGTGAACAGGACCAGATCGCCCGGCGTGATCCGTCCCTCGCGCCAGGCGTGGTCGAGTGCGACCGGGATCGAGGCGGCGCTGGTGTTGCCGACCTCGGCGACGTCGGAGATGGCCTTGGCGGGATCGATGCCCAGGCGCTCGACGACGGCGCCCATGATGCGGGCGTTCGCCTGGTGGGGGATCAGGACGTCGATGTCGTCGATCGAGAGGCCCGACTTCTCCAGCAGTTCGCGGGTGGCGGCGCCCATCTCGGTCACCGCGCGCTTGAAGACCTCGCGGCCGTTCGGCATGCGCACCGTGTGGTCGTTCGCGGCGACCGTGGCCTCCGAGGCCGGGGTGCGGGTGCCGCCCGCGGGCATCCACAGGATCTCGGCCGCGCTCCCGTCGGCGCCCAGGACCGCGCCTTCGAACCCGGGGGTCTCGGAGGCGCGCACCACCGCGGCGCCGGCGCCGTCGCCGAACAGGATGCAGGTCCCGCGGTCGGTGTAGTCGAGGATGCGGCTGAAGACCTCGGCGCCGATCAGCAGGATCGTGTCCGCCATGCCGCTCGTGATGAAGGCGTTCGCCGACGACAGGCCGTAGGAGAAGCCGGCGCACGCCGCGTTCACGTCGAACGACGGGCAGCGCACCCCCAGCTTCTGCTGCACCCACACCGCGGTGGCGGGGAAGATCGTGTCGCCGGTGATCGTGGCGACGATGATCATGTCGAGTTGTTCGGGCGTGACGCCCGCGGACTCCATCGCGCGACGGGCAGCTTCCACCGCGAGGTCCGAGGTGTCGGTGCCTTCGTCGGCGAAGTGCCGGGCCTCGATCCCGGTGCGATCGCGGATCCACTCGTCGTTGGTCTCGACGATCGTCTCGAACCACGTATTGGGCACGAGACGGGGCGGGAGCGAGGAGCCCACGCCGGCGATGGTGGCGTAGCGGGTCACGGCGCCGAGGATACCGCGGCGGCGGCGGCCTCGGGAGTGCCCACGGCCAGCGCGGTCGCCCCCGGGACCACCCGTTTCGCCATCTTCGTGAGCACGTCGCCGGGGCCCGCCTCCAGGAAGGTGGTGGCGCCGGCCGCGGCGAGCGCCTGCGCGTCGCGTTCCCACAGCACCGGCGAGACGACGTGGCGCCCCAAGAGCTCCTTGAGCTCGGCCGGGTCGTCCACCAGCGTGCCGCTCACGTTCTCGGCGATCGGGAAGGCGGGCGTGCGGAGCTCGATATCGTCGAGCATCGCCAGGATCGGTGCCACCGCCGGCTCCATCAGGGGCGAGTGGAAGGCCCCGGCCACGTTGAGCCGGATCGCACGGATCTTCCGTTCCTTCGCGATCGCCTCGGCCCGTTCGATCGCGTCGACGCTGCCGCTGATCACGACCTGTGCGGGGGAGTTCTGGTTGGCCACCATCAGGACCCCGTTCTCGCGCGCTTCATCGCAGAGCGCCTCCGCGGTCCCGGTATCTGCGCCGATCAACGCACTCATCGTCCCGGGTCGTGCTTCGCCGGCTCGTTGCATCGCCTCGCCCCGGACCACGACCAGGGCCAGCGCCTCGGGCAGCAGCATCGTTCCGGCCGCCACCAGGGCCGCGAACTCGCCCAGGGAGTGGCCGGCCGCCCCCGCCAGGCGCTCCGGGCGCAGGCCCTCTGCCTCCAGCACCCGGAAGGCGGCCACGCCGCACGCCAGCAGGGCCGGCTGCGCGAACTCGGTGGTAGCCAGTGCATCTGGGTCATGGCAGCCGGCGACGACGTCGCGCTCCATGGCCTCGGAGGCCTCTTCCATGACCGCCTGGCCGGCGGGGTGGGTGGTCCACGGATCGGCCATGGCCTCGAACTGGGACCCCTGCCCCGGGAACACCACCGCGAACGTCACGAACCCTCCTCGGATACCCGCCTCACCGAACCGTGGAAGCCTACCGGGGAGGGTCACCGGGTGTATCGGTGAGTGTGTCGGTGCCGTGGTTTCGCCCCCGCGAAGTTGCCAGGGGGGTGCCCCTCCTGTTGAATGACCTGCGAGTCCCATCATGGCCGAGAGGATTCAACGATCTTCTTCTCCCACGTCCAAGAACCAGGGGACGGAGGGTGTACTCGGGTTCCTTGGTCGCGATATGGCCGTCGACCTCGGTACCGCGAACACGCTGGTGTACGTGCGTGGACGCGGTGTCGTGCTCAACGAGCCGAGCGTTGTCGCGATCAACACCCTCACTGGAGCAATCCTTGCCGTGGGTGCCGAGGCCAAGCGCATGATCGGCCGCACCCCGTCCCACATCCAAGCGGTCAGGCCCCTGAAGGACGGCGTGATCGCCGACTTCGACGTCACGGAGAAGATGCTGCGGTACTTCATCCAACGTGTGCACAAGCGTCGCCTGCTGGCCAAGCCGCGTGTGGTCGTCTGCGTCCCGTCCGGTATCACCGGGGTGGAGCAGCGCGCGGTCGAGGAAGCGACGATCGCGGCGGGTTCCCGTCGCGCGTACATCATCGAGGAGCCCATGGCGGCGGCGATCGGCGCCGGGCTCCCGATCCACGAGCCCACCGGGAACATGGTGGTCGACATCGGCGGCGGCACGACGGAGGTCGCGGTGATCTCGCTCGGCGGGATCGTCACGAGCACCTCGATCCGCATCGGTGGCGACGAACTCGACGAGGCGATCATCCAGCACGTCAAGAAGGAGTACTCGCTGCTCCTGGGTGAGCGCACGTCCGAGGCCATCAAGCTCGCGATCGCGAGCGTGTTCCCCATGCCCGAGGAGCTCGTGGCCGAGATCAAGGGCCGGGACCTCGTGAGCGGTCTGCCCAAGACCATCACGATCACCGCGGAGGAGATCCGCCGCGCGATCGAGGAACCGGTCAACGCCATCATCGACGCCATCAAGACCACGCTCGACCGAACGCCCCCCGAGCTGTCCGCCGACATCATGGACCGCGGCATCGTCCTCACGGGCGGTGGTGCGCTCCTGCGCGGCCTGGACAAGCGCCTGCGACACGAGACCGGCATGCCGGTCCGGATCGCGGACACCCCGCTGCAAGCGGTCGTGCTCGGCTCCGGCAAGTGCCTGGAGGAGTTCGAAGTCCTGCAACGGGTCCTGGTGTCACCGTCGCGGCGGTAGTCCCCGGTGGTCACCCGGCAACGCCCCCGCGCCACGCGCCTGCTGGTGGTCGTGCTCGTCTCGATCTCGCTCGCGGTCATCACGCTGGACTACCGTCAGCAGGACGGCCCGCTCTCAGCGCTGGGCGCCTCCACCAAGGCCGCCATGGCCCCGATGCAGCGCGCCGTCACCAACGTCACCCGGCCGGTGGGGGACTTCTTCTCCGGGTTGGCCCACCTGCCCTCGCTCTCCAAGGAGAACCAGGAGTTGAAGGACGAACTGGCGGCCGCGCATGCCGACGACGCGACGAAGGAACTGATCCAGACCCAGAACGAGGAGCTGCAGGGTCTGCTCGACCTGCGTCCCACCCTCGATCCCCAGGCCGTCGCCGCCGTGGTGATCGCCAACGGCTTGTCCAACTTCGAGTGGACGATCACGATCGACAAGGGCTCGAACGACGGGATCGCCATGAACCAGCCAGTCGTGACGGGATCGCCCGATGCCCCGATGCTTGTGGGTCACGTCGTCCAGGTGAGCCCCGACTCCGCCGACGTGCGCCTCATCATCGATCGGCAGTCGGCTGCGGCCGCCGTCCTCAAGGACTCCCAGGAAGCCGGTCTGATCCACGGGCAGGGCGACGCCGACCTGCGCATGACCGACGTCGAACCCGGCACCGTCACCGAGGGTGACGTCGAGCAGGTCTTCACGCTCGGCTACGAGGTCACGGGTCAGCCGGGGCTGTATCCGCCCGACCTGCTGATCGGGCAGGTGTCGCGCACGGTGCCCGCCGACAATGCCACCGAGGAATTCATCGAGGTCCGTCCCGCGGTCGACTTCGCCACGCTGCAGTTCGTGCTGGTGCTCAAGGCCAGGACGGAGGCATGAGGGAGTGACTCGCCGTGTCCTGTCCATCATCGCCATCGTCGTCACCGCCCTCCTGTTGCAGTCGACGGTGTTCGCCCAGCTCAAGCTCCTGGGGGTGCGGCCGGAACTGCTGTACCTGGTCACGATCGTCATCGCGATCCTCGAGGGCCCGCAGGAAGGTGCGGTCGTGGGGTTCGCCGGCGGCATGGCGCAGGACTTCATGCTGAATCAGCCGAAGGGGATCACCGCGTTGACCTTGACGCTGGTGGGCTACGCCGCCGGGCTGGCGCGCCAGTACATCGTGTCGCCGTCGCCGCTGCTGCCCACGATCTTGGTGGCTGCCGGCACCGCAGCCGGCCTGATCTTCTATCAGGTCGTAGCCTTCCTCCTGGGTCAGCTCGATGAACCGTTCTCCTACGCCGTGCGCGTGACGCTGCTCACCTCGCTGTACGGCGCGATCCTCACGCCGATCCTGTACCCGGTGCTGAGACGGATCATCGAAGGCTCGAGACCCACGAGGGTGGTGCGGTTCTAGATGGAACGGTCCTCCAGCCGGCTGAAGGTGTTCGCGATCTTGGTGGCGATCATGTTCGCCGCGCTGTCCACACGGCTGTGGTTCCTCCAGGTGCTGGCCACCGAGGTCTACGCCCAGGAAGCTCAGAACAACAGCGTGCGCACCGCCAAGACCGACGCCCTGCGCGGCGAGATCTGGTCCTCGGACCAGTTCGCGAAGGAGCAGGCCGGCTCGCCGAAGGCCACCCCGCTGGTCACGAACCGCAAGAGCCTCGAGGTGCGGGTCAACAAGCAGGAGCTGATCGAGAGCGGCCGAGCCGAGCGCGTGCTGCTGCGCCTGTCGGAGATGCTCGACATCCCGGTCGAGGAGATCAACGACAAGCTGGCCGACAAGCAGTACTTCGACTACCAGCCCAAGCCGATCGCCGAGTTCGTGGACGAAGACGTGCGGTTCTACATCGAGGAACATGCTGAGCAGTTCCCGGGCGTGGAGGTCGTCGACGCGAGCGTCCGCGCCTACCCGATGGGGACCACCGCGGCGCACATGCTCGGGTGGGTCGGGCAGATCGATGCCGACCAGGTGAAGGAAGACGCCTATCGCAACTACGGCAACAGCGACCTCGTGGGCAAGACCGGCGTCGAGCTCACCTACGAGAAGTGGCTGCGCGGGCGCAAGGGCGTGCAGCGCTACGTCGTGAACTCCGACGGCGAGACGATCCGCAACCTGGGCGAAGTCGACCCCACGCCCGGCGACAACCTGGTCCTCACCATCGACTCCGACGTGCAGAAGTCTTCCGAAGCCGCGCTGCAGGAAGGCATGGAGCGCGCCCGCACGATCTTCGATGATGATCCCGACTTCAACAAGTACTTCGAGGCGCCCGCGGGCGCGGTGGTCGTGCTCGATGCGAAGACCGGCGGCGTCGTGGCGATGGCGTCCAACCCCAGCTACGACCCCCGATGGTTCGTCCGAGGGTTGAAGCCGCAGGAACAGAACTACATGTTCAAGAGCCCTCGTGCGCCATCGCTCGACCGAGCCTTCCAGCAGGTCTACATCCCGGGTTCGACCTTCAAGCCCTTCACGGCGCTCGCGGCCGTGAAGGAAGGCGTGGCCTCGCTCGATGGGACCTACGACTGCCCAGCGGAGTACGTCTCGCCGAACGACACCTCGGACACGACGTTCCACAACTGGTCCTCGACCGGCCTCGGGTACATGTCGATCCCCGAGCTCCTGCGGATCTCGTGCGACACGGCGTTCTACAAGTGGGGGTCGGACTTCTACTTCAAGTATCAGCAGGATCCGCTCGGGGCGACCAACGAGCCGCTCCAACGGGATCTCCGGCAGTGGGGGTTCCA
>DATLPI010000311.1:0-2442 GCA_035535815.1 Actinomycetota bacterium | reverse complement strand
CCCAGGATGTTTCCCGTGCAGTGGATGACCATGCCGAGGTAGACATTCTCCTTCCAGCGCACGGCATAGACCATCGGGGCGAGCGCGAGGATCCTGCCGAGCACCTGCCACGGCGACCAGAAGTGGTAGAGCGAGAAGAGGCCAACGTTGACCAGGGGTGCCCAGCGGCCCATCCACTCCATCCGCGGCAACAGATAGCCGCGGAAGTACAACTCCTCGACGATCGGCCCAACGAACCCATTGAGGACCAGGTACGCGGCCAGTGTCACGAGCCACGCTCCACTGCGGTAGTCGCCCACCCGGTCGGGATCGATGGGGCGCACGAACCAATCCGGCAGCCAACCGAACAGGCCGTCGATGACCTTCGGCTCGATCGCCATCGACAGGCCGAAACCGACGAACTCCGCGACGATGAGGACCGGTACCAGCCACAGCCAGTCGCGGAAGGGCAGCGGTCGGCGATACGGAACCACAGAGCGGATTCCCCCCGGGCGGTCGCGGCCCGCCTGCAGAATGACGCCGAGCTCGAACGGCACCAGCACGATCAGGATTGCCACCAGCAGGGCGGCGATTGGCGGGAACCCGGCGGTCTCGATCAACGGGGCGATCACGACGTAGACGACCGTCATGAGCGCGCCCGGAACCAGGAAGAGCGCGACCAGCCTCGGGAGTGTCAGCTGCTCCAAAGCGGGCGAGTGGTTTGGGCTGACCATCGGAGTCCTCATCAGCGGGGACGACCTGTAGAGTCCTCGACGGTCACGGCGGGGCTTCTTGCCAAGCTTGCCCGGCCGAACCGGGACACGATGACGAGCGCGACGATCCACGTGACGATCGCATACAGGAACGACGCCGCGCCAGTCGAGCCAACGGCCGCGGGCACGAATGCGGCCAGGTTGATCGACGCGTGAAAGAGGATGACGACGATCAGGCTCCCACGGGTCTCATTGAAGAGCCACGTAAAGAGGATCGACAGTCCGATCGTCCACACCACAAACGCGCCGATGGCGAAGGACGGACTCGTTCCGCCGCTGATCGTTTCGAATTGGCCGGTGCCGGGCACGAAATACAGCGGGATGTGCCACAGGCCCCAGATCAGGCCCAGAAGGAGGCTCGCCCGGTATGCGGTGTGCCGAGCCTGGAGTCTCGGCAGGACGAAACCGCGCCAGCCGAGCTCCTCCCCGAGTGGCCCGCCGAGGAACAGGATCCTGACGAACTCCGTTGCGAGCACGCCGACGAGGGCGATCGTGATCACCGGCGTGGGCGCCCCGAACGCCAGGACGGAAACGGCGATCGCCACGACGATCATCGCCAGTGGCAGCACCAGGGCGACGACCACCCACCGGGCGGAAGCCCGGGAAATGGAAAAGCCGTCCACCAGCCGGCGCAGCGCGCCGCCGCCCAGGACACCTGAGAGAATGAGTGCCGTGATGCTTGGGCCGGAAAGCGCGATGACATTCAGGACGTAGCCGCCGGACGTTGCGATGCTCAGCGACATGGAGGCCATGCCCCACCAGATCGCCCACGAGATCGCGAAAGTAAGCGCGACGAAGGCGACGAGCTGCTGTCCGCCTACAAGGGAACGCACTTGGCGATCTTCCACATCCCCTCGCTCCTGTGGTGGGCGTCCACCCTTCCGCAAGGGTGGCCACGTCGCCGGGGTTGGAGCTTCCAGCATACGGCGACCCGCAACACCTACCGTGCGGCCTTCAATTCATCCAGCCACAGGCCAGACGTTGATCGGCGAGGTGATGGGGAAGGCCTCGGATTCCTACGGCTCGGAGGGATGGCTGGCGAGGAAGGACTCGAACCTTCGATCTCCTGATCCAGAGTCTGTTGCTCGGAATCAGCCTCGCGAGCCGCCATTTGAGCGTGCGGCGGGCCTCTGTCGGCCGCCGAATCGGGGTGAGTCAGGTGCCCATCCCGAAATGAGTCAGATGCTCATTCCGAAAACGGAAAGAGTCTGTTGCCCTATCTGGGCGAGTCGATTCTACCCCGCCCCGCTCGGTACTTCATTCTGGGGCACTTCATATCGTCACGATCGTTCGACCTGCACCACGACTTTGCCGCGGCGGCGCCCTGTCCGCCCGTATTCGTAGGCAATCGCGGCGTCTTCAAGGGGGAACACCTCCGCCACCTCGACGCGCAGACTGCCGTCATCCACGAGCCGGGCGAGCTCGATGAGCTGCGAGCGTTCGGGCTCGACGATGAAGAATCGAGCCCTCAGGTCGCGCCCTTCCGGCATCGTCACCGCAGGCGGGCCAGCGAGGCTGATCAAGCTGCCACCGTCGTTCAGCACGCCAAGCGATGCCTCGGCGGTCCTCCCTCCGATCGGGTCGAGCACGACGTCGACGTTGCTGACGACCTCCTCGAACGGAGTGGCCTTGTAGTCGATCACCACGTCAGCACCGAGCGAGCGCACGTACTCGATGTCACCGGCGGAGG
>DATLPI010000310.1:0-3134 GCA_035535815.1 Actinomycetota bacterium | reverse complement strand
CGTGGAGATCGACACCGCAGGCGACGGTTTCTACGCCAGCTTCGATGGTCCCGCCCGGGCGATCCGATGCGCGCAAGACGCCTGTCGTCGCGTGCGCGATCTCGGGATCCAGATCCGTGCAGGGGTCCACACAGGCGAGTGCGAGCTGATCAACGAGAAGGTAGGAGGCATCGCCGTTTCGATCGGCCCGCGCGTCGCGGCGCTGGCGGGTCCTTCAGAGGTACTGGTTTCGCAGACCGTGAAAGACCTGGTCGCAGGGTCTGGATTCACGTTCCATGACGCTGGCCTACACGAGCTCAAAGGCATTCCGGATCGCTGGCACCTTTATCGCGCCTCGGGCCAAGACACATCATCTGACAGCGTGAGCGAAGCTGGGCCTCGCTAGGCTCAGTTTCTCCCAGACGGGGCCCGGTGGTCGAATTCGAGCCGCTCCTCCCCAGGCTGATTCGGTCAAGCGAGCGTCAGAGCCAGCACACTGCTCTTGACGGAACGGCGGTGACCACCGGAGAACACGCTCACGCTGCACTTCGGGGATTCCTACTTCCTCCAGGGCCAGGACGCGAGACAGGTGATCTCGGAGCGCATCTGGCCGACGATGCTCCTCGTCGCCACCTCGACGATCGCCTCCGCGGCGTTGGGCCTGATCATCGGCATCTACAGCGGTTGGCGGCGCGGGAGCAAGTTCGACGTTGGCGCGCAGGGGTTCACGCTGTTCGTGTACTCGATGCCCGAGTTCTGGTTCGGGATCTTGGTGCTGATGGCGTTCGCGGGCGGAGTCGGTCCGTTCCCGTCGATCTTCCCTGCCGGCGGCTACGCGACGCCCGGGGCGGACCTCACCGGTTTGGCCCACGTGGCCGACGTCCTCAACCATCTGGCGCTGCCGTGGTTCGTCCTGGTCGTGGCCTACATGGGCGAGTACTCGCTGATCATGCGCAACTCGCTGATCGACGTGATGAACGACGATTTCGTCATGACCGCCCGGGCCAAGGGCGTCCGCGAGAAGCAGATCCTGTGGCGCCACGTCGTGCCGAACGCCTTCCTTCCGACGTTCACGGTCGTGCTGCTCTCGCTGGGGTTCATCTTCGGCGGCGCGATCACGGTCGAGTACGTGTTCTCCTATCCGGGGCTGGGCCTGCTCACCGTGCAGGCGATCGACTCGAAGGACTTCCCGCTGCTGCAGGGGCTGTTCCTGCTGTTCTCGGCCGCCGTGATCATCGCCAACCTCATCGCCGACCTCCTGTACGCGCGGCTCGACCCCAGGGTGAGGGCCGGCTGATGCGCCCGCCCGAAGCGCTGCCCACCTACGAAGCGGGCCCGCCCACCGGAGCCGAGCTCGAGCCGGGACCGCCGCCCGAGATCCCTCGTAACCCGCGTCAGATCGCCTGGACCAGGCGTCGCGTCTCGGCCGGGAGGATCTGGAAGACCTACCGGAAGAACACGCTCGGCATGATCGGCCTGGCCGTGCTGATCCTGTTCGTCCTGGTGGCGATCTTCGCGCCGCTGCTCGCCAGCAAGGAGGGCCTGAAGGCGACCTGCCCCTGCAACGGGATCCCTTTCTCGCCCCCGTCGCTGAAGTATCCGCTCGGAACCGACAACTTCGGTCGTTCGGTCCTGACCCTGACGATCTGGGGCACCCGCGTCTCGCTCACGGTCGGGCTGCTCGCGACCGCGATCTCGATGACGATCGGGTCCTTCATCGGCATCGTCGCCGGGTACCGCGGCGGCGTGTCCGAGAGCGTCCTGATGCGCCTGACCGACTGGTTCCTTGTGATCCCGTTCCTGCCGCTGGCCATCGTCCTGGCCTCGGTGCTGAGCCCCTCCCTGGGCGTCATCACCATCGTGATCGGGATCACGTCGTGGCCGTCCACGGCCCGCATCGTCCGCGCGCAGGTGCTGTCGGTGAAGACGAGGCCCTACGTGGAGCGATCGCGCGCGCTCGGGGCGAGCGGGTGGCACCTCAACACGCGCCACATCCTGCCGAACGTCGGCCCTCTGATCTTCGCGAACACGATCCTGACGGTGGCGATCGCGATCCTGTCCGAGAGCACCCTCGCGTTCCTCGGACTGGGCGACCCGCTCTCCGTCTCCTGGGGGACGACGCTGCAGAACGCCTTCGGTTCTGGGGCCGCGTACACGGGACAGTGGTGGTGGATCGTCCCGCCGGGACTGGCCATCGTGTTCGTCGTGCTTGCGTTCACGCTGTGCGGGTTCGCCATGGACGAGATCCTCAACCCCAAGCTGCGGGCGCGATGAGCGTCCTCTCGGTCCGCGACCTCGAGGTGACGTACGCCACGCAGGCGGGGCCGATCACGGCCGTGCGCGGCGTCTCGTTCGACATCGAGAAGGGCGAGGTCCTCGGCCTGGCCGGCGAGTCGGGATGCGGCAAGTCGACGATCGTCAACGCGATCCTTCGCCTGCTGCCTCTCGGAGCGACGACGACCGGACAGGTGCTCCTGAACGGCGAGGACGTGCTCACGATGAAGGCCGGTCACCTTCGCGCGGTCCGATGGACGGGCGCAGCCGTGGTGTTCCAGGGCGCCATGCATGCCCTCAACCCGGTGCAACGGATCGGGGACCAACTCGCAGAGGCGATCGTGCTCCACCGGCTCTCGGCGCAACGAGAGGCGCTGGTGCGGGCCGGGGACCTGCTCGAGAAGGTCGGGTTGCCACCCAGGCGTGCGCGCGACTACCCGCACGAGCTTTCGGGCGGTCAGAAGCAGCGGGTGATGATCGCGATGGCGCTCGCGTGCACCCCGACCCTCATCATCGCCGACGAACCCACCACGGCGCTCGACGTGATGGTGCAGGCACAGGTCCTCACCCTGCTGAACGAGCTCCAGCACGAGATGGGCATGGCGATGCTCTTCATCACCCACGACCTGTCCGTGCTGGTGGAGGTCTGCGATCGCCTTGCGATCATGTACGCCGGCAAGATCGTCGAGGAAGGCCCGTCGGCGCCGGTGTTCGCGAAGCCGGCGCATCCGTACACCGAAGCGCTCGCCGCCGCCTTCCCGTCGATCGGGGACTTCCGCTTCCGCAGGGCGCCGTCCGGGTTGGGCGGGGATCCGCCGCAGCCGGATTCGATCCCTTCGGGCTGTTCGTTCCACCCGCGCTGCCCCGTCGCGTTCGACGAA
>DATLPI010000309.1:0-7097 GCA_035535815.1 Actinomycetota bacterium | reverse complement strand
GCTCGAAGAGCTGAAGCAGGAACACGTCGACTACCGGATCGTCTTCCTCGAGGCCGCCGACGACGATCTGGTCAACCGGTACGAAGCCACGCGCCGGCGGCATCCCCTTGCGCCGGCCGACCGCGTGGTCGAGGGCATCCGCAAGGAACGCCTCATGATGGAGAGCCTGCGCGGCGACGCGGATCTGATCATCGACACCAGCGGCCTCACCCCGCACGGCCTGCGCGACCGCATCCGGGAGGCGTTCGCCGACGCGCCACCCGAGTCGGGGCTCCAGGTCAGCATCCAGTCGTTCGGGTTCAAGTACGGATCCCCGCGCGATGCCGACCTCGTGTTCGACGTCCGGTTCCTGCCCAATCCGCATTGGGTGGAAGAGCTGCGACCCCTCCCCGGGACCGAGCAGCCGGTCCGCGACTACGTGCAGGGCCAGCCGCAGTACGAGGCGTTCATGGACCGGCTCGAGGCGTTGCTCGACGTCGTGGTCCCGGGCTACGTCGCCGAGGGCAAGTCCTACCTCACCGTCGCGGTGGGTTGCACCGGCGGCCGGCACCGTTCCGTGGTGGTGGCCGAAGAGCTCGGGGCGTTCCTGTCCGGGCGAGGCATGCCGGTCAGCGTCACGCACCGCGACCTGCGCCGTCCCTGAGGCCACCGGGGACGACCCCGCGGTCCGCTCGTTAGTATCGGGGTCTCGACCCCCTGCCAAGGAGCGATCCAGCGATGAGCGTGAAGATCGGCATCAACGGGTTCGGCCGCATCGGTCGCAACTTCTTCCGAGCCGCCAAGCAAGGCAACTTCGATTTCGACTTCGTGGGCGTGAACGACCTCGGCGACGCCGCCACCATGGCCCACCTGCTGAAGTACGACTCGGTCCACGGCCGGTATCCGGGCGAGGTGTCCGTCGGCGGCCAGGGCCTGATCGTCGACGGCGACGAGCTCCGGTTCTTCGCCGAACGCGACCCCGCCAACCTGCCCTGGAAAGAGGTGGGCGCCGAGATCGTGATCGAGTCGACCGGCATCTTCACCACCCGGGAGAAGGCGGCCGCGCACCTCGAGGCCGGCGCGCAGAAGGTCATCATCAGCGCTCCCGCCACCGGCGAGGACCTCACCGTGGTGCTGGGTGTGAACGACGACGCCTACGACCCCGCCAACCACCACGTGATCTCCAACGCCTCCTGCACCACGAACTGCGTGGCCCCCATGGCGAAGGTGATCGACGACGCCTTCGGCATCGAGCAAGCCTTCATGACCACGGTGCATGCTTACACGAACGATCAGTCGATCCTGGACCTGCCTCACAAGGATCTCCGGCGCGCGCGTGCCGCCGCCGTCAACATCATCCCCACCTCCACCGGGGCCGCGAAGGCCACCGGTCTGGTGCTCCCGCACCTCAAGGGCAAGATCGACGGGATGTCGATGCGGGTGCCGGTGCCCGACGGTTCGGTGACCGACCTGGTCGCCACGGTGAGTCGGGACGTCACGGTGGATGAGGTGAAGGCCGCGTTCAAGGCGGCGGCCGACGAGGGCAGCCTGGCCGGCAAGATGGTCTACACCGAGGATCCCATCGTCTCCACCGACATCGTGGGATCCCAGGCCTCGTGCACGTTCGACGCCAGCGCCACCATGGTGATCGGCAACGTGGTCAAGGCGATCGGGTGGTACGACAACGAATGGGGCTACTCGAGCCGCCTGGTCGATCTGGCCGCCCTGGTCGCCTCGAAGCTGTGACCCTTCGCACCCTCGACGATCTCGGCGAGATCGCCGGGTCGCGTATCTTCGTGCGCGCCGACTTCAACGTCCCGTTGCAGGACGGTGCGGTGGCCGACGATGCGCGGATCCGCGCCACCCTGCCCACCCTCACCGAACTCCGGGAGCGTGGGGCGAGCCTGGTGCTCGGTTCGCATCTCGGTCGGCCCAAGGGAGCGGTCGAGGAAGGGCTGCGTCTCGCGCCTGTAGGGGAGCGTCTCGCCGAACTCCTTGGCGAGCCCGTGGTCGCGCTGCAGGACCCCGCGCCCGACGAGCTCCCCGAAGCGCCGGTCGTCCTGCTCGAGAACCTGCGGTTCGACCCCGGCGAAGAGGCCGACGACCCCGCGTTCGCCGGCCGGCTCGCCGACCTCGCCGACGCGTACGTCGACGATGCGTTCGGGGCGATCCATCGCGCGCACGCCAGCGTGGATGCGCTGCCCGACCTGATGCGCTCGAGCGGCCGCGTCACCGTCGCCGGCCGATTGGTCGAGCGCGAGGTCGAGGTGCTGTCGACGCTCCTGCGCGACCCCGACCGCCCGTACGTGGCGATCCTCGGTGGCGCGAAGGTGTCCGACAAGCTCGCGGTGATCGACTCCCTGATCGATCGCGTCGACGCGCTGCTGATCGGCGGCGCCATGGCGTTCACGCTGATCGCCGCCGACGGGGGAGAGGTGGCCAACAGCCTCGTCGAACGCGACCGCTTCGACGACGTGCGCGCGGCCCGTGCTCGTGCCACCGAGCGCGGTGTGCTGATCGAGGTGCCGCAGGACGTGGTGGCGGCCGAGGCCATCTCGTTGGAGTCGAAGGCCCAGACCGTGCTGGCCACTGAGATCCCGCGAGGCCTCATGGGCCTGGACATCGGCCCGAAGACCGTCGCGCACTACGCGGAGATCATCGCCGACGCCAAGACCGTGTTGTGGAACGGCCCGATGGGGGTCTTCGAACTCGAACCGTTCAGCGCGGGCACGCGCGGGGTGGCGACGGCGATCGCGAACGCGCATGCCTTCAGCGTCGTGGGCGGCGGGGATTCCCTGCTGGCCGTCAAGCGCGCCGAGCTCACCGACGGCTTCGATCACCTCTCGACCGGGGGTGGCGCTTCGCTGGAGTTCCTGGAGGGTCGGGAACTGCCCGGGCTCACGATCCTGGAGGACCGTCCATGACCGAACGACGACCGATCATCGCCGCCAACTGGAAGATGCACAAAACGCACCTCGAGGCGATCCAGGCGGTCCAGAAGCTCAGCTACCTCCTGGACAAGGACGAAGCGGAGAAGACCGAGGTCGTGATCTGCCCGCCGTTCACGGCCTTGCGCTCGGTCGAAACGCTGCTGGACTCCGACAAGCTTCCGTACGGCCTCGGTGCCCAGGACGTCTACCCCGAGGACAAGGGCGCCTTCACCGGGGAGGTGTCGCCGGTCATGCTCGCCGCGCTGCGGGTCCGCTACGTGATCGTGGGGCACTCCGAACGCCGCCAGATCTTCGGCGAGGACGACGCCTTCGTGAACAAGAAGGTCCGCGCCGTCTTCAAGCACGAGATGACCCCGATCCTCTGCGTCGGCGAGACGCTCGAGGAGCGCGAGGCCGATGGCACGGAAAGCAAAGTGGCGCAACAGATCAGGCGGGGATTCGACAGCGTGACCGCCGAGCAGGCGGCGACGGCCGTCGTCGCGTACGAGCCCATCTGGGCGATCGGGACGGGCCGCAACGCCGAGCCCGCCGACGCGGGGCGCGTCGTCGAGGTGATCCGCGCCACCCTGGCCGACCGCTACGACGACGCCGTGGCCCAGGCCGTCCGCGTGCAGTACGGGGGAAGCGTCAAGCCCGGGAACATCCGAGAGTTCATGGCGCATCCGGAGATCGACGGGGCGCTCGTGGGCGGTGCCAGCCTCGATCCGGAGGACCTCGCCCTGATCATCAAGTACCGCTAGCCCGCCACGTACCGCCGACCGAAGGAGGGTCCGCGTGCACAAGCTCCTCTACGTCTGCCTCGACGGCCTGGGAGACGACCCGATCCCCGCCTTCGACGGACGCACGCCGCTCGAGGCGGCCGAGACCCCCAACCTCGACGCGCTCGCTCGCCGAGGCCGGACCGGCAGGGTGATCACGGTGGGACCCGGCATCGCACCCGAGTCCGACATCGGCGTGTTCGGGATCCTGGGCTACGACCCCAAGGAGGAACATCCCGGCCGTGGTGTGTTGGAGGCGATGGGCATCGGCATGGACTTCCGCGACGGTGACCTGGCCTACCGCATCAACTTCGCGACGGCGGACTGGCCGGAGATCGTCGATCGTCGCGTCGGGCGCGACCTCACGTCCGAGGAGTCGAAGGCGCTGGCCGACGAGGTCAACGAGACGCTGAAGCTGCCGGGAGCGACCTTCGACCTGCGGGCGACGATCGAGCACCGTGGCGCCCTGGTGATCCGAACCGACGACGGACAGGCGCTCGTCTCCGAAGTCACCAACACGGATCCCGCATACCTGCGACAGGGACACCTCGGGGTCGCCCTGGAAACGTTCGAACCCGTCGTCGTCACGGCGACGGCGCTCGAGGACTCCGACGCCGCCCGGCACGCCGCGGACCTCACGAACGCGTTCGTCGAGGGATCGGCGCGCATCCTGGACGCCTCCGAGGTGAACGAGCGACGTCGCGCCGATGGCCGGCTCCCCGCCAACCTGATCCTCACGAGGGACGGCGGCGATCATCGTCCGGCGCTCCAGCCGATCGCGGAGCGTTTCGGGATGCCGTGGGGCTGCTTCGTCGAGATGCCCGTCGAGCGTGGCATCGCCCTGGCCCTCGGGATGGACCCCGTCGACGTCCCGAGACTGGACGCCGTGGGATTCGGCAGCGAGGCTGAAGAGCGCTACGCGGCGTGGGCGGAGCTGGCGGGCGCGGCCCTCGATGCGTATCAAGCGCTGTACATCCACATCAAGGGGCCAGATGTCCCCGCGCACGACGGTCGCGCCGAGGACAAGCGCGACGTCATCGCCGCCATCGACCGGGCGTTCTTCGGCGTGGTCCTGCCCGCGCTCAGCCCCGACACCGTGGTTGCCGTCACCGCCGATCACGCCACGTCATGCGTTCGGAAGGCGCACACGGCCGATCCCGTCCCCTTCGTGGTCAGCGGCGCTTCCATCACGTCGGATGGGTCCGAGTCCTACGGCGAACGCGCTTGCGAACACGGTTCCCTCGGCACGCGGCTGGGGCCCCAGGTTCTGCCGGAACTTACCGCCTCGCTCCGCGCCTGAGGCCTGCGACGACCCAAGTTTCGGTTTCCTGCCTCGGAATCCGCGAGTCGTTGCGCTCCGGAAGGCCCCGGGGGGCCAAACATGCGTTGCGGACTCCGGAGAACGCGCCTAATATCCAGCGCCGGTGAGCGACAAGCGAGATCGAGACGGATCCACGGAGCGAGAGAACACCCTCCTCGCTCCAGGCGCTGGCCTCATCAACTACGCCGAAGAGGGCGTCGACGTCGAGCACGTCGTCGAGGAAGATCCGTCCATACCACCGCCAGAAGTTCCGAAACAAGACATCGGGCGTTCGCCCTGGCAGATCTTCTGGCGGCAGTTCCGCCGGGACCGATGGGCGATCGCCGGCCTGGTGATGATCTTCCTCATCGTGATGCTTGCCGTGTTCGCCCCGGTGTTCGCGAGCTGGAGCGGCCACGACCCCAACGACGTGAACCTCAAGGCTCTGGACGCCTTCGGGCTCCCGGGGGCGCCGTCCTGGTGGCCGTGCCCCGAGAACGCCGGAGAAAGCGTTACCACCGAGACAGGTGAGGTCACGATCGTGAACGGGTGCCAGGCGGTGCCCGGATACATCTTGGGGGTCGACTCCACCGGGCGCGACCTGTTCGTGCGGATCGCCTACGGCGCACGCACCTCGCTGTTCATCGCGCTCGCAGCCACGGGCCTCGCCCTCATCATCGGCGTGGTCCTGGGCATCATCTCGGGCTTCTTCCGCGGAAAGGTCGACACCTTCATCTCGCGCATGACCGACGTCGTCCTGTCGCTGCCGATCCTGCTCTTGGCGTTGGGGCTGGCTTCTGCCTGTGGTGCCAACAAGGAGGGCTGCCTCGGCGGGCTGATCAAGCCCGGACTCCTGATGGTGGCCGTGATCATCGGCCTGTTCAGCTGGCCGTACATCGCGCGCATCATCCGCGGTCAGGTGCTGTCCCTGCGCGAGAAGGAGTTCGTGGAGGCGTCCCGATCGCTGGGTTCGTCGAACTGGCGGATCATGGCGAGGGAGATCCTGCCCAACGTGGCCGCTCCGCTGATCGTCTACACCACGCTCATCATCCCCGCCAACATCCTGTTCGAAGCCGGCCTGTCGTTCCTGGGGGTCGGCGTTCCAGACACCACGCCGTCGTGGGGGGCCATGCTGTCGGAGTCGGCAGCCGCCTTCCAATACGCGCCGTGGTTGATGTTGTTCCCCGGTATCGCGCTGTTCGCGACGACCCTCGCATTCAACCTCGTCGGCGATGGACTTCGCGATGCCCTCGATCCTCGGACCTCGGCGTGACCGTACTGGGTATCGGAAGGGACGGTTTCGCCCCGGAAGGAGGGCCCGTATCAACGAGCACGGGAACGACGCACCACCGCACGAACGGTTCGCACGAACAACGAGAGAGGGGGTCCCATTGAAACGGATGCTCAAAGTGGTTGCCCTCGTGGCGGTCCTGGCCATCGTCGCTGCAGCATGTAACAGCGACAGTGGCGACACAGACGCCTCGGGGTCTTCCTCGGCGTCCGGTGACCTGAGTGGCGGCACGCTGAAGATGGCGATGCTGGCCGATGTCACCGCGGCGTTCGACCCGCAGAAGGAGTACTACTCCGTCACCTGGGAGTACTACCGGTGCTGCCTGCTCCGTACGCTCATGAGTTACAAGGGCGTACCCACGGCGCAGGGCGGCGCGGACATCTTCCCGGACCTGGCTTCGGCCGAGCCTGAAGTGTCGGCTGACGGCCTCACCTGGACGTTCTCCATCAAGCCCGGCGTGATGTACGCCCCGCCGTTCCAGGACACCGAGATCACCGCCAACGACTTCATCACCGCGATGAAGCGCTCGGCCAACCCGAAGGCCAACGTCGGCGGGTACTCGTTCTACTACTCGGTGATCAAGGGCTTCGACGACTACGCCGACGGCAAGGCAGACTCGATCGAAGGCATGACGGCAGTCGACGACCACACCTTGAAGATCGAACTCACCGAGCCCACGGGTGACCTGGGCTTCCGATTCGCCATGGGCATGTCGGCTCCGATCCCGCCGCTGAACGACGGCGAGTTGGGCGCAGCCACCGGTCACGACAAGGACTACGGCCGTTACCTCGTGGCATCCGGCCCGTACATGTTCAAGG
>DATLPI010000308.1:0-7741 GCA_035535815.1 Actinomycetota bacterium | reverse complement strand
CGAACAACCCGAGGTACGTGTAGGTGCGGCGAGCCTCGGAGATCACCATCTTCTCCGGGTTCACGACCAGGCGCACCGACGACACCGCTTCGTCGGTGAGGATCGTCTTCACGTCGTCGAGGTTGCGGTGCAGGCGCTCGACCGCCGCGAACACCTTGTCGCCCGCGATCGGCAGCGTGGTCATCTTCGACACGATGGGACGGACGGCCTTCACCACCTTGCGCTCCACCGGGAAGATGCGCTCGATGTACCAGTTCATGATCTCGGGCAGACTCAGCAGGCGAAGGGTCTCGGCGGTGGGCGCGCAGTCGACCACGAGCATGTCGTAGGCGCCCGACTCCACGTGGGTCTTCACGTCGATCAAGGCGAAGATCTCGTCCAGGCCCGGGATCACGGTGAGCTCCTCGGCCTGGATCGTCTCGGTGCCGGCCCAGTTCATCAGCTGGATGAAGTAGTCCTGGATCTCGCGCCAGTTGTCCTCGAGCCGCTCCTGGGCATCGATCTGGGTAGCCCACAGGTTCGGCGTGATCTCGGTGGGCTGGGACCCGATCTCGACCTCGAACGAGTCGCCGAGCGAGTGCGCCGGGTCCGTCGACATGATCAGGGTGCGGCGCCCAGCACGGGCGGACCGCACAGCGGTCGCCGCGGCCACGGTGGTCTTGCCGACCCCGCCCTTCCCGGTGAACAAGAGCACGCGCATGCAGGCAGCTTAGTCGCTCGCCGTGGGAGCGAACCCTGGGCCGGGGCAGGGCCTGCGGCCCAGGTTCAGCGCGCCGCGAACTCGGCCAGGATGGCCGCCACGTTGACCGTGGCGTGAGCGACGATCGACACGACGAGGATCCTGCGCCGTTCCACGCCCGAGGCCAGGATGATCCCCACCACGAACAGCGACGGCAGCCGGATCGGCTCGGCGTGCAGCAACGCGAACGCGAACGCCGAGATGATCACCGCCCACCGGAACGACAGGCTCCTGCGAAGGCCGTTGAACAGGAAGCCGCGGAACAGGATCTCCTCGCAGATCGGCGCGAAGCAGATCGCCAGGATCGCGAAGCCGTAGAGCCATGCTCCCTCCAGGGCCGGCTCGTTCCCGAAAACCTGCGGATCACGCCCCAGGACGGCGCGAGCGATCTCGTAGGTGATGTAGAGGACCACCGAACCCGAGACCATGGCCAGCAGCCCAAGCCCGAGCCCGGAGAACACGTCGGCCCGATCCCAGCGGCCGCGCCCCAGCCCCAGCGTGTCCCAGCCTCCGTGGTCCGTCGCCTTCACCCACCACACGACCGGCACCAGCATCGCGACCTGCTGCAGGAAGGTCAGGAGCAGGCCGCCACCGGGCCCGGTCCATCCGAGGAACGGTCCCACCACGATCGACAGGAACAGGACGATGCCGAAGGGCATGAACGAGACGGCGATCGTGTCGGGCAGCGACCACGTGGCCGTGGGCCACGGTCGTGCGAACGCACCGACCACGTGCGCGGCGACCGCCCCGTCGGGACGAGGCGGAACCGCGGGTCGCGGGATGGAGGTCACCTACCCCATCTCGACGCGGCGCTTCAATTTCTCAAGGGCGTTCTCGATCACCCGCTTGGCTCCCTCGGTGCGCAGGAACCCCGGGACGAGGACGCCGATCTCGACGCCGAGCCGGTAGGTGACCTTGGTTTCGGCCTCGGAGAGCTCGTCCAGCAGGTACTCACCACGGATGTCGCGGATGGCCCCCCGGGCTTCGGTGGTGAACCAGGAAAGCCCGGTGTCGCCCGGTGCGTACTGGTAGGACAGCGTGTAGGCCGCCTTCCCCAGCACAGGCACGTCCACCTCGAAGGCCACCTCGGTGGCGCGGTTCCCCTCGCCGCGCTGGCGGACATCCACCGTGCGGACGTCTGCCCACTCGGGGTAGGACTCGTAGTCCTCGATGACCTCCATCACGTCTTCGAGCGGCGCCTCGATGACGATCGAACCCTCGGCATGCTCCATGGCTCGGGAATCCTAGCGGCTGGCCACCGAGGCGACGGTGAGCGCCAGCAGCACCACCGATAGCATGATGATCCCCACGGTCGCCCACAGCAGCGCCCGCGCGGTCACCAGCGGCTGGCCGCCCTGAGCGATCCGGTACGCCTCATAGGCAGAGCCCAGGTAGACGATGAGGGCCATCAGGAGGTACAGCGCCAGCACGCCCAGCAGCCCGGCCGTGGTGACCCCGGAGACCACGATCACCAAAACCATCGCGGCGAGCATCGTGAACAACACGCCGCGCGCGAGCCCGTCCAACCCTCGGCCCAGCTTTCGGTGGCCAAGGCCCGGATAGATCAACGACCACCCGAGCGCGTCCTTGGGGTCGACCTCGGGGGGAGCCTCGTCCTGGCGCATCAGGGCGGCGAACGATGTGCCGCACAGGGCGCAGGCGTCGAGTTCGATGGGGTTGGCGTTGCCGCACGCGGGGCACGGCCAGGTGGGCGCCTTGCCCGGGGCCTCGGGGATAGCCGGCTGCTCTCCATCCAGGAGGTTGGCCTCCGCGCGATCGGTGGCCGCCACAGGCATGGGGGGCACCGCGGGCAACGGGTCGTTCATCGTGGGCATGGCGACGGCGACCGGCTCCGGCTCCTGGGGTGTGTCCTTCAACGACCGGAAGCACTGGCCGCACCATTCGGCATCCGGGCTCACCAAGGCGTTGCAGTCCGGGCACCGCTTGGCGTCGCTCGTCGAGGCGGGCGGCTCCATCTGGCCAGGGTACCGCCCACGGAGGCGCGAACCTCGCAAGCGAGCGCCCCTCAGCCGGGGGCGGCCTGTTGAGCCTCAGCCGGCGGCGGCCTGCTGGAGCCTCAGCCGGCGGCGGCCTGTTGAAGCCAGAGCGTGAGGGTGCGGGCGATGTCGGGCCAGTCGTGGTTGCGCAGAACGCGGGCGCGTCCGGCCTCGCCCATGGCCCGGGCTCGGTCGGGGTCGCTCAACAGATCCCCGACGGCGTCCGCGACGGCATCCACGTTCGCGCCGTCGACCAGCAGGCCGGTCTCCCCGTCGATCAGCGCCTCCCTCGCGCCGCCGGAATCCCCCACCACCACCGGCTTCGCGCACGCCGCGGCCTCGATGAACACATTCCCCCAGCCCTCGACCTCCATGCCGGCCAGGCGCGTCCGGCATGGCATCGCGAACACGTCCCCCACCGCGTAGTAGCGCGGCAGGTCGGCTTCGCTCACCTGTCCGGAGAAGACGACCGCATCGGCGGGCGTCTCGGCGGCGAGCTCGCGGAGGCGCTCTTCGTACGGACCACCGCCCACGATCAACAGGGTGGCGTCCGGAACCCGGCGTCGCAGGCGCTCCATCCCGCGGATCAGCACGTCCTGTCCTTTGCGCGCCACGAGACGGCTCACGCACACCACGAGAGGACGGTCGCCGATCCCGTGGCGCTCCCGCAGATCGGCGGTGGGCAGATCGGGCCGGAAGACCTCGACGTCGGCACCCGGGTACAACACGGAGACCGGCACCCGTTTGGGCACGGCGGTCCGCACCGTGCGCGCGATGAACTCGCTGCACATCACCGGCACGCGGGAGGCCTTGGACGTGGCGTAGCGCATCAGCGCGTGGGAGCCCGGCGCCACCGAGAGCCAGTACTCGAAGCCATGGGCGGCAGCGAGGTAGGGAGTGCCGCGAGCCGCCAGGCCGGGTCCCAGCATGGCCAACGGGTAGGTGGCGCCGAACAGCACGACCTCGGCGCCGGTCGCCTCCACGGCTGCCTGGATCCGCCGCCCCACGTCGGGTGTGGGCCACAGGAACCGTTCGGGCTGGCGGAGCACCTCATAGGGCACCGAGCGATCGAAGACATCGGCCTCGTCCCAGTCGGGACAGAACACCGAGACCCGTTCAGGCGGGAGTTCCTTGACCAGCGCCTCGAGGGTGCGCTGGATCCCGCCCACGCGCGGCGGGTAGTCGTTGGTGACGAGCAGGGTGCGAGGAACGTCCACGGCGAGATAATCCCAGTCGATGGGTCCACTCGACGCGCCGCCGGAACAGCTCGCCGCCTTGGAGGCAGGGCGCGCGTTCGTCGACCTGTCGGCGCTCCGGAAGATCCAGGTCACGGGCAGCGACGCGCAAGGCTGGCTCCACGACCTGGTGACCACCGACGTGGCGTCCCTCGCCCACGGGCAGGCGCGGCGCTCCCTGCTGCTGAGCCCCACCGGAAGGATCCGGGCCGACTTCATGGTGGGACGCGACGACGAAGGGTTCCTGCTGCTGCAGCACCCCGAACAGCCCGGATCGATCGGGAACCTGCTGCTCCCCTACGTGCTGTCCTCGGATGTGACCCTGCGCGACCGCACCGATGAGCTCTCGGCCTTCGGGCTGGTGGGCCACGCCGCGGTGGTGGCCGCCCGTGCCGGCCTGGAGCCCTCGATCCTGGGTGAGGGCGAGGACATCATCGTCGCGAGCGGGAAGCCCGCCGGCAGGGAACGCGAGCGCCTGGTGGGTTCCGATCTCCTCGAGGTCGGCTGGGATGCCCGCGAGGTATGGCGGATCCGCCACGGACAGCCGCGCATGGGACCGGACTTCGACGAAGGTTCCCTGCCGTCCGAAGCCGGGCTCGACGCCACGATCGATGCCACCAAGGGCTGCTTCCTCGGTCAGGAGTCGGTGGCCAAGGTCCGCAACCTCGGCCATCCGCCCACCGTGCTGCGACGGGTCGCCGCATCGTCGGCGGTCGCTGCCGGCACAGCGGTGGTGACCGAAACCGCACCGGAGGCCGGCGTCGTGACGAGCGCCGCGGTGGCCGCCGACGGCGCCGGCACGGCTGCGATCGTTCGCGTCCGGTGGTCGTCGGCGGCCGTGGATCTGCGCACCGCCGACGGCGTCGATCTGGTCACCGTCGGCTCGTTGGACTAGCCCATTCGTGTCATTTCCTGTCCCTCTACCGGGGAAGGAAGGATTGCGTGCGTTCGACCCCTTCCGCTGGGCGACCCCCCTCTGTTATGAATCGTCCTCCGCGGTCGGTGCCCGCCCATCGCGGAGGTTCGAGGGGGGAGGTACGTCGCGGTGAGGATCGATCGGTACCCGGACGTGGACATGGACCTGTTGCCCATGAATCCCACGCCGCCAGACTTCTGGCAGGACCGAGCGGCGTGCTTCGGTGTCGACCCAGACCTGTTCTTCCCCATCTCCGAGGAGGAGGCCGGACCGGCGTTGGCATTCTGCGGCTCCTGCAGGATCCGCGAAGAGTGCCTGTCGTGGGCGCTGAAGAACGGCGAACGCTACGGCGTGTGGGGCGGCCTCACCGAACAGCAACGCCGACGTCTGCAGCGCCAGGTCGCCTGAGCCACCCCTAGACTGGCGGCGTGCCCACGGCCGCCGATCTGACGCCGATCCATGCCGTGGCGCCGCTGCGGATCAGCTTCGTGGGCGGCGGCACCGATTTCCCGCACTGGTACGACGAACACGGCGGCGCCGTCGTGTCGGCCACGATCAACCATTTCGTGCGGGTCACGGTCGAGCCGCGCGAGGATCGACAGGTTCGGGTCCGCTCGCTCGACCTCGGTCACCTCGTCGAATACGGCCTGGACGAGGGCCCCGAGTACGACGGCGTGATGGACCTGGCGAAAGCAGCGATCGACCGGATCGGCGTGCCCGGCGGCGTACAGGTGGACATCGAATCCGAAGCGCCCCCCGGCAGCGGGTTGGGCGGATCTTCGGCCCTGGTCACCGCGGTGGTCGCGGCGCTCGCCATGCTGCAGGACCGCGCGATGACGCGGACAGAACTCGCACAGATGTCCTACGCGATCGAACGCGACGACCTCGGCATCAGCGGCGGGTGGCAGGACCAGTACGCGGCCGCCTTCGGTGGCTGCAACCTGATCGAGTTCCGCTCGACCGGGGTCCAGGTGACACCGGTGGCGAGCGAGCCCGCGCGCCTGGAAGACCTGCGCCGCAACCTCTTGCTCTGCTACACGGGAAAGGTCCGGCGCAACGTCGGCCTGATCGACACGCAGATCGAGCTGTTCCGCAGCGGCCGAGAAGAGACGCTGCTCGGCATGAAGCAGCTGGTGGAGATGGCGTACGCGATGCGCGGGGTGATCGAAACGGGCGACGTCGAACGGCTCGGCCAGATGCTCCACGACGCCTTCGAGGCGAAGAAGCGGATGAACCCGCACATCGCCGAACACACCCCGATCGAGGCGATGCTGGACGCGGCCCGCGACGCGGGAGCCTCCGGCGGCAAGATCTGCGGCGCCGGGGGCGGCGGCTACCTGCTGATCGCGTGCACGCCGGACGTTCGTGCCGCTGTGCGCTCATCGCTGGAGTCCATGGGCGGCCAGTTCGCCCCGTTCGATTTCGACCGCGACGGCGTGCGCGCGTTGCGCGCCGACCGGGTCTGGACGCCCACCGCCACGTGAGCGAGGCTCGCTGCTTCGCGCTGCTCGATCGCGACGGGACGATCAATACCGAGGTCGACCATCTGTCCGATCCCGACGAGGTCGTGTTGATCCCCGGTTCGGCCGCGGCGATCCGCCGGCTGCGAGAAGACCTGGGCCTGGGGATCGTGGTGGTCACGAACCAGGCGAACGTGGGTCGCGGCCTGCTTTCGACGGCGCAGCTCGATACGATCCACGAGCGCCTCCGCTCGATGCTGGCCGCCGAGGGCGCGTCGATCGATGCGGTCCTCGTGTGCCCTCATGCCCCCGAGGACGACTGCGCGTGTCGCAAGCCCCGACCGGGGATGGCCCTCGAGGCAGCCGAGCGGTTCGGGTTCGATCCCGCGGAGGCGTTCGTCGTGGGCGATCACGCCGGCGACGTTGGCATGGGCCGGGCGATCGGCGCGACCACCTTCCTCGTGATGACGGGCCACGGGCCCGCGGAGGTCGAGCGCGCTCGCGAGGACGCCGACCACGTGGTCCCCGACCTCGCGGCCGCCGTGGATATCATCGCGGGGCTCGTCACCGGCGAGCCCGCCACCCACCGACCGCGAGAGGGCACCACGTGAGCGACGAAGCGTTCCGCCCCGCCGCCGACGCCTACCTGCGTGAAGCTGCGAGCACGATGCAGGCCACGCTCGAGCGATGCCTCGATGACGTGGTCTCGGCCGCCGGCGTCCTCACCGCCTCGTTCCGCGCCGGCGGCAAGCTGCTGATCTGTGGCAACGGTGGCAGCGCCGCCGACGCCCAGCACCTGGCCACCGAGTTCGTCAGCACCTTCACGATCGACAACCCGCGCCCGTCGATCGCGGCGATGGCGCTGACGACGGACTCGTCGCTGCTCACCGCGATCGCGAACGACTTCGGCGTCGAGGGGATGTTCGCGCGGCAAGTGGAATCGCACGGGCACGCGGGCGACGTGCTGATGGGGATCTCGACCAGCGGCAACTCACGCAACGTGATCCGAGCAGCGGAACAGGCGCACACACAAGAGCTGCGGGTGATCGCCCTCACCGGCGAGTCCGGCGGCGACCTCGCGCCCGTCGCCGACGTCGCGATCCGCGTCCCGTCCACCGTGACCGCCCACATCCAAGAATGCCACCTGGCGATCGAGCAGCTCTTGGCCTCCCTCGTCGAAGACGCCCTCTATCCACACGCCTGATCTCGGACCAGGAGTCCGCCTCTTGACAATCCGAACACCTGTTCGGTACTGTTCGGCTCCGTTCGGCCCCACCGACGGAGGCGATAGGCGGTGCTGGCCGAACCGATCCAAACCACGCTCGAGCTCGGCGTGCCACTGTCCGAGGTCACGTTCTGTGCGGTCGACCTGGAGACCACCGGAGGGTCACCGA
>DATLPI010000307.1:0-3758 GCA_035535815.1 Actinomycetota bacterium | reverse complement strand
GCGCCCCGACGCCTCATCAGCGGGCCGACCCGTTTGACCGTCCGTCTCGAGACGGCCACGCACCGGTTCCACCGAGACCTGCCACCGTCCCGGGTGTGGACCTACGGCGGGCAGATCCCGGGCCCCACGATCGAGGTCCACCGCGGTGTCCAGGTCGAGGTGGAGTGGGACAACGGCCTCGAGGACCGATTGCCGGTGACGGTCGTCGCCGCGTCGAGCCACGAGTCGGAAGGTGTGCCCGTCCAGTGCTTGCCGGGCCGCGGTGACGGCCGGGCCGATATGGCTGCGGCCGCGCTCAGCGGATTCTCGGTCGTCCACCTCCACGGTGGGGTCACGCCCGCGTCCAGCGACGGATGGACGGAGAACATCGCCGCCCCCGGCCAGCGGGCGCTTCACACCTATCCGAACGATCAACGCGCCGCGATGCTCTGGTATCACGACCACGTCATGGGAGTGACGCGCCTCAGCGTCTACGCCGGTCTCGCCGGTCTCTGGATCGTGCGTGACGAACGCGAGCACGAGCTCGATCTGCCCGAGGGGCCGCCGTACGAGCTGCCGCTCCTGCTCAGCGACCGCAATTTCGACGTGGGCCCCGATGGTGGATTGACGGGCCGACTCCTCCACAAGAGGGATCCCGAGATCATGGAGTGCTTCAGTCCGTTCACGACGGTCAACGGCAAGATCTGGCCGATCGCCGAGGTCGAGCCCACGACCTATCGCGTCCGGGTGCTGAATGGCTCGAACGCCCGAACCTTTCGTCTGGTTCTCATGCGTGACGGCACACCCGACCACGAACGGATCGTCCAGATCGGCACCGAGGGCGGCCTGCTGCTCTCGCCCGTAACGCTCCCGCCGCAGGGGCTTGTGTTGGCTTCGGCCGAACGCGCCGACCTCCTTGTCGACTTTTCCGATCTCGCACCCGGCACCGAGCTGACCGTGCTGAACACCGCCCGCGCGCCCTTCGACGGTACGTTCGCCGATCCTGCGACCGCAGGCGCCGTCGACCTCGATGGTCTGCTGCCCTACCCGGAGGTCCTCCGGTTCCGACTGATCCAGGGAGCACGCCGCCGCCGTTCGACACCGCAGGTGTTGACGTCCGACTTCGCGCGCCTCACGGGTGACGACCTCGCCAACAGCCCGGTGCGTGCGGTCGCGCTGGTCGAGTTGGAATCGGACGTGGACGGCGCACCGCCGATGCTGACCCTGCGCGAGCTCATCGAGGATCCCGCCGGCGACGATCGCGTCGTCACGGTCCTCGACGAGCGGGATGGGCGGCACGAGGAGACACGTTGGCGAACGGTCGCATCCCGCTTCGAGGACACCGTCACCTTCTTCCCGATGCTCGGCGAACCCGAGATCTGGCGGTTCATCAACCTGACCGAGGACACGCACCCGATCCACGTGCATCTCACAAGCTTCCAACTGCTCGGCCGGATGGCTTCGGTCGTGGAGCTCGACAGAGGCGCGACAACGAGGGGCGCGACGGCGGCGGTCGTGCACATCGGTCGCCAGCCCGACGACACCATCCCGCACGAGCTCGACGAGAACGAGCTCGGCCTCAAGGACACGGTGCGGGTCAACCCCAACGAGGTCGTCGACATCGCCGTGCGCTTCGAGGTGTTCGCCGGCCGGTACATGTACCACTGTCACATCCTCGAGCACGAGGACCATGACATGAAGCGTCCCTTCGTCGTCATGCCGCAGGAGCTGATGCCGTTCATGGAGAGGCATGGCAGGGATGGCGAAGCGATGCACGGCATGAACGCGGAGCACACGGAGACGTGAGCCACCCCGTGATTGGTTCGTCACAGGTCATGCCGGTTTGGTGAGGCACCATCATGTCGATGAACCGCTGGTCGTACGACGTCATCATTCGAACTCCCTTGGACGTTAGGCTGCGATGCCCAGGGAGGGGCGCCAACCCTGCCAGGCAGCGCAACCGCCTGATGGGATGCGTGAGGAACGGAACCACGATATCCCAAGGGTCGATGCGATCCTTTCGCTTACGCGTCGAGTCCTTTGACAGTGGCCGGGATGATGCGAACGTCTCCTCCGAGTTGGAAGACCAGGTTGTGGATATCCGCCGCCGCCATGGCACGCAGGGTTGGTAGCTCTGTCGCCGCTTGCTCAACTTCGAACACGTTGAGTGGCCAGTCGCCGACGCTGCCACTCTGCAGATGCGGGTGGGCGAATCCGGGGCCGAAGTAGGCGCGGATGACTACCGGTTTGATACCCGCGGCCTCCTGTTCCGGCCATGACAACGCCCAAACGGCATCGATGCCGTCGTCCGCTGAGCGGCGAACTCCCGTGGCGGTCACCTCGCCGGAGTCGAGCAGCACATAGGTGTTGATCTCCTCGAGCGCCTGCCGGGCGTACGGATCGATCAGCGGGACGGCTTCAGCGAAGAGGCGCTCCTTGTCCCGTCGCGCATTGGCACCGCCGTGAGTGCCGTCACGCAGATCGGCGAAATGGCGTAAGAGCGCCGCGCTGTGCTCCGGATGAGAGCTGTACGTGGTCCCCGTTGGATGTGGGGACACATGCGGGGTCGATGTGCCCACCGTTGTACTTTGCCTCTCGTGTCCCTTTTCGATGGCCATCAACTTCTCCTTGGTGACTCTCTGCTGGGCCGTCGACCGCTGGAGTGTGGCGACCGCGCTCTGGTTGACGTATGCGGTGGTGGGGGTCCGGATCACCCGGTGAGGGCGCCGCCCAGCTCGCGGACTCGATCGCGCCGGCCGCCTGTGAGCCAGGCGAAGCGTTTCCTCGTCTTCGCGGGTCTCCCAGAGTAGCGCGTCCGGGACACGGAGGGGTCAGCCGGTCGTTGATCGGACGGCTTGCTCGATCAACCTGACGAACCGCGCCTGGTAGTGGGTGAAGCCGCCGGCGTGGCTCGCGTCATCGAACTGGACGATCTGGGACCCGGCTCGTTGCGCCATGAAGAGTTGGAGTGCCGGGTCGATCACCCGATCGGCTCCCGAAAGTGCGTACCACGACGGGATGTCGCCCCACGCGACCGGGCCCGACGGATCGGTCAGGATGCCCAAGCTGGTCGCGCCCTGCGGCGCGGCGAGGGCTGCCGCGAGCTTGGGATTCAGGTCTTGCGCGAAGTCCTCGCGGAAGAAGGAGGGATCGATCGTGGCGAACGGGAACGGGTTGAACACGAGGTGCCCCGGGGCCAGGAACGACGGCGGCGCATAGCCCACACCGAGGCCTGCGATCGAGTCACCCTCAGCGGGGACGAAGGCAGCCGTGAACACGAGGCCGAGCACGTCGGTTCGGCCGGCAGCTGCGTTCGAGATGACGATCCCGCCGTAGGAGTGTCCGACGAGGATCTTGTCGCCCGAGATCCCGTCCAGCGCCGACCGAACGATCGCGACGTCCCCGTCGATCGACGCGAGGCCGAGCGTCGGCGTGACCGTCGAGTAGCCATCTTTCTGGAGCCCCGCCACGACCTCGTCCCAGGCGGACGGCCCAGAGAAGGCGCCGTGAACCAGGATGATGGTCGGTCGGGTGCCGTCCGTTGCTCCGCTCTGCGCTGATGCCGGTGTCGACGCGAGCGAGAGGGCGAGCAACGCGGCGACAACCAGGATCACCTGTCGGGCCCGGATCTTCATTCGTGTACCTCCCACGTGTTTGCGTATCGCTCAGGTCTTCGCGTACTTCTGAACGAACGCGAGCGCCGTATCGGCGACCGCGCGCCAGCCGTTGTCGATCGTGAGCGCGTGGCCGCGGTTCGGGATCTTGACGATCTCGGTCAC
>DATLPI010000306.1:0-4439 GCA_035535815.1 Actinomycetota bacterium | reverse complement strand
TACGACGGTGACTCGCTCGATATCTCGTGGATCAAACCCAACGGCCTGGGCCTCCAGCAGCTCACAGACTTCGGCACCGACACGTACAGCGTCTTCGGCGATTGGGCCCCGGACGGGAACTCGTTCGCCATGCTCTTCGATAGCAACGTCATGGCCCGGGGAGGCATCGCCGGCTACGACCTCTATCTCGGCACGCCCGAGGGCACCAAGCCCATCTTCCTGGCTGCGGATGCGGACCTGGAGTTCTCCCCGGTGTTCACCGCGGACGGCTCGCGGGTGATCTTCGTCCGAAACGACGGGTCCGACTTCGAGCTGTTCTCCGTGAGGGCCGACGGCAGCGGCGGCGAGAAGCAGCTCACCACCAACGGCACGGACGACATCCTCAGCCTCGTTCCCCTGATCTAGCGCTCGCCACCGGGGAAGGAACCGGGTATAGACTCCGAACACATGTTCGGAGACCAGCTCAACGAGGCCCAGCGTGCTGCGGCCACCCATGGCGAGGGTCCGTTGCTGATCGTCGCCGGTGCGGGCACCGGCAAGACCGCCACGCTCGCCGCTCGGGTCGCGTGGCTGATCGAACAGGGAACCCGCCCGGAACGCATCCTGCTGCTCACGTTCAGCCGGCGTGGCGCACGCGAGATGCTCTCCCGAGCCGAGCGCATGACCGGGGCCGATGCGGGACGGGTGTGGGGCGGCACCTTCCACGCCGTGGGCAACCGCCTGCTCCGCCTGCACGGACGGCCCTTGGGATTGCGCCCAGACTTCACCGTGCTCGACCAGGCCGACGGCGCCGACGTGATGAACCTGTTGCGCGACGAGTTCGGCTTCAGCACGCGCGAGCGCCGCTTCCCCCGCAAGGAGACGCTCGCGTCGATCTACTCGCGCACCGTCAACGCCGGCGACAAGCTCGGCGACGTGCTGAAGCGTCACTACCCGTGGTGCCTGGAGGAAGCCGACGGCATCCGCGAGATCTTCACCGCCTACACCGTCCGCAAACGCGAGCAGAACGTCCTGGACTACGACGACCTGCTGCTGTTCTGGAAGGCACTGGCGTGGAGCGATGCCACCCGGGAGCCGATGGCGGCGATGTTCGACCACATCCTGGTCGACGAGTACCAGGACACCAACGCCCTCCAGGCCGACATCCTCGAGGCCATGCGGCCGCCGAGCGCGCGCAACCTCACGGTGGTGGGCGACGACGCGCAGTCGATCTACGGGTTCCGAGCGGCGACGGTGCGCAACATCCTGGAGTTCCCGGACCGGTTCGAAGAGGCCACCGTGATCACCCTCGAACAGAACTACCGGTCGATCCCGCCCATCCTCGCCGCCTCCAACGCCGCGATCGCGCTCAGCCCCCAGCGGCACGACAAGACGCTGTGGTCGTCTCGGCGCGGCGACCGCACACCCACGTTGCGCACCTGCCTCGACGAGCCCGCCCAATCCGCCGCGGTGTGCGACACCGTGCTCGCCCACCGCGAGGAAGGGGTGCCACTGAAGGAACAGGCGGTGTTGTTCCGCGCGGCCCATCACAGCGATCTGCTCGAGGTCGAACTCGCGCGTCGCAGCATCCCGTTCGTGAAGTACGGCGGTCTGAAGTTCATGGAAGCCGGACACGTGAAGGACACGCTCGCGATCCTGAGGGTGCTGGAGAACCCGTGGGACGAGGTGGCGTGGTTCCGCGTGCTGCAGCTGCCGGAGGGCATGGGGCCGGCCACCGCTCGCCGCCTCATGACCCAGGTCGGCGTACGCGAGGGCAACCCGGACGAAGCCTCACCATTGGTGAAGGTGCTTGACCAACCTGCCGACGTGCCTCGCGCGGCGGTCGAGGGCTTCCAGGAGCTCCGATCGGCGCTCCGTGGCTGCGTGGACGAGACCGTGATGCCTCCGGCTGCCCAACTCGAGCGCCTTCGTCCGTTCCTGGACGAGGTGATCGGCCGCACGTACCCGGCCGCTGCGGCACGGACGCGTGACCTCGACCAGCTCACGCTGCTTGCTCAGGGGTATGAGTCTCGCGGACGGTTCCTGTCGGAGCTGACCCTGGATCCGCCGTCGTCGACCGGCGACCTCGCGGGCCCGCCGCTGCTCGACGAGGACTACCTGGTGCTCTCGACGATCCACTCCGCCAAGGGACTCGAATGGGACGTCGTTCACCTGATCCACGCCGCCGACGGCATGATCCCCTCCGACATGGCGACCGGCGATGACGACGAGATCGAAGAGGAGCGCCGACTGCTGTATGTGGCGCTCACCCGCGCCCGCGACGCCCTCCACGTGACGTTCCCCATGCGCTACTACCGCCGCCCGAAAGGGCTCGAGGACCCGCACAGCTACGCACAGCTCAGCCGGTTCCTGGAACCCGCGTCGGTGGCCTCATGCTTCGAACTGATCGCTCCGGAGATCGATCCTGCACCCGACGCCGTCGTCGACCTCACGGGCACGGCCGACGTCGACGGGTTCCTCGCCGGCCTCTGGGCGGAGTGACGCGCCGGTAGGCTGGTTCCCGTGTCCACCTACGACGCCGTCCTGCTCGACCTGTACGACACCCTGGTGTGGAGCGACTGGCTGGCATGGCAGCACTCGCTCGCCGAGCGCCTCGGCATCACCCCCCAGGCCATGGGCGAGGTGTTCACCGTCACCCGCCCGGCCAGGAGCAAGGGCGAGAACCCCGATGCGAACGCCGACATGGCCGCCATCATCGAAGCGGCAGGACACGCGCCCGACCCCGACCTGGTGGCCGAGCTCATCGCGATGGAGGGCGAGATGATGCGCGATCGCGTGCACCTCTACGACGACTCTCTCGGCGTGGTGCGCGGCCTCCGCGCACGTGGCGTGAAGACCGCGCTCGTGAGCAACTGCTCGTACAACACCGTGCCGATCGTCGAGCGACTGGGGTTGGAGGCGGAGTTCGATGCCGTGATCCTGTCGTTCGCGGTGCGGACCATGAAGCCCGAACCCGAGATCTACCGGCTGGCCCTGGAAGCCCTTGGCGATCCCGACCCGGGCCGCGCGGTCTTCGTCGACGACCAGGTGGTCTACTGCGACGGCGCGAAGGCGGTGGGCCTGGACACCTACCTGGTCTTCCGGCCCGAAGAGGCCATGGAAGGCCGCCCCGCCAGCACGAACGGCCACCGCATCATCGAGGACCTGCGACCGCTGATCGCGTAGACGCGCGGGGTCAGCCGCGGAGCTGCAGCACGATCATCAGGATGCAGAGGTAGTGGCAGATCGCCGCGGCGATCGTGATGGAGTGCCACACCTCGTGATAGCCGAACGTCAGCGGCCACGGGTTCGGCTTGTTGGTGGCCAGCACGAGCGCGCCGAAGGAATACAGCAGCCCGCCCGCGATCAGCAGCAGCGTCTCGGGCGTGTCGAGGCCGCGGATCAACGCCGGGAGGCTGACCACCGCCACCCACCCCAGCCCGATGTACATGAACCCGGACAGCACGTGCAGATCGACGCGATAGAACTTCGTGGCCACCCCCACGGCGGCTCCCGCCCACACCGTGATCAAGGTCGCGGTGCCCAAGGCACCGGTGAGCACGAGCATGCAGAACGGTGTGTAGGTCCCGGCGATCAGCACGAAGATCATCGAGTGGTCGAGGCGGCGCATCCGCACGTAGGCGTCTTCCGACCAGGCCCCCAGGTGGTAGGAGGCGCTGACGCCGAACAACCCGATCAGGGTGAGCGCGTAGATGAGCGTCGCGATCCGCGCGCGACCGGTGGGCGCGAGCGCCACCAGCACCAGGCCCGCCGGGATCGCGGCGAAGAACGCGCCCTGGTGGAGCCGGCCCCGCATGCGGGGCTTCGGACGCTCGTGGATCGGGACGGCGCGGAGCTGCTTGCGGTCGGCCAGGATGCGGGGATCGACGTCGGACACCCACCCAGCCTAGAGCACTCGCCCCTAGACTCATCGAACAGGGCGAGGTCTGGAGGCGGGAAGACATGAGCGAAGCGATGGAGCGGCAGGGTTCGGGGCGCACGAAGTTCCCGAACAAGGCCTACGAGAAGGAACTCTACCGACTGCAAGAAGAACTCGTGAAGATGGAGCAGTGGGTCGCCGAGACGGGCGCCCGGGTCGTGGTGATCTTCGAAGGACGCGATGCGGCCGGCAAGGGCGGCACGATCAAGCGCATCGCCGAACACACGAACCCGCGGATCACGAAGCACGTCGCGTTGCCCAAGCCCACAGAGCGTCAGACCTCGCAGTGGTACTTCCAGCGGTACGTGGCCGAGCTCCCCGCGGCGGGCGAGATCATCCTGTTCGACCGCAGTTGGTACAACCGCGCCGGCGTCGAACACGTGCTGGGGTTCTGCACGCCCAACGAGTACTACCGGTTCCTGCGGCAGTGCCCGATCTTCGAGCGTCTCCTGGTGGAGGACGGCATCATCCTGATCAAGTACTGGTTCTCGGGGAGCGACGAGGAGCAGGAGCGCCGGTT
>DATLPI010000305.1:0-2096 GCA_035535815.1 Actinomycetota bacterium | reverse complement strand
TGCCCCGCCTGTGGCATGGGGACCCCCGCGAGGAACCCGTGCGCGATCATCGACTCCACCACCGCGGCGGCGGGCTCCGGCAGCCGGATGGTGAACTCCTTGAAGAAGGCCTGCCCTTCGAAGGCCAGCGACACGCCGGGAAGCTCGGTGAGCGCCGCCGCCGTGTACGCGGCCTTCGCGGCGCACTGACGTCCGAGCTCGACCAGCCCGTGTCGTCCGAGCCATCCCATGGCCACGGTCGCGGCGATCGCCATCAGCGTCTGGTTCGTGCAGATGTTGGAGTTGGCTTTCTCGCGCCGGATGTGCTGCTCACGCGCCTGGAGCGTTAGGACGTATCCGGTCCGTCCTTCGACGTCGACGGTCTCACCGACGATGCGACCCGGGAGCTTGCGAACGTCCGCGAGTCGCGCGGCGATGATGCCGAGGTAGGGCCCTCCGTAGTTCAGGTGGTTGCCGAGGCCTTGGCCCTCCCCCACGGCGATGTCGGCGCCGAGTTCCCCGGGGGGAGCAAGGACGCCGAGCGAGAGCGGATCGAACACCTGGATCGCGCGCGCTCCCCCGTCGTGGGCGCTGGCGAAGAGCTCGCGGGCGGGTTCGAGTACACCGAAGACGTTCGGGTGCTGCACCACGACGGCCGCGACGTCCTCGGTCACGACCGGCGAGCCCTCGAACACCTCCGGCACGTACCCCGCTCCCCTGCCGGCCGTGGTCAGCGCCTCGAGGGCGCGGGGATCGACGCCCGATGAGACCAGGACCCGCTGCTTCGCACCGGCGATCGTCATGTGGACGGCCTCCACCAACGCCGTGGGACCGTCGTAGAGCGAGGCGTTCGAGACCTCGAGGCCGGTGAGCTCACAGATCATCGACTGGTACTCGAACAGCACCTGGAGCACGCCTTGTGAGAGCTCGGGCTGATAGGGCGTGTAGGAGGTGTAGAACTCCGAGCGTCCCGCGAGCGCCCACACCACCGAGGGCACGTAGTGGTCGTAGGCCCCCCCGCCGGCGAAGCACACGAGTTCGTCGGCGTGCCGGTTCCTGGCGGCCAGGGCGCGCATGTCGGCCACGAGCTCCATCTCCGAGACCCCGTCGGGGATCGCGAGCGGCCGGTCGAGCCGGACCCCTGCGGGGATCTGCGTGAAGAGGTCGTCGAGGGAGGTTCGGTCGATCGTCGCGAGCATGTCGCGGATCTCGTCGTCGGTGTGCGGAGCGAACCTCACGTCAGCGAGTCTACGGAGCGAACGGCGCTATGGCCGGTGGTCGTCCCGGGCATCGTGCAGACCGTACTTGGTGACCAGGGACAGGTAGTCGCGCTGGTAGAAGATCTTGCACGTGATCTCGGGGTAGCGCTCCCGCAGCCGCCGGACCTTCCGGTTCTTCTTCGTGACCAGCTTCTGGCTCAGCGTGGTGATCTCGATGTAGAGGTCGTACTCACGCAGGTAGAAGTCGGGCGTGAACCGCTGGGTGACGTGGCCCTCCTTATCCCACTCGATGTCGAAGGAGGTGGGCTCGTAGTCCCAGTCGATCTCGTAGAAGTCGAGCAGCTCGGCGAACTGGCGCTCGGAGGCATGGGCGAAGCGGATCGTGTGGCTCTTCGGGGCGGCGGAGGCAGACCAAGAGGGCTGGGCGCTCACGAGCCTCCGGCGGAACTTCGTCGTTTTCGGGCCGGCGCTTCGTTCACGCTGGCCTCCAGGTCGCTGTAGACGGCGTCCAAGGAGATGGCGAACACGCCCTGGCCGTTCTTCAACAAGTCCACCACGGCCTCGGGTGAATGCGCCTCGTACACACCCGCCCCATCGGACATGAGCGTGACCCCGTAGGGTGACCGCTTCATCCCGCGCAGATGCTCCACGGCCTTGCGGACCCGTTGCAGCGAGACCCCGGTGTCGAGGAGTTTCTTGATCACCCGCAGCGTGGCCAGGTCCTGGAACGAGTACAGCCGCTGCGACCCCGAACCGTGCGCGTCCTTGACCGATGGGGTGACCAGGCCGGTGCGCGTCCAATAGTCGAGCTGGCGGTACGTGATGCCCGCGATCCGCTTGGCTTCGGGCGCGCGATATCCCTGTTCGCTCATCACAACTCCGTAATCACGGCGATGT
>DATLPI010000304.1:0-3643 GCA_035535815.1 Actinomycetota bacterium | reverse complement strand
GAACTTGAGCCCGGCGCGCTCCAACTGTGCGCGTGCATCGGAAGCTGGCATTCCTGTCACGTCGGGAATGTCGATGCGAGTCGCGGCGCTTCGCGGCCCGGGTGGGGTCGAAGGCTCGCGGCTATCCAGGATGAATGCCGTCGCCATCGATAAGATCAGCACGACGCAAAGGACGCAAAACACTGTGTTTTCTGATCGCCGGGCCAGGTAAGCCAGTCGATCCGCGAGATTGGCCATCCGAACTCTGCGCTCGGCGGGAAAGGCTCTCCGGTCAGCGGGCCGAACGAGGCGCCGGACCATGCAGCTCTACCCTCGGGGGACGGCGTAAACGACGATATTGTCCTCGTACCGACCCGTTGCCGCGGAGTACGGCCCCCCGCAGGTCACGAGCGCGAGCATCGCAGGTCCCGTCCGACCGAACAGGCGATGCGGCAGCGCCTCTTTCGCGTACGACCAGCGAGCGATCACTCGGAACACGGACGACGAGCCGTCCCGCATCTCTACGAGGACATCGTCTCCCGGGACGAGGTCCCGAAGGCGGAAGAAGACCCCCGGCCCCTGGGTTCCCGACGACACATGGGCGACTAGCAGCGTCGAGCCCGATCTACCAGGACGTCCGCCGAACCGATACCAACCCACCTCGTGCACGTCGGCCGGGATTTCCGTCGTCCCTGCTGTAACTCCTACCGGGAGGATTGGAGCATCCACGCCAATGGCGCCGATCCGAAGTCGCTCGGGTATCTCTCCGTCGGGGCGGATTGCTTTGCTCGCGAGGAGCCCAGATCGAACCCCCACCTTTGGCAGCCCCAGCCCGCCCACATCGGTCTCCGCAGGAGCGGGAACCTTGCTGCGCCGAAGGGCTTCGAGAGAGCCGACTTCGCTTGCCGGCCTGGATACCAACACCGAGACCGGCACGGTAACCAGGAGGAGGATGCTGGTGCTTCCGGCCCACCAGACAAGACGGTTCACTGACCCTGTGTCCGTTCCGCCAGGAGTCGACGCGCGCACACGATGAGTGTTGAGCCGGCAGCGACCATGAGCGCGACCGCCCAGGATGGGAACCCAGGTTCCGCGCCGAGACCTCCATCCACCGTGAGAACGCCTGACGGAGCCGAATGAAGACCGTGTACCGCCTGGGCCATCAGATCGAGGTTGTCGGCTTTAGCCGAGCCGACCACGTAGACGATCTGGGCGACGCCCTCGTCCAGACGGATATCGGTGGGAGGGATCAGGACACCGTTCGCCGCCCCTGAACCGAACGCGATCATGTGGCGGCCTGGAGGCGTCGCGACACCCCATTCACCGCCCTCCCGAAGACCCCTTTTCACCAGACGATCATCGAGCCGGACGGACAAAGGGGCGACCGCGGCCACATTCCGGACGTACAGCAGCGACCGACCCGCCGGAATCTGCTCGAATATGTTGTGGAAGACACTCAAGGTCGGATCTCCCGACCTTGTGAGGTGCGCCACGACCGATATGTTCGAGCGCGACGACAGGCGCAGAGTGCCACTCAACACGGGCGGCGAGTTCGGAGATGCTCCGACCTCCCGGATGTCCACCCCATAGCTGCCAGGATCCAGCTGAAGCGGTCCTGCCGTCGACGTCGGCTTGAAGCCGTCGAGAAGCAATTTGCCGTTCACATAGACGTCGGCCGTGAAGCCCGGCAGACCATGGACGATCATGACCGAGGCCTTCCTCGAGGCCGCTGATGTCACGCTCGTCATCCCGACGAGAAGCACGAGCGCTGCAAGCAACATGACGCTTCCGACGATGCTGAAGGGCCTTCGCACGGATGTACCCCCTCTCCACGAGGTCTCTGATCCTCGACATCCAGGGTCGGTTGTGCATCCCGCAGATGATGTAGGTCAATCGGACTATACCCCTTGCGTTATGGCGCACACCAGGGCTGAGGCGCGTTTGTGGGGTCTTGTTCCTCGGCCAGATGTACCCCCAGGCAACCCCAAGCCCGACCGCTTCAGTCCCGAGAAGACATTCGCGCCGCACCGGACACTCGGTGCAGGTCCCCGCCTCGAAGGCTGCGGTAGCATCCGAAGCCTCGGGCGCTTAGCTCAGGGGGAGAGCGCTTCCTTGACGCGGAAGAGGTCAGAGGTTCAAATCCTCTAGCGCCCACAGAGAGAACCGCAGGCATTCTTACGCGGTCGCGGGTCGTCATCGAGATCTCCCCCTTGCCACGTACGTGCCAGCGATCTCGCGAATCGCGGCCGCCATCCGGTCGTGCTGTTGGCTCTCGAGCCTGCTCCGCTACCGCGACGGGCGAGGCGACGACTGGGCCGATCCATCGACTTCCTGACGATGTGGCCCGATGCGCGGCGGCCGGTCTGCGCGTACTTGGGGAGATCGGTGGAGAGGGTCGCCATAGACGGGTTCCAAGCCGCCCTGAACAGATCCACGTAGAACCCCCGTTTAGCCGTCTTGGTGACCAGGGGTCGAACACCTTGCCCCGAGAGGTTCAGGCCGATGCGGATGGCGAAGTCCGTCTAGTTGCACGTACTAGGCTCCGGCATCTCGACAAGCGGGGGTGAGGACATGAGCGAACGGATTCCTGAACCGCAGTTCCAACTAGCGAATGAACGGACGTATCTTGCGTGGCTTCGGACGGCGCTCGCACTCGTCGCCTCCGGCGTCGCAGCCGCACGGCTCCTGGCGGGGCAGTCGCTCCATTGGGCCTGGGAGACGGTTGGGGTCCTGCTGATCATGGCGGGTGTCGTGACCGCTGCCTTGGCACGGCGCCGATGGCGGGCGATGGACGCCGCGATCCGCGAAGGTGAACCCCTGCCGGCTCCAGGCATCGCCGTGATGATCGCGGGCGTCATCGTGATCTGCGGGCTCATCACCACCGCGCTCCTCCTCGGAACGACCCCAGGACACGTTCCATGATCTCGTGCGTACCGCGAGCAATCCTGCTGAAAGGTCTCATAGCCTGCACGGCGTCCTCGGATGAGGTCGATCGGATGTGTTTTGCGGCGTAAGGGCCCTTCTTAAGGAACCTCGTTCCTTCTGCCGTGCCGTAGGGGCTCGTGCCCTGGTTGATCGCGTCGGACACACGTGAGGCGGCCGGGACAGGACTACATTCCGAGGATCATGCCGCCTCGGGGGAGCCCCAGCACCCGACAGAAACAGCGTTCGACTTCCCTTTAGAGCGGGTAGCAACGCCGCGAGGAGTTCGGGATGCGGGACGACACGAGACGGGATCTGGCCTTCTGGGGTGTTGCTGGTTTGGCGCTTGCCCTCTTCGTCTGGATTTACGCCCAGGCCCCGAACGGAGAAGGAGATTTCGCGGACTCACCACCCTCTTTGGCTCCGTTCGCCGCCGATCAAGCTTCCTCATCTTCGCCAGCCCGTGAGATGCAGGCGCCCACCCCTTCACCGCCTCGTTCCAGTTCGTCCCCTCCGCGAAGCGTGACCCTGCCGCCGACTTTGGGGCGCGAGATCGCTGCGGAGCCACCGCGCCCGCTGCCTGCAACCGGCACACCGTCTGCATCCTCTCCCGCTGGTTCGTCCCCGAGCGTCGGCCCGTCGAGCCCGAAGCCCACCGTCTCCGCAAGTCCATCACTTCGTCCCAACGGCACCCTGAACCCCAACGGGTCCCTCGCGGTCAACTTCGAGGAAGCTGGCCTCG
>DATLPI010000303.1:0-4054 GCA_035535815.1 Actinomycetota bacterium | reverse complement strand
GGCCGGGTGTTCGCTGCGGTTGACCGTGGGCATCACCCATGAGACCGAGGGCAGGCCTCCGCTCGCAGCGGCATCGAAGTACTCGGTGTTGGGCGTCACGCGGTCGATCTGCCCCGAGGCCTCGATCGTGGAGAACCCGGGCAACGGGTTCTGGGCGGGAACGGTGACCCCCGGCGGTCGATCGGCCGGGCACGGTCGCGCGGTGCACGACCCCTCTCCCACGAAATAGTTCCAGCTCACGTCGTGCTGATCCAGGAGCCAGGTGATGTCGGCCCAGGCGTACGGCGCCTCCTTCCCGGCCGGCACCTCCCACCACTTCTCGGGCTCGCCGCTCGTGCAGCTCATGCCGTCGGGAGGGTCGGTGCACGTGGCGACCCATCCGGACACGAGCGCGAGATGCGAGGGCAGGGTCCAGGAGTCGACCGGAGCGAACATCCGATCCTGGAGCACGAACCGCTTCGCGTACCTCCAGTAGTTGGGGATCTCCTTGGACGTGTGGAACCCCATCACGTCGGGGGTGCGGTGGGGCCCCAGTGTCGCCTGCCGGCAGTTCCACGGCGGCGTCGGGTCGTGCGTGCACGGCGTTCCGCGTTCCTGCAATGCGCGGACGAAGCCGTCCATGCGCCCGCCGTGCACGTCGATGATCGACGCCTCGTTGCCATGTGGGCCACCGATGTCGAACTCGTTCGTGTCGTGGTACGGGCGACGGCACCGGCCCGCCTCGGGGTCGGGGATGCACGTCGTGAACCGGCCGTGACGGTCGACCGGCAGGCCATCGCCCAGTGGGAAGGTGCCGAAGTAGTGGTCGTACGAACGGTTCTCCTGGACCACGAAGATCATGTGGTCGATGTTCTCGATGCCGCCCGCCGGGTCGACGCCGAACTCGTTGCGATCCGAACCCTGGGCCTCGGGCGGCGACGAGCGAGCGGAGGCGGTGACCAGCACGGCGACGGTGAGCAGCGCGGCTACCAGCAGCGTTCGTCGGGGCACGGCGCGGATGCTACCCGTGCGCGAGGGAGCGGGCAAAGCGCGATCCGGGCTGCCCCGGAACGGACGTCATCCGTTCGGTGAGGCGCCGGACAGGCGCGCCAGGAGTTCGTCGTGCAGGATGCTGTTGGACGAGACCACGCTGCCGCCGTCGCGGGTGGGCGAACCGTCGAACTGGGTGACCCGGCCGCCCGCTTCCTCCACCACTACCTGGAACGCGGCGTAGTCCCAGATGTTGAGCTCCGGCTCGATCATCGCTTCGCCGGCCCCCCGGGCCACCAGCGCGTGACCCCAGAAGTCCCCCAGGCCGCGGGTGCGCGTCGCTTCGGCCAGCAGACCGAGCGGCGCGGCGCCCTCGCCCTCGGGATCGCGCAGCCAGGTCTTCATCCCGGCGTAGAAGAGCTGGGAATCCGCGATCGTGTCGATCTTGCTCACCCGGATCGGCCGGTCGTTCATCCGGGCGCCCTCCCCGCGGGCGGCGACGTAGCGCTCGTTCAGCGCCGGGGCGCTCACCAGCCCCACCACCAGCTCGCCGCGCACCTGCAGCGCGATCAGCGTGGCCCAGATCGGGATGCCTCGGGCGTAGTTGGCGGTGGCATCGATGGGGTCGACGATCCAGACGCGTTCGGCGGCATCGGCGCTCCCGCCTTCCTCCTCGCCCAGCACGTGGTCGTCGGGGAACGCCGCCGCCACCTGCTCGCGGATCATCGACTCGATCGAGGTGTCGGCCTGGGTCACCACGCTGGCGTCGGCCTTGTGGCGGATCTCCAACGAATCGCCCTGGAACAACCCCATCCCGATGTCCGCGGCGCGGTCGGCGAGCCCATCGGCGAACGAACGTTCGTGCTCGTACATGGCCCGCAGCCTACCGGCCACCATCGCCACTCGGCGGGTCCTCGGCCGAGCTCGACCAGAACTTCGAGTAGCCTTGACGGACCTATGCAGACCACCATCGAGAACACCGACAAACACACCGTGAAGCTCACCGTCGAGGTCCCTGCCGACGAGTACTCGAAAGACATGGACCAGGCGTATCGCTCGATCGCCAACCAGGTCAAGATCCCCGGGTTCCGCAAGGGCAAGGTACCCAAGCAGATCATCGACGCCCAGATCGGCCGCGACGTCGTCCGCGACGAGTTCCTGCAGGCCGCGGTGCCCGACTACTACCGGCAGGCGATCACCGAGCACGACCTGGCGCCCATCACCGACCCCGACATCGATCTGGACGAGTTCGCCGACGATTCGCCGCTGAAGTTCACCGCCGTGGTCGAGGTCCGTCCCCGCCTGGAGCTCACCGAGGCCGACTACTCCGGGCTGAAGATCGAGAAGCCCGCCACCGAGGTCGCCGAGTCCGAGATCGACGACTGGGTGACCAGGCTCCAGGAGCGCTTCGCCGAGCTGGAACCCGCGGAGCGCCCGATCATCGACGGCGACTTCGTCACGATCGACCTGAAAGCCACCGGCCCGCTGGGTCAGGAGATCGAAGGCCTGAGCCGCACCGACTACCTCTACTTCGTGGGCTCCGGAGAGTTCGGACCCCAGCTCGACAGCGATCTGCCCGGCTCGAAGGCGGGGGAGATCCTGAAGGTCACCGAGGAATTGGGCGAGGGCGCCGGCGAGGGCCTCTCCGGGCAGGCCGCCGACATGACCGTTCTGATCAAGGACGTGAAGGCACGCAAGCTGCCTCAGGCCGACGACGACTTCGCCAAAACCGCCAGCGAGTTCGACACGATGGCGGAGCTGCGCGAGGACCTGCGCGAGCGGCTCACCGAGCTGAAGGAGCGCGACGTCAAGGGGGAGCTGCGAGACCGGGCGCTGCAGGCGATGATCGACAAGGTCGACGTGGAGCTGCCCGACACGCTGGTGGACGACGAGACCGAGCACCGCGTGGAGCACGCGAAGCAGCAGGCCGAGCGTTCGGGTGTCACGATCGAACAGCTCCTGGAGGCCCAAGGGTGGGACGAGGAGCGCCTCCGGCAGGACTCGCGCGACCATGCGGTGCGCGCCATCACGTCCGACTTGATCCTGGAGAGCATCGCCCGCGACGCCGACATCCAGGTCGACGCCGATGAACTGGGCAAGGAGATCGGCGCGTTGGCCCAGGCCTACAACCGCGATCCCAAGGAATTGGCCACCCAACTCGACCGAAGCGGACAGATCGTGACGCTGGCCGGGGATATCATCAGAGGCAAGGCCCTCGACCTCCTGGTCGAACGTGCCGACATCACCGATGAGGCCGCCGACGCTGTGGCCGCCGACGAGGAAGACGAAACAGGAGACGACGATGAGTGACCTGCGAAGCGACCACCCGATCTCCGCCGGCTACGTGCCCTACGTGATCGAACAGACCAGCCGGGGCGAGCGCGTCTCCGACATCTACTCCCGCCTGCTCAAGGAGCGCATCGTGTTCCTGGGCACGCCGATCGACGACAACGTCGGCAACGTGATCATGGCCCAGTTGCTGCACCTGGAGTCCGAGGACCCCGACAAGGACATCAGCCTGTACATCAACTCGCCCGGTGGCGTGATCACGTCGCTGTTCGCGATCTACGACACGATGCAGTACATCAAGCCGCCGGTCTCCACGATCGTGATGGGCCAGGCCGCCAGCGCCGCCGCCGTGCTCCTGCTGGCCGGCGCGCCCGGCAAGCGGTTCGCGCTGCCGCACTCGCGCGTGCTGCTCCACCAGCCCCACGGTGGCGCCGAGGGGCAGGCGGTCGACATCGAGATCCAGGCCAAGGAGATCACCCGGTCTCGCCAGCTCCTGGAACGCTTGATCTCCCAGCACACCGGTCAGCCCATCGACAAGGTCGCCAAGGACACCGACCGCGACTTCATCCTCACCGCCGATGAGGCCAAGGAGTACGGCGTCATCGACGAGATCATCACCACCCGGGGGATCCAGGCCGAACTTGCTTCCGCTGGCGTCTCCAGCGCGTGATAATGCCCTGAGCAACGACGACCGGGCCTCGTGCCCGGTCGTTCGCACCGGACCAAGCACCCGTCGGCCCATGAACCGTCAAAGAGAAGAGAGAGGCAGATGGCGAAGTTCGGAGATTCGGACCTG
>DATLPI010000302.1:0-14384 GCA_035535815.1 Actinomycetota bacterium | reverse complement strand
CAAGGACCAGCCCAAGACCACCTTCGCCGACGTCGCCGGCGTCGACGAAGCGATCGAGGAACTGCAGGAGGTCAAGGAGTACCTGCAGGCGCCGGCGAAGTTCCAGGCCATGGGCGCCAAGATCCAGCGGGGGGTCCTGCTCTTCGGCCCTCCCGGCACCGGCAAGACGCTGCTCGCTCGCGCCGTGGCCGGCGAAGCGGGCGTGCCGTTCTTCACGATCAGCGGGTCGGACTTCGTCGAGATGTTCGTGGGGGTCGGCGCCGCGCGGGTGCGCGACCTGTTCGAGCAGGCGAAGGCGACCGCGCCGGCCATCGTGTTCATCGACGAGATCGATGCGGTGGGGCGCCAGCGTGGCGCCGGGATGGGTGGTGGTCACGACGAGCGCGAGCAGACCCTGAACCAGCTGTTGGTCGAGATGGACGGGTTCGATCAGCGCTCCACGGTGATCCTGATGGCGGCCACGAACCGCCCCGACATCCTCGACCCTGCTCTGCTCCGGCCCGGGCGGTTCGACCGTCAGGTGGTGATCGACCGTCCCGATCTGGAGGGACGCAAGGCGATCCTGCGGGTGCACGCGCGCGGTAAGCCGTTCGACCAGACCGTCGACCTCGCCGTGCTCGCGCGGCGCACGCCGGGGTTCACCGGCGCCGATCTCGCCAACGTCATCAACGAAGGCGCCCTGTTGGCGGCGCGTCGCAACAAGCGGGCCATCTCCATGAAGGAGATCGAGGAGGCGGTCGATCGTGTCATGGCCGGTCCCGAGCGCAAGAGCCGCGTGATGGACGAAGAGGAACGCCGCCTGATCGCCTACCATGAGGGCGGGCACGCCATGGTGGCGCACATCCTGCCGAACACCGATGAGGTTCACAAGATCACGGTGATCCCGCGCGGCCGCGCGCTCGGCTACACGCTCACGCTGCCGGAGCAGGACAAGTTCCTGATGACGCGCGAACAGCTCCGTGACGAGCTCGCCATGCTCATGGGCGGCCGGGTCGCCGAAGAGATCGTCGCGGGCGACGTCACCACGGGAGCCGGCAACGATATCGAGCGCGCCACGAAGATCGCTCACCAGATGGTCACCGAGTACGGCATGAGCGACACGATCGGTCCCCGCACGCTCGGCCAGAAGCAGGGCGAGGTCTTCCTCGGCCGCGACTGGGGGTCCACGCCGGACTACTCCGACGCCGTGGCCTTCGAGATCGACTCGGAGATCCGGCAACTGATCGACGAGGCGCATGACGTGGCCCTCGACATCCTCTCCGAGAACCGGGCCAAGCTCGATGCGCTCGCCGCTCGACTCATCGAGATCGAGACGATGGATCGCGAGGAGGTCGAGCAGTTCTTCGCCGACATCGAGCGCCGCTTGCCGCGGGAGCACGAGGTGCGCTCTGCCGGGCTCGCGGTCTCCCGGCAGGCCAAACGACCGTCCACCGGCAAGGGCTCCGGCGGCACGCTCGGCCTCAGTCCCGCCTGAGCCGCTCGGTAGACTGCGCACCGTGACCGACCGCTGGGCCACCTTCGACTGCTACGGCACCCTCATCGACTGGTTCGACGGTGTGCGTTCGCAGCTCGTGCGCCTGTGGCCGGACGCTGACACCGAGGCGCTCCTGACCTCCTACCTGCGTGCCGAGGCCCGACTCCAGGAGGGCCGGGGCACGCCTTACCGCGAGGTGATGGCCGAAGCGCTCGAGGCCGTGGGCCAGGAACAGGACGCGACGGTGCCCCAGAACGAGCGTTATGCCCTGGCGGCATCGCTCCCTTCCTGGGGCGTGTTCCCCGAAGTACCTGACGCCCTCCGGGAGCTGCGAGCGCGTGGGTGGAAGCTCGCGATCCTGTCCAACACCGACCCCGATCTGCTGGATGCCTCGATCCGCGCGATCGACGTGCCGATCGACGAACGGATCGTGGCGTCCGACATCGGTTCGTACAAGCCGGCGTTCGGGCACTGGGAGACGTTCTTCCGAAGGACCGGAGCCGACCGCACGCGCCACGTCCATGTGGCGGCCTCGCTCTTCCACGACATCGAGCCGTGCGCCAAGCTCGGCCTGCCCGCCGTGTGGATCAACCGTCGTGGTGAGACCAGCATGGTGCCCCGCTCGGCCGGGCTCCCCGACCTCACGGATCTTCCCGACACGCTCGAGCGACTCTCACCGGCGTAGACTCGCCGCATGCAGGGCGCCGTGGATCCCCTCCCTGATGGTGAGGACCTCTATGCGGTGCTCGACCTGCCTCGGGACGCCTCCGAGGACGACGTGCGTCACGCCTATCGGCGCCTCGCGCGCACCTCGCATCCCGACCTCGGGGGTGGTGCGGGAGCGGCCGACCGGTTCCGCCGGATCACCGCCGCCTACGAGGTGCTCGGCAACACCCAACGCCGAGCCTCCTACGACCGGGATCGGCGGCTGCGCGAGCGTGGACGTGGCCCCTCGGCAGCTCAGCACGCCCCGGGTCCGACCGGTGGGACCGTGCGGTCGAGGCCGATCCCACCTACGACCCAACGCACGCAGGGACGCCCACCGGAGGAGCCAACGCCGCTGTGGTCCGTGGATGATTGGAGCGCGGTCCGGATCCTGGGCAAGCTCGCGGTGGCCGCGGCGCTGGTGGTGAGCCTCGCGATCGGCGCGCTGGTCATCGTCGCCGTGGTCCGTGAGCCCGATCCGCTCCCCGCCCCCACGATCTTCTGCCGGACCCCCGATGGGTGGCTCGACTGCCGTCGCGCCACCCAACCGGGCATGCCGTGACCGTCGGGTTCGGATCCGGTTCCCGGCTGGGCAGGTCCACCGGGTAGCATCCGACCATGAGCGGGTTCGACCACGAGAAGATCGAGCAGGGCGTCCGTCTGATCCTTGAGGGCGTGGGCGAGGACACGGACCGCGGCGGTCTGCGAGGGACCCCGGGCCGGGTGGCCCGGATGTACGAGGAGACGCTCGCCGGGATCGGCAACGACCCCACCGGGATCGTCACCGTCGTGGAGGGTGCCGACTTCGACGAGATGATCATGGTGCGCGACATCTCGCTCACCTCGCTGTGCGAACATCACATGCTGCCGTTCAACGGCCGCGCCCACGTCGCTTACGTGCCGAACAAGACCGGGCAGATCACGGGGCTGTCGAAGATCGCGCGCGTGGTGGATGTCCTGGCGAAGCGGCTCCAGGTGCAGGAGCGGCTCACCACGGAGATCGCCGACACGATCGAGGTGGCGCTCGATCCCCGCGGCGTGTTCGTGGTGATCGAGGCCGAGCACCTGTGCATGACGATGCGCGGCATCAAGAAGCCGGGCGCCGTGACCGTCACCTCGGCCGTCCGAGGGCTGTTCCGCACCGACGCGCGCACGCGTCAGGAAGCCATGAACCACATCGGCATGCGCTAGGACGCCCGGTCAGCGCTCGTCCGGTGGATCCGTGGGCGCCAGGATCTGTTCGGTGTGCATCCCCGCCCGATGGTCCACCCACATGCCGGCCGGGATCGCCAGGAGCCACGTCAATAGGGCGACGGTGGGGTTCCAGAACGCGATCGGGATGGACACCAGGAACAGCACGACCGGCGTCGTCGACTGGATCATCCCGTAGCGGTAGCCCGTCGGCCCGAGCTCGATACGGAGCAGATCGTGCCGGTACGCGAGCCGCAGCAGGCACGATTCCATGCCGCTGATGGCCGCCAGGCACAACGCGAACAACGCCACGGAGATCGGGTTGGCTTCGTACTTGCCGACCAGCTCGGTCGGGTAGGGCAGGAACGCCACGAAGGACAGATACACCAGGTTCAACGTGATGAACGACCGGTCCACGGCTTTCATCGAGGAGAACATCTCGTGGTGGGCGAGCCAATAGCGACCGATCAACAGGAAGGCCAGGAAGAAGCTGAAGAACTGCGGCGCCTGTTCGCGGAGGGCGTCCAGCATCACGTCCGGCGCCTCCCACGGCGACGGGAGCTTCGGGGCATCGATCGAGACGATCAACAGCGTCATCGCGATCGCGAACACCGCGTCGGTGAAGAACGCCACCCGGTCGAATTCGAGCCCCTGGCCCCGGACGTATCGCCATCGTGACCTCGGGGTGGGTTCGCGAGCGGCCATCGACGGATTGTGCCACGGTCCGCCCGCGCACCGCGCGACTACGATGGTTCGCGTGAGCACCGTCTGGCGCTGCCGTGGTCACGACTTCCCCTTGGGCGAACGCACCCTGGTGATGGGGATCGTGAACACCACGCCGGACTCGTTCAGCGACGGCGGCTTGTTCGACGTCGCGACCGACGCGGTGAAGTACGCCGTGCAGCTCGCGGCCGACGGAGCCGACATCCTCGACGTGGGCGGCGAATCCACCCGTCCGGGGGCCGACACGGTCTCGGTCGAGGAGGAGATCGCCCGCGTGGTGCCGGTGATCGAGGGCATCTGCGCCGAAGCGCCCGACACGCCGGTGAGCGTCGATACCCGGCGCGCGGCCGTGGCCCGAGCCGCCCTCGGGGCCGGCGCCTCGATCGTGAACGACGTCACCGCAGGCACCGACCCGGAGATGTTCGGACTGGTGCGTGAGACCGGGGCGGGGCTGGTGCTGATGCACATGAAGGGCGAACCCAAGACGATGCAGGAGCATCCCACGTACGTGGACGTCGTCGCCGAGGTGCGGGACTTCCTCGCCTCGCGCATCGGGTCGGCGGTGGCCGCCGGCGTGCCTCGCGACCGCCTCTGCGTCGACCCGGGCATCGGCTTCGGCAAGAACCTCGACCACAACCTCGCATTGCTCCACGACATCGAGACCTTCCGTGACCTGCGCGTGCCGGTGTTGGTCGGCGCCTCCCGCAAGCGATTCATCGGACAGTTGACCGGCGTCGACGATCCCGCCGAGCGGGTGGAGGGCACCGCGGGTGCGGTGGCCTGGTGCGCGGCGCACGGGGTCGACATCGTCCGGGTGCACGATGTGCGGCAGATCGCGCGGGTGATCGCGGTGGTCGACGCCATCGCGCGGGACGGCGCGTCGTGACGGTGCAGCAGCACCGGTTCATGACGTCCGGCGGCGAGATGGCCTACCTCGACGAAGGCGACGGCCCCGCGGTGGTGCTGCTCCACGGTTTCCCGTCGTCGTCGTTCCTATGGCGCGAGTTCATCCCGTTGCTCGCCGGGAGGTTCCGGGTGATCGTGCCGGACCTGCTGGGAGCCGGCGATTCCGCGCAGCCAGACGGTCCTGCGCTGCACATCCGTGCCCAGGCGGCCTACGTGCGCGAGCTCCTCGCACATCTGGGCGTCGAGCGGTTCGCCGTGGTGGGCCACGGCGTCGGCGGCGGGATCGCGCAGTTGCTGGCGCTCGACGGTCCCGGCGTTGATGCCATGGTCCTGCTGGACTCCATCGCCTTCGATCGATGGCCGTCGGAGGCCGCGCAAGAGGCACAGGCACGGGCCGACGATTCCGGTGGCCTGCTGATGCCCGAGCTGGTGGAGGCGGCGATCCACACCGTGTACGACCTGGGCCTGCGGCATCGCGAGCGGTTCACCGACGCCGTCCTGGAGGAGTACGTGAGGCCGTACCGGGGTCCCGAGGGCGCGGCGGGGTTCGCGCGCGGGCTCGCGGCCATGGACGGGGTGGGCCTCACCGGGCGCGAGGCCGAGATGGAACGGATCGCCTTCCCGGTGTTGATCCTGTGGGGCGAAGACGACGTGTTCTTCCCGGCCACGTTGGGTGAGCGGCTCAACGAAGCCATGCCGTCTTCCACCCTCGGGCTGCTCCCCGGATGCGGGCATTTCCTGCCCGAGGAGGTCCCCGAGACGATCGGGCCCATGCTGGCCGAATACCTTCGGGCCCGCTACCTCATGGAGCCGCACGGCCATGACCAGAAGGAAGGTGTCGTCATGCTGCAGCTCGAGCGCCGTCCAGCCTGGGTCGACCTGGCCGCCGATGAAGCAGACGATTGGTACGTCGAAGACGAAGAGGAGGACTGACCGGTGCCCATCGCCCGCCTGTTCCTGTCCGGCATCCGCGCCAGCGGCCACCACGGTGCCCGGCCGGGTGAGAAGGATGAGCCCCAGGAACTGGTCGTTGACCTGGACCTGGATGTGGACGTGGCGACGGACACGATCGAAGCCACGGCGGACTATCGGGCCATCACCGAGGCCGTCCGCGCGGTCGTCCAGGAACGGTCGTTCGACCTGATCGAGGTGATGGCGCACGACGTGGCCGCGGCGGTCCTGGACATGGATCACATCACGCGCGTGACCGCCGTGGTGCACAAGCCCAACGCGGCCAAGCGTCTGGAGATCGACGGGGTCGCCTCGGCGGTGACCCTGGAGGCGTGAACCCATGGGCGAGATCGCCTTCCTCGGGCTCGGCTCGAACCTGGGCGATCGCCTCGCCACCTTGCAGCAGGCGGTCGGGCTCCTCGCCACCGAACCCGGCCTCCGGGTCGATAACTGCTCGCGCGTGTGGGAGACCGACCCGGTGGGCGGCCCCGACCAGCCTGACTTCCTCAACGTCGTGATCCGCGTCGTCACCGACCTGGCTCCGCTCGATCTGCTCGCGGCGTGCAACCGGGTCGAGTCCGCGCTGGGACGTGTGCGCGAGGTTCGCTGGGGACCACGCACGGTCGACATCGATGTGCTGTTGTTCGACGATCGCCGGATCGACGAGCCGACGCTCACCGTGCCGCATCCGCGCATGACCCAGCGCGCGTTCGTGCTGCTGCCGCTGCTGGACCTCGTCCCCGATCCGGTGCTGCCCGGGGGCGAACGCGTCGCCGACATCCGGCTGGGCGCCGACGCGGCGAGCGGGGCCAGGCCGTTCGCCCCGCCCCTGGCGATCCCATGAGTCCCGCCCGGGACCTGCCGAAAGAATGCCTGCGGTGCGACTGGTCCGGATCCACGAGCCGGACCGCCTGTCCCAACTGCGACGCCACCTTGTTCCGGCCGGCCCAGCCGCGCGTTCCTCGACGATCGACGTCCCTACCGACCGGGTCCGCGCCGCCGCCCGAGGACCCAGTCCCTCCCAACGTCCCTTCCACACCGGCCCAGGGTGCTCCCGACGAACAGGACGACCGTCGCCGAAGAGCGCTCGTGCTCGTCATCACCGGCTTCGTCCTCGTGGCATCGACCACCTGGTTCGTGCGCCACGGCACGGACCTCGCGCCGGGGTCGTCCGTGCCGCGATCCGGCACGATCGTGTACGCCGTCGACGACGGGCAGGGCTGGTCGCGGCTGTGGCAGTGGAGCCTGGAGTCCGGACGCGTCCGGCCCGGAGCTCGGGTTCGCGACCCCACCGCGCTGGTGAACGCCTCCGGCGCAGCGCCGGGCCTCCTGGGGATCACGTCGATGACGCCCGACGGCCGCTCCACGGGATCCCTCCTGCGGTTCTTCGGCCCGAGCGATTCGCCCGTGCCGCTGGTGCAGGGCGACCTCGTCACGTGGGGCGGGCGGGGGATCGCGGTGGTCGCCGTGAAGCGCGGCCCGATCTCGGCGGGGTGCCGCAGGATCGCGATCGTCACCCGAACGGTCATCCCGCCGACGTCGGAGCGGCAGTTCTCCGAACGGGTCTGCGGCGACATCCTGTCGGTCGGTCGCGACGCCACCGCGACGTATTTCACGATGTGGGACGGCGAGGACGCCGACATCCTCCTGGCGAGCTACGGCCGAACCCGCGAGATCCTTCCCGGCCATGCCCTGCTCTCGCTCTCCCCGGCCACCGACATGCTGGTCGTGCCATCGCGGGACCTGGCGGCCCTCCGGCTCGCCCCCTTGGCCGTGCGGGCCAACGAAGGACCGCCGTTGTCCTCGGTGTTCGGCACCTCCTTGTACTTCCGGGGCCTGTCCCGTCCGCGGACCTATGGCGGGCGCGGAGGTCACCTCTGGATCGACCGGGTGTTGTCCTGGGCGAACGATTCCACCTCGGCGCTCGTGGTCGGGAGCTATCAGGACCGAACCGGGTTGTTCGAGATCGAAGCCGGTCCCAGTCGCACGCTGCCGGCCCCGCGGTACCTGGGACCGATCAAGGGTGTGATGTGGGCGTCCTACGCCGACGACGGGAGTGCCTTCGTCGCGGCCGAAGGCGCGATCTCGGTCGTGGATGCCACCGGGATGGCGCCGCTGCCGCTTCCCCCCGGCGCTCCCCGGCCCGACGGCCCGATCGTGTGGCTGCCCTGAGTTGGGATACTCCGCCACATGAAGGTGGCGATGGTGGGCGGCGGACGCGCCGGCGTGGCGATCGCCGTGCTGCTGCAACGGGCCGGCCATCGGATCGTCGGCGTGTCCGGACGAGGTCCCACGCGGGACCGGGTGGCGAGCTACCTCCCGGACGTGCCCGTCCTCGACGCGACCGTCGTCGTCGCCGAGGCGGAGCTGGTCATCGTCGCCGTCCCCGATGACGACATCGGACCCGTGGTGGGGACGATCGCGGCGGCGGGGGGGTTCCTGACCGGGCAGTGGGTCGCGCACGTCTCCGGCGCGACGCCGCTCGCCGTGCTCGATCCCGCCCGCGACGCCGGTGCCCGGCGACTCGGCATCCACCCCCTCCAGACCTTCCCCGACCCGGGGGCCGGCATCGACCGCATCCCGGGCTGCCTCGTCGCCATCTCGGCCGACGACGACGACGGGTGGTTCATGGCCGAGCGGATCGCCGAGGATCTGATGGGCGAACCCTTCCGGCTGCGGGAAGACCACCGGGCGCTGTATCACGCCGCGGCGGTCTTCGCGTCCAACTACCTGGTGACCGCGACGGCCGTAGCCGAACAGCTGCTCGCCGCCGCCGGGGTCGATGATCCTGCCGCCGCCCTCCGGCCCCTCCAGCGGGCCACGGTCGACAACGTCGCCTCCCTGGGCGCGGGCGACGCACTCACCGGTCCCGCCGTCCGCGGGGACGCCGGCACGATCGAACGCAACCTCGAAGCCCTCGCGGCCCGAACCCCGTGGGCGGTCGCCGCCTACGTCGAGATGGCCCGCCTGGCGCTCGACCTCTCGGTTCGCAGTGGCCGGCTCGGAGATGGCCAGCGTGCGTCGGTCGAGGAGGTGCTGGCGCGGTGGACCTGATCCGCGAACCGGCGCAGCTCCGCGAAGCGACCGACGCCGGTCGCGAGGCGGGGCGGGCCGTGGGGTTCGTCCCGACGATGGGTGCGCTCCATGAAGGGCACGCATCGTTGATCCGTCGTGCCCGTGAAGAGCAGGACCTGGTGGTGGTCTCGATCTTCGTGAACCCGCGTCAGTTCGCTGCCGGGGAGGATCTGTCCAGGTACCCCCGGGACGAAGCGCGCGACCTCGAGGGGTGTGCGTCGCTGGGCGTCGATCTCGTGTGGGCGCCGTCGGTGGACCAGATGTATCCGCCGGGCGCCACGCTCGTCGAACCCGACCCGGGGCCGGTGGGCGAGCGGTTCGAAGGCGCCTCGCGGCCGGGCCATTTCCGGGGGGTGCTGACGGTCGTCCATCGGATGTTCGACGTCGTCGGCCCCAGCGCGGCGTACTTCGGACAGAAGGACGCCCAGCAGCTGTTCCTGGTGCGGCGGATGGTGGGCGACCGCGACCTCCCCGTCGAGATCGTCATGTGTCCCACCGTCCGGGAGCCCGACGGGGTGGCCCTGTCTTCACGCAACTCGCTGCTCGCGCCCGAGGAACGGGAGCAGGCGGGCTGTCTGTTCCTGGGGTTGTCCGAGGCCGCGGCGCTGGCGCGCGCCGGTGAACGCGACTCGCACGTGTTGATCGCGGCGCTCGCCAGGGAGGTCGGTGCCACGCCGCTCGCCCGGCTCGACTACGCCGCCGTGGTCGACGACGACACGTTCGTCGCTATCGACGTGATCGATCGACCCGCCCGCGCGATCGTGGCGGCGGCGTTCCCGTCGGCTCGGCTGATCGACAACCTCGCGTTGCCGGCGGCGACGTGAGCGGCTCGTCCGGTGCGCCCGTGCTCGACCGCATCACGATGATGCCGGTCGTGATGCAGGCGTTGCTCGACGACGGCGCTCAACCCCTCGGCGATCCCGAGGAGGTCGGCGTCGGGCGGATCGTGGCTCGGGGCGCCGGCACCTTGGCCGGGATGCCGGTGGCGAAGGAGGCCTTCGGTCGGATGGGGGTGCGATGCCGGGCGTCGGTGGCCGAAGGCGCGCCGTTCGCGGACGGGGACCAGGTCGCCGAACTCGGCGGCCCGGTTGCGGCGATGCGCGGCGCCGCGCCCACCGCCCTGCGGTTCCTCACCTCGTTGTCCGAGGTGGCGTCGGGACGCCGCGATCCCGAGTACGGCGACCCGTTCGGCGACTATGCCCTCGCCCTGCGGTTGTCGGTGCAGGACCCCGTGGGCCACGATGGACCGTCGTTCGCGTTGGAGATCTGAAAGGAAGGGACCCGGGCCGTGCTGCTCGCCGCCGACGTCGGCAACACCGAGATCGTGCTGGGCGTCTTCCGCGGTCCCGAGCTCGAGCACACCTGGCGCCTGTCCACCCAGCCCGAACGCACGCCCGATGAGCTCGCGCTCGCGCTGAGCGGCTTCCTCGCGCAACGGGGGATGTCGTTCGAGTCCCAGGTCACCGGCGTCGTGATGGCCAGCGTGGTGCCCGACGTCACCGCCGCCGTCCGAGAGATGGCGGCTCGCTACTTCCCGTTCCCACCGGTGATCGTGGGGCCCGGCGTGAAGACCGGGGTGCCGATCCTCACCGACAACCCGCGCGAGGTGGGCGCCGACAGGGTGGTCAACGCCCTCGCGGCGTTCACGCGCTTCGGCGGCCCGGCCATCGTCGTCGACTTCGGCACGGCGACGAACTTCGACGTGGTGAGCACCAAGGGTGAGTTCGTCGGCGGCGTGATCGCTCCCGGGATGCAGGCGAGCGCGGCGAGCTTGTTCTCCCGCACCGCCCGGCTCACGCGGGTCGAACTCACGGCGCCGCCCAGCGTGGTCGGCAAGAGCACGGTGGAGGCGATCCAGTCGGGGCTGATCTTCGGCACCGCCGGCGAGGTCGACGCGATCGTGACGCGGATCCGCGCCGAGCTGCCGGGCGCCACCACGATCGCCACCGGCGGACTGGCGAGCACGGTGATCCCGCACTGCACCACGATCGACCATCACGAACCCTCGCTCACCCTCGAAGGCCTGCGGCTGGTTTTCGAGAAGAACGTGGTGACCGCCGGTGAGTGAGCACGACGACGGGGCCACCGAACCAACCGCCGAGGACGAACCCACCGCCGAGGACCGGGACGAGCAGGGCTCCTCACGGGAAACGGAGATCCTCGCGGCGCGCCGGGAGAGCTTGGCCCGCCTCGCCGACGCCGGCATGGACCCGTTCGCCCTCACGCTGGAGACCGCGATCGGCGTCGCCGAACCCGACGCCATCGCCGGCATCGTCCGCGAGTTCGGCGACCTCGAGCCCGGCACCACGGGCGAAGCCAACCGGACGGTGGCCGGACGCATCGTGCAGCGACGCGACATGGGCAAGCTGAAGTTCCTGGTGGTCCGCGACCGAACGGGTGACATCCAGCTCTTCTGCAACGCCAAGGCCATGGACCCGGATGCGTTCGCCCTGCTCGACGAGGCCGACCTCGGCGACATCGTCGCCGCCAGCGGCCCGGTCGGGATGACGAAGAAGGGCGAGCTGTCGATCTTCGTGGAGCGATGGGCGATGCTCACGAAGAGCCTGCGGCCGCTCCCCGAGAAATGGCACGGCCTGAAGGACCCCGACCTGCAGCAGCGTCGCCGGTACCTGCACCTGGCTACCGACGACGCGCCTCGCCGCTACTTCCTGGCGCGTGCCGCCGTCCTCAAGACGATGCGCCGCGTGTTGGACGAGCGCGGGTTCGTCGAGTTCGAAGGCCCGATGCTGCAGCTCGTGGCGGGCGGCGCGAACGCCCGGCCGTTCACCACGTTCCATCACGTGCTCGACCAGGAGATGAAGCTGCGCATCTCGCTCGAGCTCTACCTCAAGCGGATGCTGGTGGGCGGCGTCGAACGCGTCTACGAACTTGGCCGCAACTTCCGCAACGAAGGCATCGATCGCGACCACAACCCGGAGTTCACGATGCTCGAGGCCTACCAGGCCTACGGCGACTACCGCTCGATGATGGAGCTTTCCGAGACCCTGCTCCGCGAGAGCGCGCGCGCCGTGAACCCGATCATGGGACGCCCCGAGGACGACCTGCGCATCAGCTACCGGGATCTCACGATCGACCTCGAACCGGCGTTCCGGCGCATCACGATCCTGGGGTCGGTGAGTGAGGCCACCGCCGAGGAGATCACGCTCGATCGCCCCGACCTGGCCGAGATCGCCCGCCGACACGAAGTCCATCTCGAGGACGGATGGGGACCGGGCAAGATCGTGCAGGAACTGTTCGAGAAGCTGGTGGAGGACTCGATCGAGCAGCCCACGTTCGTCTGCGATTTCCCGCGTGAGGTGTCACCGCTGGCGCGTCCGCACCGCGACGACCCCGGCCTCACCGAGCACTTCGACCTCGTCGTCGGCGGTCTCGAACTCGTGACCGCCTTCAGCGAGCTCACCGACCCGATCGAACAGCGCGAGAAGTTCGAGCTGCAGGCCGCCGCGAAGGCTGCCGGCGACGACGAGGCCCATCCGCTCGACGAGGAGTTCCTGAGGGCCCTGGAGCATGGCATGCCCCCAGCAGGTGGCCTCGGCATGGGGATCGATCGGACGCTGATGCTGCTGACCGACGCACCGAGCCTGCGCGACCTGATCATGTTCCCCAGCCAGCGACCCGAGGAATAGTGGCGTCCGCGGAGCCGTCGGCTACAGGACGGGTTGGTCCTCGCCGGCGGCCTCGTGCAGCGTGATCACGAGGTCCTGCAGGCCCGTGCCCTTGGCGAGGAATCCCCTGGCGCCGGCTTCACGTGCCTCCCGCTCGACGCCTTCGTCGGCATGCGCCGTCAGGATCACCACGGGTAGACCGGGCCGGGACTCGTGGATCTTCTTCATGGCGTCGATGCCGGACAGGTCGGGCATGGACAGGTCCATCAGCACGACGTCGGGCTCGAGCGACTCGGCCTCCTCGCAGGCGGCGACCCCACCCCCGGCCTCGCCGGCGACCTCGATGTCGGCCACCATGCGCAGGGCCGATGTGAGGGCCTTGCGGAAGGCCGGATGATCGTCCACGACGAGGACTCGCAAGCTCATGTCTCCTTCGTACAGTTCGGAGGCGTGTTGCACGCGGATCCCCTCGTTCGTGCCGCCGGGCGTAAGGAATGCTCGGACATCCTCGCATCGCTCAATGGGCCGACACAACTGGTCATACGGGGGAGATCGTGGTGGCCCGGATGGGGGATGGGCAGCATCGGCCGAAAGGCCCCCTCCAGGCACGGTGGGCCGTTCGTCCCCCAGGATCTGCCGCGCTAGCGGGCGAGATCGCGACATCGCCGAAGAGCCTCCCGACAGACTTGCCGAGAGACTTCGAGGAAATCCTCATCCTCCGAGGGTGAACGTCCGAATAACCCTGCAGAGGGCATCACCGGGTCGGTGACGGAAGGACGGGAAGTATGGAGCGGGCGTTCAAGGGTTATCAGGCCCCACGGGTATACTTCCCCCCAGTGGGCGCCGCGGCCGGACACCGGGTGCGGCGCCTCAGGTGCCTCGGGGGTAGGACGTGGTCCGCAGATCCCCTAGGCCGGAACATGTGGGCTTCGCGGCCCGGAGGACGCTGACATGTTCGAACGGTTCACGGATCGAGCCAGAAGGGTCGTCGTCCTGGCGCAAGAAGAAGCCAGGATGCTCAACCACAACTACATCGGAACCGAGCACATCCTGCTCGGTCTCATCAACGAGGGCGAAGGCGTCGCCGCCAAGGCCCTCGAATCGCTGAACATCTCGCTCGAAGCCGTGCGCCAGCAGGTTGAGGAGATCATCGGCCAGGGCCAGGCTGCGCCCACGGGCCACATCCCCTTCACCCCGCGCGCGAAGAAAGTCTTGGAGCTGTCGCTGCGCGAAGCGCTGCAGCTCGGTCACAACTACATCGGCACCGAGCACATCCTGCTCGGGCTGATCCGCGAAGGCGAGGGCGTCGCGGCCCAGGTGCTGCAGAAGCTGGGCGCCGACCTCAACCGCGTCCGCCAGACCGTCATCCAACTACTGTCGGGCTACACCGGTGGCAAGGGCGAGACCACCCCCGGTGGCCAGGGCGAAGGGCAGAGCGGCCAGGGTTCCATGGTGCTCGACCAGTTCGGTCGCAACCTCACCCAACTCGCGCGAGACGGCAAGCTCGATCCCGTCATCGGTCGCGAGAAGGAGATCGAGCGGGTCATGCAGGTCCTGTCCCGCCGCACCAAGAACAACCCGGTCCTGATCGGTGAGCCCGGCGTCGGCAAGACCGCCGTCGTCGAAGGGCTGTCCCAGGACATCGTCAGGGGCGAGGTGCCCGAGACGCTGAAGGGCAAGCAGATCTACACGCTCGACCTCGGCGCGCTCGTCGCCGGTTCCCGCTACCGCGG
>DATLPI010000301.1:0-9340 GCA_035535815.1 Actinomycetota bacterium | reverse complement strand
GGGTTCGGGTCCAAGGCGATCTTGGACTTCAGCAGCCGGAACGAGGACCAGGTGCGGATCGATCCCCTCGTCTCGGTGCAGTCCCAACTCGACCGCGACGATCCGATCGAGGTCTTCGAGGTCGACACCCAGGAGCCGGTCTACTGGCGCATGGTGGCGCTGCCCGCGTTCGACGGCACGAGCTGGAAGCCCGAGGAGGATCCGGTGGCGATCGACGTGGGTCCCGACACGCCGCTGGTCACCAACGCCCGGCCGGACCCGGCGCTCATCGGCGAGCCCCAGACGGTCGATGTCTCGTTCCGCACGGCGAGCGACCTGGCGCTGCCGTGGCTCCCGGTGCCCTACCTCCCGGTCTCGACCAACGTGCTCGCCGACGACCTCCGATGGGACCCGGAGGGAGGCTCGCTGCTCCTGGCCGAGCCCATCGATTCGGCCACGTCCTACACCGTCAAGGCCCAGCTGGTCCGCCCCACGCCCGACGCCTTGCGAGAAGAACAGATCCCCACGTCGCCCGAGACCGCCCGCTACACCCAGCTCCCCTCGGACTTCCCGCAGGAGATCACGGACCTTGCGCAAGCATGGACCGCCGATGCGCTCACCCCCTACGACAAGGTCATCGCGATCCAGCAGCGGTTCAACGGCGTCGGCAGCGAGTTCACCTACGACCAGACCGTCGAGCCACGCAACGACTCGAGCGCGCTGCTCGATTTCCTCCTGAACACCAAGAAGGGTTTCTGCCAGCAGTTCGCGTCGTCGATGGCCGTGATGCTGCGCTCGATCGGCATCCCGGCCCGGGTGGCCGTGGGGTTCACCGCCGGGACCTTCGACGACGCCACCGACAGCCTGCGCGTGACCACCGAGAACGCCCACGCCTGGGTCGAGGTGCTGTTCCCCGGCTACGGCTGGCTCACCTTCGAACCCACCCCGGGCCGCCAGGACGTCGCTGCCTACCCGTACACCGACCCCACCAGCACCGTGTGTCAGGCACGACCGGGTCACCCCTGCAACGGTTCTTCGCAACCTGGCCCGGACGGCACCATCCAGGAACCGGGCGCGATCGCGGCCGGCCCGAATGGCATCATCAAGGATCGGAGCCGCGTCGGCGGCCTCGAGCCTGCCCTCGCTCCCGGCCGCGGCGGGGTCGATCCTGACATCACCGTGCCCGAGCCCGCACGTCGTATCACCGTGCGGCAGGCGGCACTCCTCGCGCTGCTGCTGGGGCTGATCGTGCTCGCGATGATCCCGGTGGTGCGGGCGTGGCGCCGGCGTCGTCGGCTCCGCCGGGCATCCGGCGAGCCCCGGGGCCTCATCCTGGCCACCTACGACGTGTTCACGGAGCGGGCGGGCGAGCTGGGCTTCCCGCGTGAGCCCGGCCAGACGGTCCAGGAGTATCAGGCACGGATCCTTGCTTCCCAACCCCTGTCGGGCGGCAACCTGGATCGGCTCACCCGGCTGACCGCCGATGCCGCCTACGCGCCTCGCGATCCCCAGCCGGACCAGGCGCGGGAAGCCACACAGGCCGCGGATTCGGCGCTGAAGGAGCTCCGGAAGCGCACCGCGTTCGGCCAGCGCGTGGGCGGCCTGTACCGGCGGACCTGATCCCAGAGGGCTAGGTGCCGGTGGCGGTGTGCGCCGCCGCTTCGCGCAGGGCCCGCACGAACTTCTCGCGGTCCTCTTCGAACTGGCGGACGTTGGTCTCGACGCCGGTCGCGATGTCGTCGATCGCCACGAAGAACGCCATCTGTCCCTCGCGGAGAGCGTCCATGACCTCGCCGTCGCGCCGGCAGATCTTGAAGATGCTCTGCCCGTCGGTGACGAGCCGCACCTCGGACAGGTGACGGTCCATGCCCGCCTTCTTGTTCAGGAAGTCCCACGATCGTCGGACGCGCTGCAGACTCATGCCGCCGTCGAGGAGCGACTTCACGACGCGCAGCGCCACGAGGTCGCGGAAGGAATACAGACGCGGAACGCCGGGGCGGCCGCCGGTTCCTTGGACGGTGGGTCTCACCAACCCGATCTGGTCCCAGTACCTGAGCTGACGTGACGTGCAGCCGGTGAACTTACAGGCCTGGTGGGTAGTGAATCCCTCCATCCGGACGCGATCCCCCTTCGTGTCTTCACGGTTCCACACCGGCACTGCCCTCGCCGAAGGGTCGACCTTTGCTCGACGGTGACGCGCCCAGGGGAAGGGGTTCTGGTTGTACACCAGCGCGCGGAAGAGCGGCAAGCCGTGAGGTCACGGCAGGGAACAAATCACCCGAACGGGCTACGAGTCGGCGGGCTCACTCGTCAGACGGCGGCGGTGGCGGCGGCCGGAAGCGCGCCGCGAGCCGGCCGATCAACCCCGTCATCGACAGTGGGCCGCCTTGCTGCATCGCGCGGATCTGGTCGCGGCCGAGCTGACCGAGGTAGCGATAGAGCAGCAGCGCCGAGAGCACCATGACGACGAAGCCGAGCGCGGCGACCCAAGGACTCACGACGAACAGCAGGAGGAGCAGGCACCCCACCACGAACCCGACGCACGCCAGTCGGATGCGGCGAGCCAGGTGCGTGTAGAGATCGGTGCGCCCGACCTGTTCGTCGAGCTTTGGATCATCTTCGGCGAGACGTCGTTCGATCTCCTCGAGGATCCGTTGCTCGTGGTCGCTGAGCGGCATCGGCGCGTCTCACTCTTCTCCCCGCCCTCGGTCCGGGCGGTCGGGGGTCGTGTCTTGATTATAAGGAGCACTCGCTTCAAGGAGAACTCCACCGCGATGCAACCTTCGCTCCGGGGCTTCTGTCAGTGACGCCGGTCACGGTCCAAGAGCGAAGCTGGTTGGGCCGCACCGCGTCCGAATCGCTCCTCGATGCGGTCGATCGTGCGCTCCACGTCGGACCATCGCTCGCCGTGCAACAGCGCCAGTTGCTCGGCGCCGGCCGACAGGAGACCGGTGGCCTGGACGCCCAGCAATCGGATGCGCCGCCGTTCCCCCGGCAGGGCGCGGTAGAGCTTGGCGACGGTCTGGTAGAGATCGGCGCCGACGTCGGTGGGGTCGGCCATCGTCTTGGACCGGGTGAGCGTGGTGAAGGTGGCCAGCCGTGCTTTCAGGGTCACCGTGCGGGCCCGGTAGCCGTCGGCACGCAGGCGTGAGGCCACGCGTCCGGTGAGCGCCAGCAGCTCGCGCAGGATCTCCTCGTCGTCATCCAGGTCGTGCTCGAAGGTCTCCTCGTGGCCCACCGACTTCGGCGGCTCGTACGGCACGACGTCGCGGTCGTCGATGCCGTGGGAGAGCTGCCACAGGTGGGTCGCCGACTGCTCCCCCAGCAGTCGGGCCAGGATGGCCTGCGGGGTCCGGCTCAGGTCGCCGATCGTGCGGATGCCCATGCGACCCAGGGTGTCACCGGTCTTCTCCCCCACGCCCCACAACCGGCCGACCGGGAGCGGCTCGAGGTAGTCGAGCACGCTCTCGACCGGGACGACGAGCATGCCGTCGGGCTTGCACCCGTCGGAGGCGAGCTTGGCCACGAACTTGGTGGGCGCCACCCCCACCGAGCACGTGACCCCCACCTCGCGCTCCACGTCCGCACGGATCCGGGCCGCGATCGTCTCGGGCGGGCCGAACAATCGCTCGGCGCCGGCCACGTCGAGGAACGCCTCGTCGAGCGAGATCGGTTCCACCAGGGGGGTGAACGACAGCAACACCTCGCGGAAGCGGTTCGAATGCGCCTGGTAGGCGGTGAAGTCTGGCGAGACGAACACCCCGTCGGGACACAGGCGCCTGGCGCGGACCGTGGGCATCGCCGAACGCACCCCGAACACCCGCGCTTCGTAGGAGGCGCTGGAGACGACCCCGCGACCGCCCACCCCGCCCACGATCACCGGCTTGCCCTTCAGGGTGGGGTCCTTGAGCGATTCGACGGAGGCGTAGAACGCGTCAAGGTCCACATGCAGCATGGGCTCAGGAGGTTGGAACACGGTCATCGCGGCGGACGCCTCATGGCGCCATCATCCCGCGGAGCCGGGACTGGCGTGCCAGAGCGTCCTGGGGCCCTCCCCCGGCACGGGGGCGGGCTCGTGGTGGCCGACCGCTTCGCGCAGCCGTCCCCGGGCTCGCGCCCGGTGCAACGCCGACAGGTCCCAGACGTCCTCGGCGATCACGCTGAGTCCCGCAACGCCCGTGCGCCGCAACTCACCCGTGATCGCCAGGGCGTACCCGTGGAACACGGTGGTGGCCACCTTCGGCTGCACCGACTCGAACACCACCACCTCCACCGGCCCGGTGGCATCGTCGAGCGTCAGGAAGATGATCCGCTGGCCGCTGCGGATCGCCGGCGTCTGCGAGGCCACCTTCACCCCGGCCACCATGACCTTCGTGCCAGCCCGGACCGATCGCAGATCGTGAGCCCGGGTCACCCCCAGGTCGGCCAGCACCGGTTCGAAGAAGCTCACGATGTGGCGCGAGGCATCCATCCCCATCACCTCGAGCTCTGCGCGCACCACCTCAGCATCTGAGTAATCCTTGAACGTGTGCCCGTCCGTCGGATCCCCGTCGAACCCCAGCGCCATCTGATCCCCTTCCCGTTCCACTTCGTCGGTCATCGCCGCGAACAGCTGACGTCTCCTGCTTCCCTCCTGGGGGGCTACGCTCGCTGGCGCTCGCTCCTTGAGCCCCCCAGACCCCCCCTTCTGGGAGGCGACGCTCGCTGGCGCCTGGTTCAGTTCGTCGAAGGCGCCGGCGTGGGCCAGGGCTTCGGTGACCGGGCGGCTCACCGTGGTGCGCCGCATGAAGTCCCCCACGTCCCGGAACGGCCGGTCCGCACGCGCCCGCAGTACCGATCGGATCTCGGCGTCGCTGATCCCGTGCACGTCCTGCAGCCCCAGCCGGATCCCGAACCCGTCCTCGACCTGCTCGACCACGTATTCGGGCTCGCTCCGGTTCACGTCGAGCGGCAGGATCGGGATGTCGTGCCGGCGAGCGTCCTGCAGGATCAGGCGCCTGGGGTACATGCCGGGATCGTGGGTCAGCAGCCCCGCGATCAGATGGGCCGGGTAGTGCGCTTTGAGCCAGGCGCTCTGGTAGGTGGGCACCGCGAACGCGGCGGCATGGGCCTTGCAGAACCCGAAGCTGGCGAACTGGGCAACGGCGTACCAGATCTTCTCGGCGGCCTCCTCGTCCACCCCGCGTTCGGTGGCCTTGCGGAGGAACTCCTCGCGGAAGCCGGGGAGCATCTCCTCGTGGTCGAGATGGCGCCTGATGTGGTCGGCGTAGGTCTCGGTGTAGCCCGCGACGGCGGCCAGGGTCCTGATCACCTGCTCGTGATAGACGATCACCCCGTGCGTCTCCTGCAGCGCCGGACGCAGATCGGGATGGACGTAGACCGGGGCCTCCATCGCCGCACGCCGGCGCAGGTAGGGCGCGATCATGTCCGATTTCACCGGTCCGGGACGGAACAGCGAGATGTCGACGATCAGGTCCTCCCAGCGTGTGGGCTGGAGCTTCTGCAACAGCTCACGCTGGCCGGGCGATTCGATCTGGAAGCAGCCCAGGGTGTCGGAGCGACGGATCAGCTCGAACGTGGGCTCGTCGTCGAGCGCGATCGCGTCCAGGTCGACCTTGTGCCCGGTGGTGCGCGCGATCTCATCGAGCGCATGGCGCATCGAGCTGAGCATCCGCACGCCCAGGATGTCGAGCTTGAGGTAGCCCAGCAGCTCGACGTCGTCCTTGTCGGCCTGGATCATGCGGTGGCCGTTGGCGCTGCGTTCCAGCGGCACGCGTTCGACCAGGTCGTGGCTCGCCAGCACGATGCCGCACGGGTGCATCGCGATGTGTCGGGGGAACCCGGAGATCCGCTCGGCCACCGAGAACAGCAGTTCCATCTGCTCGAACCGCAGGTTGATCCCCTGGAGTTCGGGCAGGCGGTCGATCGCCTCGCGCAGGTGGCTCGCCGAGATGTGCGGGAACGACTTCGCGATCATGCCGAGCTCGTCCTCGGGCAGACCGAGCGCTTTGCCCACCTCGCGGATCGCCGAGCGCGCGCGGTAGGTGTCGATCATCGCGACGCATCCCGCCCGCTCGGTGCCATGACGGGACAGGATCATGTCGTAGACGTCTTCGCGCCGGGCGGACTCGACGTCGATGTCGATGTCGGGCAGGTCCTTGCGCATCGGGTTCATGAACCGTTCGAACGACAGGTCGTGGCGCAGCGCGTCGACGTCGGAGATACCGGTGAGGTAGCACACGAGCGAGCCTGCGGCGCTGCCCCGGCACGCGGCCCGGATGCCCATGGTCTTCACGTCGGCGACGATGTCGGCCACGGTCAGGAAGTAGGCCGCGAACCCCATGCGCCGGATCATCGAGAGCTCGTGGTGCAGCCGGTCACGGAGCGCTTCGTCCTCGTGCATGCCGCGTTCGTGGACGCCACGCCAGGTGCGTTCGGCCAGCAGGGCATCGGCACTGCGGCCTTCGGGCGTCGGGAAGTCGGGGAAGTAGATCCGGTCCAGCCCCAGGTCGAACGCGCTCATCTCGGCGATCTCGAGCGTCATGTCCGCCAGGTCGGAACGCTCGTCGAACAGCGCGCGCATCGCCGGAGATGGCTTCAGCCAGCCCTCGGCGTTGCGGCGGGAGACGTTGGTGTCGGCCACCGGCACGATGCGGCGCATGCACTCGAGCGCGTCGGCCACGAACGCATCGCCGGGCTTCAGGTAGCGAACCGGGTTGGTGGCCACCGCTCGCACGCCCACCCGATGGGCCAGGCGCAGCATCGCGCGAGCCTCATCCCCGGATCCGCGCTCCACCCGATGTTCCACGCCCACGAACAACCGCTCGGGACCGAACGCCTCGCGGAACGGATCGAGCAGGCGCGCGGCGGCATCGACCCGTCCAGCGGTCGCGGCGCGACCCGGGTGTGACCGTGGCCCGGCGATCGCGATCAACCCGGCCGCGTGCGCGCAGATCTGCGCGGCATCGACCCACGGGTCACCCCGTTCCCCCAGCATGTGCGCGTCGGTGAGCAGGTGGCACAGGTTGGCGTACGCGGTGTCGTCGAGAGCGAGCAACACGACGTGGGCATCTCGTTCGCTTCCCCGCCCATCCGGTGGCGCGGACGCCCGGACCGTGATCGAGGCGCCCAGGATGGGTTTCACGCCTTCGTTGGCACACGCACGGACGAACCGCGCGGCGCCGTAGAGCCCGTCGCGATCGGTCATGGCCACCGCCGGCATGCCCATCTCGGCGGCGCGCGCGGCCAACTGCTCCGGCGTGAACGCGCCCTCCTTCAACGAGAAGCACGACCGCACGTCCAGGTGCACGAACGAACCGGGGACGCGCGTCGTCGGAACGGCCACTAGTCCATTCCAGACTAGTCCCAGAGCCGTTCCATGTGCCAGCGGTCCTTGCCGCGGTCGAAGTACAGATCCCAGACCGCGCCGCCGCGCGCCTCGACCCGCCAGTACTCGCGGTCGCGCCCGTCCGACCACCAGCGGCCTTCGATCCGCCACTTGCCGATCACGTCGATGACGTCGTAGCGCTTGCCTCGCCACTCGAACGCGCACGGCATCCCGGTGTCTCGCTCGACCCTGATCTCCTCGTCGAACCGCTTCGTCACCGTGGCCTCGATGTGATCGACCTCACAGACATGAACTCGAACATATGTTCGAGCGGAGGATGAATGTACGCCCGGGCTCCGACATCCGTCAAGACGCCGAAGCGCGGCCGATCGACGTCATCTCGGGACGGCCCGCGGGCCGTATCATGCTGGCCATGACGACGGTGGCCGACCCGAACGAGCAACTGTCCCCCGCTTCGGCAACGAGCTCCGAGGCCCAGATCGAGCTGATGGAGCGGTATTCGGCGCACAACTACCATCCGCTCCCCGTGGTGGTGGCCGACGCCGAGGGCGCCTGGGTCACCGACGTCGAGGGCAAGCGCTACCTCGACATGCTGGCCGCGTATTCGGCGCTGAACTTCGGGCACCGTCACCCCGACCTGGTGGCCGCCGCGCGCGAGCAGCTCGACCACGTCACGCTCACCTCGCGGGCGTTCCACAACGACAAGCTCGGTCCGTTCTGCAAGGAGCTCGCCGAGCTCTGCGGCATGGAGATGGTGCTGCCCATGAACACCGGCGCCGAGGCCGTCGAGACCGCGCTGAAGACCGCGCGCCGGTGGGGCTACGACGTCAAGGGCGTACCGGAGGACCGCGCGAAGATCGTCACGTGCAGCGGCAACTTCCACGGCCGCACGATCGCGATCGTGAGCTTCTCGACCGACCCCGACGCGCGCGGTGGCTTCGGTCCGTTCACGCCGGGGTTCGAAACGGTGCCCTACGGCGACATCGACGCGCTGGATGCTGCGCTCGCCGATCCCGACGTCGTGGGGTTCCTGGTCGAACCGATCCAGGGCGAGGCCGGGGTCGTGGTGCCACCCGAGGGATACCTGCGGCGCGCCCGTGAACTGTGCACCGAACGCAACGTGCTGCTGCTGGCCGACGAGATCCAGTCCGGACTGGGCCGCACCGGTCGTACGTTCGCGTGCGAACACGAGGGCGTGCAACCCGACGTCTACATCCTGGGCAAGGCGCTGGGCGGCGGCATCGTCGCGATCAGCGCCGTGGTGTCCACCCGGGAGGTGCTGGGCGTGTTCCGGCCCGGCGAACACGGATCGACGTTCGGCGGGAACCCGCTGGCCTGCGCGGTGGGTCTCGAGGTACTGCGGCTACTGCGGACCGGGGAGTTCCAGCAGCGGGCCGACGAGCTGGGTACCGCGTTGATCGCGCGGCTCCGCGCCGAGGTTCCGCGGGAAGCCGTGAGCGAGGTCCGCGGCAAAGGCCTGTGGATCGGCATCGAGCTCACCCCCGAGGCGGCGCCGGCCCGCGAGGTGTGCGAACGGCTCCTCGACATGGGCGTCCTGGCTAAGGACACGCACGAGACCACCGTGCGCCTGGCGCCCCCGCTGTGCGTGACGCAGGAGGACCTGAACTGGGCGACGGAGCGGATCCTGGAAGCGCTGCGCGAGCGAGTGGCCTGACCCCCACCGAGCCCGAGCCTTCCCTCGAGGCCGGCGAGGCCGTCACGCTCCGCGAGGTGTGGCACGGTCGCGTCGTGGCGGCACGTCCGCTGCGGATCGTCGAAGACCTGCCCGATCGGCACCGCGCGTTCTGGTTCGTCCCCGGCACCCACTGGATGAACGACCCTCGCCACGACGGCGAGGTCCGCTTCCTCGAGGGAGCCTGGGAACTCGAGCCCTTGGTGCGCGAACGGGGGGTGCTGTCGTTCGCGTTCCCGGACTCGGCGTACGGGATCTTGATGAACACCGATGATGAGGGCCGGTTCACCGGCTACTACGTCAACATCCAGTCCCCGCTC
>DATLPI010000300.1:0-16446 GCA_035535815.1 Actinomycetota bacterium | reverse complement strand
CGCCCGTCGCTCCGCTCAGGTTCACGATGCGCGCCCGATACCGGAACTCGCCCACGCGCTTCGGCGTGGTCTCGACGCTCGCCGTGCCCACGCCGGTGCGGAACGTGACCCATGCTTTGTCGTCGCGACGGCGCTGCACGTCGAACGTGTAGCCCTTGAACGTGAACGAGGACGACATCGTGATCGTCACCGGCTCACCCAGGGTGAGCGTCGCCGAGGAGGCCGTGACCGGGATGCGGACGATCCCCGTCATGATCGGGTGGTTGTTGCAGTGGTAGGTGAACCTGCCCGCCGCCCACAGCGTGACGGCGTTGCTGAACGTCGACGGCGTCACCTGGCCCGTGTTCCAGAACTTCAGGGGTCCGTCCTGCGTGGACGTGTGGTTGACCGTGCCCGAGTTGAACCAGGTGAGCTGGTCCCCTTGTGCCAGCAGCTCGTTCCTGGGGTTGAAGCGGAAGTCCTCCATCTGCACGCTCACGGAGGCGTGCGCGGGCAAGGCGATCGCCAAGAGCCCCGCGACCATCGTCATCACCAAGAGCCGTCGCATCGTTCCTCCCCATGCCCGAGAACCGGACGGCACCGTACCCCAACGACGCCGAACCCGCGCGGGGGGCCACCCGGCGTTCGGTACAGTGCCGACTCGATGGCACACCGAGTGACGATCATCCCCGGCGACGGCATCGGCCCCGAGGTCTCGGCGGCCGCCAGGCTCGTCCTGGACGCCGCCGACGTCGGCATCACGTGGATCGAACGCCAGGCCGGGACCGCGGCCCTCGCCGACTACGGCGACCTCATGCCCGCAGAGACGCTCGATGCGATCCGGTCCAGCCGCGTGGCGATCAAGGGTCCGATCACGACGCCGGTGGGGAGCGGGTTCCGCAGCGTGAACGTCGCCCTGCGGCAGGGGCTCGATCTGTTCAGCGCCGTGCGACCGGCCCGCGCGCTCCCCGGGGTGCCGATCCGCCACCCCAGCGTCGACCTGGTCGTCGTGCGCGAGAACACCGAGGACCTCTACGCCGGGATCGAGTACGAGGAGGGCACCCCGGAAGCCCTCGCCTTGATCCAGGAGTTGCAAGCGCTCAGCGGCACCCACGTCCGCGACGACGCGGGCATCACGGTCAAGCCCATCAGCGTCAGCGGGACGCAGCGCATCGTGCGGTTCGCCTTCGAGTACGCGCGCGCGCACGGCCGCAAGAAGGTCACCGTGGGACACAAGGCCAACGTGATGCGCTTCTCCGACGGATTGTTCCTGCAGACCGCCCAGATCGAGGCGGGCAACTTCACCGATATCGAATGGCAGGAGATCCAGATCGATCACCTCACCAGCCGGCTGGCGCGGGACCCCGGCGCATTCGACGTGCTGCTGCTGCCCAACCTCTACGGGGACATCGTGTCCGACCTGTGCGCAGGGCTGGTCGGCGGGCTCGGCTTGATCCCGGGCGCCAACATCGGGTGGGAGTACGCCGTGTTCGAAGCGGTGCACGGCAGCGCGCCCGACATCGCCGGACAGGGCCTGGCCAACCCCATCGCCATGATCCTGTCGGGGGCGATGCTGCTCCGCCACATCGGCGAGCAGGCCGCCGCCGAGAACGTCGAGTGGGCGGTCGACGAGGTGCTCCGCCAAGGACTCGTCCGCACCCCCGATCTCGGGGGCACATCGAGCACGATGGAGGTCGGCGAGGCGATCGCGGCCGCCACGAGCCATTGGGAGCCCGGCCCCAGCTGACGTTCGGCTGCTTGGAACCGGGCGAGAGGGGTGCCACACTCGCCGACATGTCCGAGCCCGATCTCGAGGCCACGTCCTCCCCCTCTCCGCGTCTCCGCGCGGCAGGGTTCCTGAGTGCGGCGATCGGCGCGCTGCTCGCCGGCGGCGCCACGATGCTCACGTGGATCCAGCCGACCATCAAGGATCTGCCGCCCGAACTCACCCCCACCTATCTGGGGGTCGATCTGCCCGATGGCCTCGTCGTCCTGGGCCTGGCCGTCGTGATCGTGATCGCGGTGCTCGTCTCGCGGGCCGGCACCGGCGCGCGCGGCCGCCGAGGTCCGGCGGTCGTGGTGATCGTCGCATCCTTCATCGTGATCGGCGTGTCGGGGGCCGCGATCGTGACCGCGGCCAGTCGGTTCGAGCCCACCGTGGTCGACGACACCCTGGCCATCCTGGCTCCCGATGGGGCCACGGCCCAGCAACGCACCGACGTCGAGAAGTTCGTCGAGGTACAGGTGGGCGCCGGACCCTGGTTGTCGCTGGCGGGCGGGGTCCTGGCGCTGGGGGGCGGCATCATGACGCTCGCCTGGGCGAGCGCTGCCAGCTCGGCATCGGATCCGGAGCTCGAGCCCGACGGTTCGACGGACTGATCGCTACAGCTTCGCGAGGTCCGCGCACTTGGCGCGGATGCCCTCTGCCGCTGCGCGCAGCTGCGCCAGCTCGTCGTCGTTGAGGTCCAGCTCCACGATCTGCTCCACGCCCGTGCGGCCCAGCGTGGCGGGCACGCCGACGTAGACGTCCTCGATCCCGTACTCGCCGGTGGCCCAGGCGCAGACCGGCAGGGTGGTGTGAGAGTCCTTCACGATGGCCTCGACCATGGCCACGACCGAGGCGCTGGGTGCGTAATAGGCGGAGCCGGTCTTGAGCAGACCCACGATCTCGGCGCCACCGTCCCGGGTTCGCTGGAAGAGCTGCTGCAGGGTCGCCTCGTCGACGAGGTCGGGCAGGGGCTTGCCGTCGACGGTGGCCTGACGCGGCAGGGCGATCATCGCGTCGCCGTGCGAGCCCAGCGTCATGGCCTCGACCTTCGTCGGGGACACCCCCGTGAGCTCGGCGATGAAGTACCGCAGGCGCGCCGAGTCCAGCACGCCGGCCATGCCCATGACCCGCCCCTTCGGGAAGCCGGTGGCCTCGGCGGCCAGGAAGGTCATCTCGTCCAGCGGGTTCGACACCACGATGATGATCGCGTCGGGCGAGCCGGGCACGACCTGGGAGATCACCGAGTTCATGATGGCGGCGTTCTTGCCGAGCAGATCCATGCGGCTCATGCCCGGCTGGCGCGGGAACCCGGCGGTGATCACGACGAGATCGCTCCCGGCGGTGTCGGCGTAGTCGTTCGTGCCGACGATCGTGGGCTCATAGCCCTCGACCGGAGCGGCTTCCTTGAGGTCGAGCGCGAGCCCCTGCGGCTTGTCCTCGACGATGTCGATCAGGACGACGTCCCCGAGGCCCTTCTCCAGGATGCGCATGGCGGTCGTCTGCCCGACGAACCCGCACCCCACGACGGTGATCTTCATGACGGTGAACTCCTTCTCAGTTGATCGGCATGCTTGATCGGTTCGGTGTGATCGGCCGTAGCGCCCTCAGGCTATCGAACGCGTGAGGCGTCAGACGGTCCCGCAGCTACCATCGACGACGTGGATCAGCCGAAGCTCGAGGTGCGCGCCCCGCTGAGCAGCGAACGCCTGCTGCTGCGACCGTTCGTCCCGGAGGACTTCGACGCGGTGTTCGCGATGCAGTCCGACCCCGATGTGACGCGGTGGCTGTACTGGGGCCCGCGGAGCGAAGAGGAGGTCCGTGCCGCACTTGAGCTGAAGGTCGCGGCAACCGCGATCGTCACCGAGGACGACCCACTGTTCCTGGCCGCGGTTCGCAAGGACACCGGTGCCCTCGTTGGCGACTTCGTGCTGGGGTGGGCCAGTGAGCAACACGGAACGGGTGAGATCGGGTTCATCGTGCACCCGGATCATCAAGGCCACGGATACGCGACCGAGGCGGGCGAGGTGTTGCTGCGCCTGGCCTTCGACGAGCTCGGACTGCACCGCGTGATCGGGCGCGCCGAGGCGCGCAACGCGGGTTCGGCACGCGTCCTGGAGAAGCTGGGCATGCGGCAGGAAGCGCACCTCGTCGAGAACGAATGGGTCCGGGGTGAATGGCAGAGCGAACTCGTCTACGCGATGTTGGACCGCGAATGGCGGGCCCGCCGAAGGACGAAGTAGCCTCGGCATCATGGACATCCGCATCCAGTGCATCGTGGTCGACGCCGGAGATCCCGGGCGGCTCGCCCGCTTCTGGTCCGAGGCGATCGGCTGGCGCATCACCTACGAGAGCGATGACGAATGGGCGGTCGAGCCGCCCGAGGGCAGCCCCGCGACCGATGTGGCGCCCGACATCCTGTTCGTGAAGGTGCCCGACCACAAGGCATCGAAGAACCGGCTGCATCTCGACCTGCGGCCCGGCGACCAGCAGGCCGAGATCGATCGACTGATCGCCCTCGGCGCCTCACACGCCGACATCGGTCAAGGGGACACGCGGTGGGTCGTGCTCGCCGATCCGGAAGGCAACGAGTTCTGCGTGCTGCCGCCACTCCCGCCGGAGCCCGACTGAGCGTGCGCTCGGCTGCCGGTCAGCGGCGTGGCCCGCGCCCCATCACCGCGTAGGCGAGCGCTCCCAGGAACCCGAGGAACACGATCAACAACACCCACACCACCTTGGTCCCGGAGTCCATCGGGCTCGCGACCGCATCGATCAGCATCCAGAGCCAGAACGCCGCCATGACGATCGCGATCACGACGAACCCCGTCGGCAGTCGGCTCACGGCGAACCCACCGCCATCCCCCATCACCAGCGCGGTCACCACCGCGATGATCCCGAGGATGATGCCCCCGGTCACGAAGAGGATGGCCGTCGGCGAGGTCTGCCTCGGCCTCACGTCCGCCGACTTGACCATCGATCCCCAAGGCATGGACCGCGGGAGGGCGGGGAAGTCCGGCGAACCCTCCGGGTGGCTGCCGTCGACCACCTCGAGGTCGAGCGGGGCGCCACAGTTCAGGCAGCGGATCGAGTTCGCGTGATTGATCGAGCGGCATGCCCGGCATTTCGTCGTCTCCATCAGACAGATGGTCGACGCACGCGGCGTTGCCCTTGAACGCCACGGCTGAACACTCAGAGCTGGGCGATCACCGCGTCGGCCATCTGGAACGTGCCCGCGGGCACGCGGTCGTCATCAGGCGCGCGCAGGTCCCCCGGCAGATGCGTGCCGTCGGCGAGCACGGCCGCGATCGCCGCCTCCAATCGGTCGCCCGCGTCGAGCTCCCCCACGTGTCGCAGCAGCATGGCGCCGCTCAGCATCACGCCCAGCGGGTTGGCCTGGTTGGTGCCCGCGAGGTCGGGCGCGGTGCCGTGCGTAGCCTCGAACAGCGCGAGCTCGACGCCATCGTCACCGCCGAAGTGTGCCCCCGGCGCCACGCCGACGCCGCCGATCAGACCGGCGCCAAGTTCGGCGGCCACGTCCCCGTACAGGTTCGGCATCACCAGGACGTCGAAACGCTCGGGCGCCTGGATCAGCTGCATACACAGGGCATCGATGATCCGGTCATCGAACGCGATGTCCGGGTAGTCCTGAGCGACGCTCCGGGCCACCTCCAGGAAGAGCCCGTCGGTGAACTTCATGATGTTGGCTTTGTGGCTCGCCGTGACCTTCGTGCGCCCCCGTCGCCGGGCTTCCTCGAAGGCGAACCGGACGATGCGCTCACTGCCGAACCGGCTGATCGTCTTGATCGAGACGCCGCTGTCCTCGCGGATGCGCCGGCCGGTGGTGTCCTCCACGAACCGCATCAGCTCCTTGACCGCAACGGTTCCCATCTCGAACTCGAGGCCGGTGTACATGCCCTCGGTGTTCTCCCTGACCACGATCAGGTCGACCTGGTCGTACACGCTGGGCACCCCTGGATACAGCCGGCACGGGCGGACGTTGGCGAACAGATCGAGCGTCTTGCGGAGCTCCAGGTTCGTGCTCCGCAGGCCGCTGGTCACCGGGGTCTCGACGGGACCCTTCAACGCCACGCGGGTGGAGCGGATCGACTCGACGGTCTGCGCCGGCAGCGTCCGGCCCGTCCGCGAGAACGCGCCGGCGCCCATCGGTTGACGGTCCCATGCCACCGAGGCCCCGGTCGCCTCGATCACGCGCCGCGCCGCTTCGACGACTTCGGGTCCGATGCCGTCTCCGGGGATCAGCGTGATGCGATGGGTCAACGCCACTACCTTCCTGCGGGTCAGCCGGCGACCTTGGTCCGTAGACCGGTCGCGGACTATCCTGGCAGATACGTTCCCGGATGCCCGGGGCCTACCAACGCGCGAAGGATGTGGCCAAGTGACCGAAAAGGGGCTTCGGGAGGTGATCGCCGCTGACACGGTGATCTCCGACATCGACGGCGAGCAGGGACGCCTCTGGTACGTCGGCTACGACATCGCCGACCTCGCCGAGCACTGCACGTTCGAAGAGGTCGTCTACCTGCTGCACAACGGCAAGCTCCCCAAACAGGACGAGCTGGACGAGCTGAACGAGTTCCTGGTGGACAACCGCGAGCTGAGCCCGTTCCTCACCGAGCTGCTGTCGACGCTGGCCCAGCAGGCCTCGCCCATGTCCATGCTGCGCACGTCGATCTCGGCGGCCTCGGCCTACGACCCCGACGGATGGGACGACTCCCCGGAGGCCGAGTACCGCAAGGCGATGCGCCTGATCGCCAAGACCCCGGCCTTGATCGCGTACTACCACCGTCTGCGCACCGGACAGGACCTGATCCCGCCGAACCCGAAGCTCCCCCACGCCGCGAACTTCCTGTGGATGCTGCTCGGCGACGAGCCCTCGCAGGAGGACGCCGAGGCGTTGGACACCACGTTCACGCTGTACGCCGACCACACGATGAACGCCTCGACATTCACAGCGCGCATCATCGCCTCGACGCTGTCGGACATGTTCAGCGCCATCACCGGCGCGATCGGCGCGCTCAAGGGCCCGCTGCACGGCGGAGCCAACGAAGAGGCGATGAAGGCCGCCGAGGAGGTCGGCTCACCGGAGAACGCTGCGGGCTACGTCGCCGGCCGGCTTGAACGGCACGAGAAGATCATGGGGTTCGGCCACGCCGTGTACCGAACGATGGACCCGCGGGCCACGGTGCTCAAACGTCTCGCGCGCGAGTTGGGCGAACAACACGAGGACGTAATCTGGTCGGAGATCTTCGAGGCGATGCAGGACACGGTGTACGAGCAGAAGCAACTCTGGCCCAACGTCGACCTCTACGCCGCCGGCGTCTATCACGTGCTGGGCATCCCCACCGACCTGATGACGCCGATCTTCGCGCTGGCACGCATGGCGGGCTGGACCGCGCACGTACGCGAGCAGTACGCCGACAACAAGGTGATCCGTCCCGGGTCCACCTACGTGGGACCGCGCGATCAGGTGTGGGTCCCGATCGACGAGCGCTAGGCCGGCATCACCCTGACGAGCCTTGCGCGGCCCGGAGCGTCACCGGTTGTGTCGCCGGTGCGCGGCTGCGCAGACGCCGGCTGACGAAGAAGTGCACCACCGTTCCGGCCAACACGACCGCAGCGCCGACGACCAGGACGGCGATGCTGGGCCGCAGCGCCGCGACCATGGCCGGGCGGGCGATCACTCCTTGGAGCCACCAGAACGAGAGCACGGCCAGCAGGACCGTCGACACGCCGACGCCCAGGAGGGCGGTCGCCACGACGGCCGAGCGCCGTCTGATCAAGGCCGCCACCGCGAACACGAACGCCGCGACGGCCGGCAGCACGCCGGACACATACTGCGGGAGGTCGATCCAGAGCCGATGCCGCTGTTCGATCACGTAGCGGTTCGTGTCGTTGCCGAACGCCAGGAACACGAACGGGGCTGCCGCCAGGCACACCGCACCCGCGACGATCAACAGGGGACCGGCCGTGGTGATCGGCTGATCCGGATCGGCCAGGGACCACCGCGGCTGGAGCGACCAGAGGCCGCCCACCGTGATCGCGATCGCGGCGACCGTCAGCGTGATCGCGGCGTTCACGAACGCCGCCCGAGTCTGCGGTCCATCCACGCCGAGCACGAACACCCACGTGCCGGCGGCCACCGCGACCGCCATGACCGCCGCCATGCCCAGGAGTGCTCGGAGCACCGCCGAGGCAGGGAACGCGAGCGCGAGCACCGCGACCACCACGAGCACGGCCGGTGCCACCATGGCGATGGCGTAGATCGGCGCGTCGAGGGACCACATCAGGTCACGATGCGTCTGCACGAACAGCGAATCGCCGAACGTGATCGCCGTGAACGGCGCGATCGCCATGACCAGCGCTCCGGCCAGCACGATCAACGGCCCGTAGCTCCGGGTTTCCTCATGCGCCCCCTGCATATGGAGGGAACGCTAGTCCGCCGTTCGGCGGCTGAGAACCGCCTTTCGGCCTACCCGATGGCCGGCTCCCGCAGAACCTGGCTCCGGGCCTCGTCCCAAGGGTCAGGCGCGATGAACCACCTCGCCGCCCACCACGGTGGGGGTGACCTGCAGGTCGAGGATGCGGCGAGGATCGGCATGGGCTGCCTCGAACAGATCGTCGCTCAGCACCGCGAGATCGGCCTGCTTGCCGGGGGTGATCGATCCCCGTCGGTCCTCGGCGAACGCCACGTGGGCGCCGCCCATCGTGTAGGCGGCGAGCGTGGTTTCCAGGTCGAGGGTCTCCTCGGGGATCCACGCCCCGGTCCCGTCCAGGTCCGCGCGCGTGATCGCGCTGTAGATCCCCACGAGCGGGTTCATCTCGGCGACGTTCCAGTCGCTGGAGAACGACAGCCTCGCGCCCGTCTCGTGCAGGGAACGGAACGCCCAGGCATGACGCCAGCGAGCGGGACCGACGTTCGCCCGCCAGTCAGCGATGATCGAGGGCGCGCAGTGGCGGGGCTGCATGATGGGGGCGACGCCGAGCGCCCCGAAGCGAGGCACGTCGTCGGCGTGAAGGCATTCGGTGTGGACCATGCCGTGGCGCGCCCCGACGTCGCCGTTCGCCCGGCGGGCCGCTTCGAAGCCGTCGAGGGCCACCCGCAGACCGCGATCGCCCGTGCCGTGCACATGGCAGGACCACCCGCGGCGTTCCATGTCGGTGACGAGGTCGGCGAACTCGCGAGGGGTCCAGAACGTGTCGCCACGCTCCCCCGGGCGGTTCGCGTACGGCTCGAGCATCGCGGCGGTCCACGGTTCGATGACGTCGTCGATGTAGAGCTTGATCGGGCCGACGCGGAGGCGATCGTCGTCGCCGAGCCGCCGACGCGCCACGTCGAACGCCTGGAGCTCGGCCTCGGTGGTCCCCACCGGGTGGAACATCGCGGCGATCAACCGCGATCGGAGCCGTCCTTCATCGCGGGCGCGCTCGAAGATCCACAGGTCCTCCGGCGAGTTCTGGGGCTCCAGGATCGTGGTGATCCCGAACCCGGTCGCCATGTCGAGACTCTCCAGCGTGCGTTCGTACTGCAGCCCTCGTTCGTAACCGGGGAGCACGGGTTCGAGCGCCGCCTGGCCCGCCCGACTGATCCCCATCACGGCGAAATCACCCACGATGCCGGTGGGCTCGCCGGTGGCCGGATCCTTCCGGACATGTCCCCACGGCAGCGTGTCCGTGCCGCGCGTGATGGCGAACACGGCCATGGCCTCACGGTTGAGCCAGGCGTTGTGCGCGTCGTAGGTCAGCAGGAACGCCGGTCGCCCGCCTGTCAGCCCGTCGAGATCTTCGGAGGTGGGCATGCGGCCGCCGGGCATCGCCGAGTAGTTGAACCCCACGCCCTCGATCCAGCTGTGCTCGGGATGTGCGTCGGCGTGGGCTCGGACCCGTGCCTTGACCTCGTCGAGGGAGTCGGCGCCCGCCAGGTCCACCTCGAGCGGGTTCGAGCCGAGCCGCGCGTGGTTGTGCGAATCGATGAACCCGGGCAGCACCGTGGCGCCCTCGGCGTCGATCACCTCGGTGTCTGGGCCTTCGGATGCGTCGCCGTCATCGCCCACCCACGCGATCCGCCCTTCGCGCACCGCGATCGCCTCGGCCCACGGGCGCGCGGCATCGACCGTGAACGCACGCGCGTTGCGGATCAGGAGGTCGGGCGGAGCGTCGGTCACAACGCCCCGGTGGGCCGCGGGAACAGGCCCGCGCGCTCCACGACGGCGCGGACGGCCTCGTCGTGACCCATGCCCATCAGATGGATACCGCTGACGCCGGCGATCGAGCGGATCCCGGCGATCACGTCGACCGTGAGATCCACCCCCACCGCGGCGCTGTCGTCGCCGGCGGCGTCCAGCGCCTCGATCATCTGCGTGGGCACCCGGACCCCGGGGAGCTTCTCGTCCATGAACCGCGCGCCGTTACCCGTCCGCAGCGGCACGATCCCGATCAGGACCTTGGCGCGTTCGAACACGCCGCGCGGACGAAGCACGTCGGCCCACGCCGCGAGCGCTTCGACGTCGTAGGCGATCTGTGTCCAGATCACGTCGGCGCCGGCGTCGAGCTTCTGCTCCAGCCGGGCGGGGTCGTAGGGGTCGGCGAGCGGCATGTCGGCCACGCCGATCAAGAACCGTGGAGGATCGGCGATCTCGGATCCAGCCATGGTGGTCCCATGCTCGCGCAGCCCCTTGGCGAGGTGCACCACCTGTAACACGTCGATGTCCCGCACGACCGTGGCGTCGGGGTGATCGCCCAGGTGGATCGGGTCACCCGACAGGCACAGCACGTTCCGGGCACCCACGGCCCACGCACCCAGCAGGTCCGCGGTGACCGCCAGCCGGTTCCGGTCGCGGACCGTGAGCTGCAGCGTGGGTTCGATCCCGGCCCGCGCGACGAACGAAGCGCCGGCCACCGGCGACATGTGCGCGCTGGCGGTGGGGTTGTCCGTGATGTTGGCTGCATCCACGTAGCCCACCTGCGCGCGCGCGTGCCGCGTCACCTCGTCTCCGTTGGCCGAGCGCGGCGGAACGATCTCACCGGTGACGGCGAACTCGCCCGATCGCAGGAGCGCCGCGAGCCGTCCGCCGACCTTCACCGGGGCGGCGCTCACCGCGCGAACGCCTGCTGCTCCGCGGCGGCCACCGTGTTCACCAGGAGCATCGCCACGGTCATCGGTCCCACGCCGCCGGGCACCGGCGTGATGGCTCCAGCCACCGCGGCGGCTTCGGCGTACACGACGTCACCCACCAGCCCGTCCGGAGTGCGGTGGACGCCGACGTCGATCACGGTGGCGCCCGGCTTCACCATGTCGCCGGTGATCAACTGAGGCACCCCCGCGGCTGCCACCAGGATGTCGGCCTTCAGGGTGTGGGCCTTCAGATCCCGGGTCTTCACGTGGGTGATCGTCACCGTGGCGTTCCCGCGGATCGAATCCTGCGCCAGCATGATCGACAGCGGCGCGCCGACGAGATCGCCGTATCCGACCACCACGACCTCGGCCCCTTCGAGCTCGATACCGCTGCGTAGCAACAGCTCAACGATGCCGTACGGCGTGGCCGGCTGGAACGTGGGCTCGCCCCGCAACATCATGCCGACGTTCCAGGGGTGCAGGCCGTCGACATCCTTCTCGGGCGTGACCGTGCGCTGGACCTCCAACTCTCGAAGGCCCGCCGGCATGGGCAGCTGGACGATGATGCCGTGGATCTCCGGGTCGCGGTTGAGCCGGCGCAGGGTGGCCAGCAGCTCGCCCTCGGTGACGTAGGCGGGCAAATCGACCTGTTCGCTGCGGATCCCGACGTCGGCACACGCCTTGTGCTTGGCGCCGACGTAGATGCGAGAGGCCTGGTCGTCGCCCACGAGGACGGCGGCCAGGCCAGGGGTCACGCCCTTCTCGGAGAGCGCGCGTACCCGCTCGGATACTTCCGAGCGGATGTCTGCGGAAACGGCTCTGCCGTCCAAGACCCGGGCGGTCACGAGGCGAATCCTACCCGCCGCGCGGCCCTGCGACGAAACTCGTGGGTCAGTGTCGGAAGTGCCGGGTACCGGTGAGCACGACGGCCATGCCACGAGCTTCCGCGGCCGCCAGCACGTCCTCGTCGCCCTTCGATCCGCCGGGGTGGATCACCGCGCCGCAGCCGGCGTCGGCGGCCACCTCGAGTGCGTCGGGGAACGGGAAGAACGCGTCGGAGGCCAGCACCGCTCCTTGCGCTCGGTCGCCGGCCTTCCGCGTCGCGATCCAGGACGAATCCACCCGCGACATCTGCCCCGCGCCCACGCCCACGGTGGCGCCGTCCTTGACCAGCACGATGGTGTTCGACTTCACGCGCCAGGCGATCGTCCACGCGAGCTCGAGATCGGCCCACTCCTGCGCCGTCGGCTCACGACTCGACACGACCTTCCAGTCGGCGCGGGTCTCGGACACGGTGTCGCGGTCCTGGATCAGGGCGCCGCCGGGCAACGCGCGCACGTCGAGCCCGCCGGACGTGAGCATCGGCGCCGCCACCAGCCGCAGGTTGGGCCGCTGCGCGAACGCCGCGCTCGCCGCCGCGGTGTAGGACGGCGCGATCACCACCTCGCTGAACACCTCGGCCATGGACTCGGCGGCATCGGCGTCCACATCCCCATGGAAGGCGACGATCCCGCCGAACGCACTCACCATGTCGCAGGCGAACGCCGCCCGATACGACTCAGCGAGCGATCCCCTCGCCGCAGCCCCGCAGGGATTGTTGTGCTTGACGATCACGGCCGAACCCGCGGGCATGGCCGCGACCAGTTCGTAGGCTGCGTAGGCGTCGAGCCAGTTGTTGAACGACATGTCCTTACCCTGCAGCACGCCGGCGCCCCCCAGCGGCCCCGCGGCAGCGGCTTCGCGGTAGAGGCCCCCGCGCTGGTGCGGGTTCTCGCCGTAGCGGAGGTCACCGACCTTTTCGTAGGCCAACCCGACGAACCCCGGCAGCGCCTCGTCGTTTCCGTCCGGTTGATCGGCGAACCAGCTCGCGACGGCCGCGTCGTAGGCGGCGGTGTGGGCGAAGGCCGCAGCCGCCAACGTCCGCCTGGTGGCACGCGTCACGCCGCCCTGCGCTTCGATCTCAGCGAGGATGCCGTCGTACCGGGCAGGATCCACGACGACCGTCACCGACTCGAAGTTCTTGGCGGCCGCGCGCATCATGGCCGGTCCACCGATGTCGATGTTCTCGATCACCGCGTCGGCGTCGGCCCCACTCGCCACGGTCTCGCGGAACGGATAGAGCCCGCCGACCAGCAGGTCGAAGGGCTGGATCCCGAACGCTTCGATCTGACGGACGTGATCGGGGTTGCGGCGATCGGCGAGCAACCCCGCGTGGATCGATGGATGCAGCGTCTTCACCCTGCCGCCCAGCATCTCGGGCGAACCGGTGACGTCTTCGACCTTGGTGACGGTGAGCCCGGCCTCGGCCAGCACGCTGGCGGTGCCGCCCGAGGCGACCAATTCCACGTCGCGCTGCGCCAACGCCGTGGCGAACGCCACGAGGCCGGTCTTGTCGTACGGCGCCAGGATCGCGCGCCGGATGGGCTGCACGTCGCTCATGGTTCCTCCCCCGTGATGCGGACCGCTCGACCATCCACGACCAGGCGGCCCTGCAACAACGCCCGAACGGCAGCGGGCAGGAGTCGGTGTTCGAGGGCGTGGACACGAAGCTCGAGCGAATCCCAGTCGTCGTCGTCCCGGACCTCGATCGCCTCCTGCAGCACGATCGGGCCATGGTCGACCTGTTCATCGACGAGGTGCACGGTGACCCCGGTGACCTTCACGCCCCAGGCCAAGGCGTCACGCACGGCGTGCGCTCCCGGGAACGCGGGCAGCAGCGCCGGATGCACGTTCAGGACCCGTCCGGGGAAGGCGTCGAAGAAGCCGGCGCTCAGCACCCGCATGAACCCGGCCAGCACGACCGTGTCGATCCCGTGGGTGAGCAGGACGTCGCGCACGGCCTCGGTGTAGGTGTCGCGATCGGGATGGGGATCGACCTCGACCACCTCGACGGCCACGTCCCGCGCAGCGGCCCGATCGAGCGCGCGTACGTGCGGGCGGTCGGACAGGACCAAGGCGATGTGCGGAGCCACCTGGGGGTCGTCGAGCAGCGCCTGCAGGTTCGTTCCTCCGCCGGACACCAGCACCGCGACCCGTCCACCCATGGAAGCGGCCACGCTACCAAACGCCCCCATCCCGCGCCGACGTCGGTTCCGGTAGCCTTGCATCTTCGCGGATCACCCGGAGGTCACCATCGTGAAGAAGTGCCCCTATTGCGCAGAGATGATCCAGGACGAAGCCATCAAGTGCCGGTACTGCCACAGCGATCTCACCGTGGCACCGGCGTCGGCGTCCACATCGGAGACGACGAGCCCGGCGCCGTCACCGTCCTCGAGCGCTGCGGTCGCCGCCACGCCGTTCGCCACCGCCGGCGAACCGTCCTCACCCACGCCGGATGAACCGGCGACTTCACCCACGCCTACGGACCAGTCAAGTGCCGCAGCGCCCGCCACCGCTGCGGATCAGACCTCGGCGACGACCTGGTCCGACGCTTCGACCGGCGCACCGGCAGCGACTCCGGCCACCGACGCCCAACCGATGCAGACCTCGAGCGTTCGCTACACGCACTCGGGCTATCGGTACGTGCTCGGCTACGGCGCCGACTTCTTCGGGATCTGGGACCGCCAGTCGCCCAGCGTGGCCGCCGAACGCTTCCCCCGCACCGACGACGGGTGGCGCCAGGCCTGGCTCCGCTTCTCGTCGCTGGAGCCGAACCACACCACCGTGCCTGCCGACGGTGGAGCCGCCACTTCGGGGGCTGCCGTCTCACCGTCGCCGACGACCACCACCCCCCAGCCGGGTATGACCGCGGCGCCGATCGACCCGAACGACCACGCGGCCGTGCAGTACACGCACTCGGGGACGCGATATCTCCTGGGGTACGGACGTACGTTCTTCGGCATCTGGGACCGCGAGGCGCCCGAGCAGCCGGTGCAGCGGTACTCCCGCGACGACGCCGGCTGGGCCGCCGCCTGGAGCAGCTACACCCGGATGGAGACGAACTTCAGCGAGGTCAAGCTGGGCTAGGGCGCGAGCCCTTCGCGGCGAACCAGATCCAACCCGCGATCCCACCCACGACGATCCCCCACGCGGCGGCGTAGGCCCCTGCAACGAACGGCTGCGCGCCGAGTGCCAGCGTGGCCTCGGTGGTGGTGATCGTCAGCGTGCTCGCCCACACCCCGATCACGACGAGACCTGCGAACACCACGCCGGCGCACACCCCGCGAAGTGCGGCGTCGGGGTTGGAACTCGCCCGCGCCGCGCCGCGGCTGGCTCCCAGGGCCACGGCAACCAACGGCACCAGGACGAACAGTTTCGCCGCCGCGGGCAGGGGCTGGGTCGGAACTGCCCCATCGCCCAGGCCGTTCGAGACCGTGTCCAACGGGCTCTCTCCCGTGGGTTGGCGGTCCAGGCACACGATGTCCGTGGATCGAGCCGGCCCGATCAGTACGTCACAGGCGCCCATCGCCGGCACCAACGTGAGCACCGCATGGTTCGGTGCCAGCAGGACCTGATGGCCCACCACGACGGCCGCACCGCGCGGGCCGAGGGATCGAAGCTGCTCGACGTAGCCCTCAAGCCCCGAGGGCCGGATCGCCGCGAACGCCAGGAGTCCCACGAGCGCCAGGCCCAGTGCCCAGACGAACGCACGCCATCCGCCCGCGAACGCCTCCCACGCACGGGCGTGGATCCCGCCGCCGGCCAGGAGTCCGCCCACGGTCCCGGCCGCGACGGCTGTCACGAACGGCAGGACGAATGCCTCCCACGGGACCGCGCTCAAGGTCGTGACCTCGGGCAGGAAGCCACCACCGGTGGTGAGCCGAAGCTCCACGACCAGCCCCACGATCCCGAGGGCCACGGCGTAGCTCGGCGCCACCAACGCGCCGGCGAGCGCGCGACGAACGGGCGTGTCGCTGACCCTGCGTGCAGCGGCGGCACCGGCGCGCAGCAGCAACCAGCCCAACATGAACGTCACCGTCAACAACACAAGCCGGAAGGTCGCCGTGCCCAGCGGTTCGAGCACGCCCGCCGCCCCACCCGACCCTTCGATCCTGATCGAGACGGCGTTGGATGCCGCCGTGTAGAGCCAGCCCATCCGTACCTGGGTCGAGACCGCGAGTCCGCCCCCCAGCAGGTTCACCACCAGGTGCGGGAGCTGCCCGAGCGCGATGGCGGCCACGGCCACCAGCAGGCCGCCGCGCGCCGCGACGGGCCCGGCGCGTCGGAGGTCGGTGGAGAGGGGCCGGTCGCCGGGGAGGGGCCGGTCGGCGGCTGCCTCGGGATCGCCGGAGGCAGGCGCCGTACCGCTCATCCCAGCGCCTCGACCACCAGTTCGGCCACCTGCGTGGGGGTTCGCGCAACGCGAACGCCCACCGCCTCCAGAGCTTCGGCCTTGGCGGCCGCCGTGCCCTTCGAGCCGGTGACGATCGCGCCGGCATGGCCCATGCGCTTGCCCGGGGGGGCCTCGAACCCCGCGATGTAGCCCACCACAGGCTTCGTGACGTGCTCGCTGATGTAGGCGGCGGCACGTTCCTCGTCGTCGCCCCCGATCTCACCGGTCATCACGACCAGGTCGGTGTCCGGGTCCTGCTGGAACAGCTCGAGCGATTCGATGAACCCGATGCCGTGGACC
>DATLPI010000299.1:0-6895 GCA_035535815.1 Actinomycetota bacterium | reverse complement strand
CATCTCGAGGTACTCGGTCTCGCCGATCTCGGCCTCCTCCTCGACGGCTTCGGCCACGACGGCCTCCACGACGAGTTCCTCGATCACGTCGTCGGCGGCTTCCTCGATCTCGGCGGCTTCTTCAACGGCCTCGGCGAGCACCTCGTCTGCGACGGCCTCGCCGATGGTTTCGATCTCGACGGCGTCGACGATCCCTTGCTCGAGCACCTCCTCGGCGGCCTCGTCGTCGCCGGCCTCGGACAGCACCTCGGCTTCGTCGGCGGCTTCGTCGAGCACGGCGGCAGCGGTAGCGTCGGCGACCGCCTCGACCTCGGCGGCCTCGACGACCCCTTCGGTCAGGGCCTCGGCCGCAGCGTCGTCGGCGAGTGCGCTCACTTCCTCGGCCGCCTCGAGGGCGTCCTCGGCGGGCGTGTCGTTGCTCTGTTCGAGGTCTTCCATGGGTTCCTTCGGGTTGGTGGTTCGCGGGGTCAGCCGAAGATCTTGACGACGCCCTTCAAGAAGACGTAGTCGAGCGAGGCGACGAAGGCCGTCATGACCACGATGGTGGCCAGCACGACAACGGTGTAGGAGACCAGCTCACGGCGGTTGGGCCAGTCGACCTTCCGGAGTTCCTGACGGACCTCCTTCAGGAACTGACGGATGCCGGTGCGCTTGCGCTTCTCCTGCGCCTGGGCGCGACGCGTGGTCGCCGCAGGGGCAGATTGGCGGTCCACGCCCGCGCGCTTCTGCTGGCGCTCGGCGCGCTCCTGCATCCGCTTCATCTGTCGGTTCATGGTGCTCCTTGCAGGCGCGGAGGGACTTGAACCCCCAACCTTCGGTTTTGGAGACCGGTGCTCTACCAAATTGAGCTACGCGCCTCCGCCGATCCGTATCACCCCACCACGGTATGAAGGGGAGTCTTGCGGAACGACCAGTATAGGGCGCTCCGCCGAAGCCCGGCAAAGGAGGCCCTCATGATCGCCGGAACATGCTCTGTCGGAACCGAGCCACCTCCACCACCTTCAACCGGACCCGGGTAGATTCCCTCGGGTCATGCCGGCCCGCCGCCCCCAGCTCGCTGAACTCGGCCTGTTCCTGCTGGTCGTGGCCCTGCCGCTCGCCTTCACCCCCTTCTCGACCAGCCCGTTCGGCGACCCCAAACTGGTCATCCTGGTCGGGGGGTCGCTGGCCCTTTGGGGTTCGGGACTCCGCCTGGACCGGCGGATCGGCGCGCTGGCGGCGCTGTGGGCGGTCTTCACCGCACTCAGCGCGCTCACCGGGGTCGAGCCCATCCGCTCGCTGGCCGCTCACACCGACGGTGAAGGGGGCGGCCTGATGCTGGTGCTGAGCTGCGCCGCCATCGTGGTCACGGCGGTCGGTGTGGACGCCGACCTGCGCGAACGAACCCGGCGCTGGTTCGTGATCGCCTCGTGCATCGTCGGAGCCCTCGGGCTCGTGTTCCGGTTCGCGCCCGACGTGCTCACCGACACCGCCGGACTGAGGACCCTGTCGTTCGTGGGGGCCACGATGGGCAATCAGCTGTTCGCGGCGGCCCTGCTCGCGGCGGGGATCGCGGCGGCGCTGGTCCCCGGCAAGCGGCTCCGCAACCAGCTGGTGGTGGTGGCCTTCCTGGCGCTGGGGGCCGCTTCCTTCGGGGAACGAAGCTCCTTGCTCCTCCCCGCCGTGGCCGTGATCGTGACGTTGGCACGAACCCGCATGCCGTGGAGGGCCGCCATCGCCCTCGCGGGGACGGTCGGCGTGGTGCTACTCGGCTGGCAGTGGGCCCAGCCGATACTTCCCGGCCGAGAGACGGGAGCGGGAGCAGCGCTGGCTCCGCTGCAGGGTGAAGCCACCGATGTCGACCGAGCGGTGGTGTGGCGCGTTACCGCCGACAGCATCGGCGAGCATCCGCTCCTGGGATGGGGGCCGGGCACCACGCAGGTGGCATACCTGACCAATGCCACCCCCGCGGACATCGCAGAGGCGACCCGGGGCTGGGCCGACGCCCACAACCTGTTCCTGGAGACGACCGTGACCTCGGGGATCCTCGGGCTGATCCCGCTCGTGGCGATCTTCGTGCTGCTGATCGGGCGGGCATGGCGAGGCGGTCCGGAGCGCGCGTGGAGCCTGGGCGCCGCGGCAGCCTTGGGCGCCTACGCCATGGTCGAACCGGTCAACCTGGTGCTGACGCCGCTGCTGTTCCTGTTCGCAGCGATGGCGGCCGGGCTCCGCGCCCGGGAGCCCGCCTCCGCCGATGAGCGAAGCCCGAGAGGCGTGCGTCTCGGGGTCGGGATCGTCTTGAGCCTGTCGTTGGTGGTGTCGCTGACGATGATCGCCGGCGCCACCTTCGAGCGCTGGGGGCGCGCCTACGGAGAGGAGTGGGCGTATCGAGCCGCCCTGCGGGTGCAGCCGTGGCGACTCACGTCCACCGAGCAGCTCGCGCTCCAGCTCGCCGCGGAGGGCCGAGCCGGGGATCAGCAGGCCGGCGCCGAGGCGAAGCGCATCATCGCCGACGGCGTCGAGCGCTTCCCGTGGGACGTCAACGTCCGGGTGTGGGCCGCCGACGTCGACACGCTGCTGAACGACCCTACTGGTGCCAAGGCCTGGCTCCGGCAACACGTCGAACGCTTCCCGGCCGACCGGTCCGTGCTCATGGGCGACGTGCCCGACGACGGGTTCACGCTCCCCGGCGAGGAGCCCGTCACCGGCGGCTGAACCGCCTCCGTAGACCCCTCGTTTTCCCTGCTGCAGATACGTGAGTCGTCCCAGGTCGTGCCCTATGCTCCTCGCGACGCACCCCGCGGCGGCCCCAGATCGCGAGCGACGTCATGGATGAGTACGGCCCCACCGCTTCCCCGCAGCACGCCGGGGCATCCCGGCGACTGTTGCGTCGACTCGAACAGTACGAAGACGAACCACGCATGACCCCGGGTGAGATGCGCATCGCCGCGGCGGTCGAACGCACCGTGGACGAACGCCTCGCCGACGGCCTTTTGGCCATCGAGGAACAGGCGACCGCCCTGATGCGCGAGATCGCCGGTGAGATCTGGCGTTCCGGGGGCGCCGACGCGCGCCCCGAGCAGGAGCGCATCGTTTCGCTGCTCTCCCGCGACCAGACCATCAAAGGCCTCCTGAACTCCAGCGACGAACGGTTCCAGGCGCTCGCGCTGCGCTCGGCCCGGCTCGAAGATTCGTTGACCGACCTCACCGAGAGCGGCCGCGCCACCCGCGCTTCGATGGAAGCTTCCGTGGCAGCGGTCCGCGAGATCGCCGACTCCCCCACCCTGCACGGGGTGGAGGGCGTCCGCAGCCAGCTCGAGCAGGTCGAGCACCACATCGCCGCCGCCTTCGAGCACTTCGACGAACGCGACCGTGTGCTCACCGAGGACGTGCTCGGGCAGATCAAGGCGCACGGCGAGCTGGTGGCTCGCGAGACCACACGCTTGGTCGAGGTGATGCAGCAGTACGTCCAGACCGGCGCCGAGGCCATGGCGATCCTGGCGACCCGCATCGAGGAGCAGGCCGACGCCTTCGCGACGCAGGACCTGACGATCTCCGAACACGTGGGCGACATGGTGGCGGTCCGGATCCGGCCCGTCGCCGAGCAACTCGAGCTGCTGGCCGAGAAGGTCGGGCTGCACGGGCGCGATCAAGACCAGGTGCGTGCCGCGATCGAGCGGCTGGTCGAGGCCCGCATCATGGGTCTGGCCCAGTTGATCCGTTCGGACTCCGAGGCGATCCGCCGCGTGGTCGAGGAACGGTCCGAGGACCAGGTCGAGGCGCTCCGAGAGGCCGTCGACTGGCGCATGGCGGCCTTCGCCGAGCGGATCGACGAACAGCTCGAACGGGCCGGTGATCAGGTCGCGACACGGGCGTCCGAAGCCGCCGAGATGGCGATCGCCACCTCGCTCGGCCAGACGATGGAACGCATGAACGCCGGTGTCGGCGCGATCGACGGACTCGACGCGATGGTGGCCGAAGGACAGGCCGCCACCGAGGAACGGCTCCGCGAGCACATCGACGACCGCATGACCGCGATCGCGCGGCTGATCCGCTCGGACAACCAGATCCTCGCCGAGTCGTTCAAGGCGAGCGCGGCCACGCCTGCCGAGGCCATCGATCCGGCGCTCCTGCGCCAGACGGTGCTCGCGATCAAGGAGCTGCAGGCCGGCCTGGCCAACGATGTCCGCACCGCCGTCGACCGGCGGTTCGAGTCGATCAACGACCAGATGCACAAGGAGAGCCAGTCGACCACCGAGTCGATGGTGAAGGTCGCCGAGCTGCTCGGGGACAAGATCGACCGGCTCTCGGTGCGGGTGGACGAGGGATACGGCAACGACCTGCAGATCGTGATCGACCGCATGGGCGATGCGATCCAGGCGATGTCGTCCGTTCGACGAACCGCCTGACGATCACCCCAACCGGACGGTCGCCGCACCCCGCTTGATCGGCCATTCGGTCGTGCCGTCGCGCTCCACGCTGACCCAGGTCTCCAGCGTGGCGGTGCGCGCCTCGGCGTCGAGCTGGCGCACCCGACCGCCCGCGTCGATCCGCTCGCCCATGAACACGGGTGCCCGGAACTGCGCCGAGAGCTGCAGCACGGCCGCGGGGTCGCCTCCCGCCCACCCGATGATGCACGCTGCCATATGGCCCATCGTGAACATGCCGTGGGCGATGATGCCGTCGAAGCCCACCGAACGGGCGAACGCCTCATCCTGGTGCAGCGGGTTCTGATCACCGCTCACATCGGCGTAAGCCTTCATGTCCTCGGCCGTCACCACGCGGTGGAGCGCCGGGAGCTCGTCCCCCACGGCAACCTCTTCGAAGGCAGGCATCAGACATCGCCCCGTTCGACCATGGACGATCGGCAGGTGGCGACGTGCTCGCCCGCCTCGTCCACGAGGTCGATGGTGATCGTGACGAAGCCGGTGCCCGCGCGCACCCGGACCGACTCCAGGCGGGCCTTGATCGTGAGCCGCTCACCCTCCCGCGGAGCCCGGGCGAACGCGTACTCCTGCGACCCGTGCACCACGCGCGTGAAATCGACGTCCAGCCGGGGGTCGGCCACGATCGTGGGGAGCACCGTGAACTCGGCCGCCGTGAGGAGCGTCGGCGCCACGCCCTGGGCGAGGCCGAACACGTCGCGGAAGCCGGCCACCCGCTCCGGTGTGACGATGAAGGGCATGTCCGGGTAGGTGGTGCCTTCGGCGGCCGGGTTCACGCGCGCACGGTAGCCGTGACCGGGCTCCCCAGCAACTTGCCCCAGGTGCGTGAAACATCCCAGGTCAGGGCCTACGATTCGCGCCGTATGCCGAAGACGGGACCCGAGGGGCCCATCACCGTCGTGATCGCCGACGACCACCGGTCGTTCGGCGAGGCGTTGGAGGTGGCGCTCGACAAGGAGCAGGACCTCCGCGTGATCGAGGTCGTCACCGACGGCGAGGCCGCCGTGGAGACCGCCTCGAAGGAACAGCCCGACATCGTGCTCATGGACCTGCAGATGCCCGGTGTGGACGGGATCGAGGCGACGCGCCGAATCCACGACGAGTCAACCGGCACCATGGTGATCATCCTGTCGGGACAGAACGACGACATCTCACTGGCCCGCGCCATCCAGGCGGGAGCGCGCGGGTACCTGCGCAAGACCGAGGCCGTGGGCGGTCTGGCCGACGCGATCCGTCGCGCCTACCGGGGAGAGCCCCTCCACACCAGCGCCGAGGTCGAGGAGTCCCTGCGGAAGCTGCGTCGGCGACGCGCCTCCGACGGCAACCTCGCGCAGCGGATCGACCGGCTCACGCCGCGCGAGACCGAGATCCTCCAGCGCATGGCCGACGGGGACCCGCCGGAGAAGATCGCCCGCGAGCTGGGGATGAGCAAACACACCCTTCGCACGCACACGCAGAACGTGCTGACGAAGCTCGGGGTGCATTCGAAGCTGGATGCGATCGTCGCCGCGATCCGATACGGCAAGATCACTACCGTCGACGTCTCGCCGCTCGTGGACAACGACGAACTCGACGAGGACACACCGGGACCGGCGATCGACGGGCCGGACGCGACCTAGCGCGTTTCGCGGTGCAGGGTGTGCTTCCTGCACCAGCGGCAGTACTTCTTCAGCTCGATGCGGTCACGGTCGTTCACCTTGTTCTTGACCGTGTTGTAGTTGCGCCGCTTGCAGTCGGTGCAGGCGAGCGTGATCTTCGGGCGGTTATCTGCCTTGGCCATGGTGTCCTGTTCCCTGTGTAATCTCGGTCAGCTTCCTAGACGACGATCGTGCGTTCGATCCCTTCCTGCATGGTTCCGATGGTGCGGGCGATGAACCTGGCTGGTAGCGGCGGGTGGACTCGAACCACCGACACAGCGATTATGAGCCGCTTGCTCTGCCCCTGAGCTACGCCGCCCTAGATGCGAACGTTGAGTTTACCCGGGCGGATGCGCGCCCGGCACACCCTGAGATCAGGTCGCCCGTGGTGACATGGCCAGAGGGTCGAGCGCAGAGGGTTCGCCGGCATCGGCCCGGTTCCCGAGGTGCGTCCGGCCCGTGACCAGCGCCAACGCATAGAGCGCCGCGACGCCGATCACCAGCGACCGGTAGCCCACGACGAGCGCGCCGTACTCGAGGACGCCGCCCACGATCGCCCCGAGAAGGTTCGTGCCGAAGGCGATCGTCGAGGAACCCACGTCCTTGAAGCGGTTGGCGAAGATCAGGTTGCCCAGGAACACGGGCGTGAAGCCCAGCACGACCGCCGTGGCGAGCCGCGCCGCGGGGGCGAGGTCCAACAGCGCATGGATCGGCACGGCCCACGCGATCGCGAGGCTCACGAACAGCGGCGCGTACAGCAGGCTCGGGCGCCGCACCGGCCACCGGCGGGTCACCTCGACCGCGAGCCAGACCGACACCAGGATGCCGCCGAAA
>DATLPI010000298.1:0-19463 GCA_035535815.1 Actinomycetota bacterium | reverse complement strand
CCCTTGCCGAAGACCACCCCCACCAGGATCAGGATGAACGCCCAGTGGAACAGCAGGCTGCCAAGCTCGCGCAGCACCCCTTTCTCGGCGGCCAACGCCGGTCGCGCCGGATCGCGAGCCACCCGGAAGAACCGCCGGCGCAACACGCGGACCGATCCATCGAGCGCGCGCGACGGCGGCGCCGCGACCGTGCGCTCGCCGTAGTGACGGAAGGCATCGATCTCGCGCGCCTGCACGGGCCTGGCACGGAGCGCGCGGATCAGCGCACGCGTCCGCGGGATCAGGCACGCCACCAACGACACGAACAGCAGCACGGTGATCAGGACGAACCACCACGAGCCGAACACGTCGAACAGCCCTGCCCGATCGAGGAACTGCCCCCACAGGCCGTGGTCGAGCTGGTACTGGGCGACGCGCTCGGGAGAGTTCGGCCATTGCGGGATCAGCGAGCCCGCCACCGACGCCAGAGCCAGCAGCAGGAGCAGGATCAACGCCGTGCGCATCGAGCGCAGGGTTCGCCACACCAGGGCGACCGATTGCCGGAGGGTGAGTCGGTTCGTGGACATGGGGGCCGACCTCATCCTAGGCGAGGCGCTCGCTACAACCCCAGTCGGAACTTGTCCGCCAGCGGCGCGACCAACCGGGTGAACTGGCCGGTGAACAGCAGGACCCCCACGGTGATCATCAGCACGCCCGAGACCGCGGCGATCGCCGTGTAGTGACGCCTCACCCATCCGAAAGCGCCCATGAAGCGGGTGACGCCGAGGCCCACCAACAGGAACGGCACGCCGAGGCCGGCGGAGTAGGCGATGAGGAGCACCACGGCGCGGCCGGTACTGCCCGAGTAGGCGAGCGCCAAGATCGACCCCAGCACGGGCCCGATGCACGGCGTCCACCCGGCGGCGAACGCCATGCCCAGTGGCAGCGCCCCCATGGTGCCCGGCCGGACCTTCTGCAGGAAGGGTCGCCGCTCCGCATACAGAGCCATCGAGCCACGCCCGAACGCATAGCCGATCATCAGCACGCCGAACGCGATCACCAGAGCCCCGCCGATCCGCTGGCCGACGTCCCCCCTGAACACCTTCACGAACGTCGCCGAGAACGCCCCCAGCAGCACGAACACGATCGTGAATCCGCCGATGAACAGCAGGATCGGCACGATCGGGCGGCCGGGTTCGCCCTCGGCTTCGAGCACGCCCTCGCCCGAGATGAACGACACGTAGCCGGGCAACAGGGGCCACACGCAGGGGCTCACCACCGAGATCAATCCGGCCGCGAAGGCCAACAACGGCGCCCACCATGACGCGATGCCGGTGTTGACGATGTCGGCGATCATGCGGACGCGCTCCCGCGGGGCGCATCGGCGAAGGTTTCCGGCCCCGGCGCCGTCCAGTCTAGGGTCCGGTCTGGGTTGCAGAACGAACGGGTCCGGCGGCATAGTGAAGCACGAGGCTTGTGAAAGGATTCACGAGCGACCGTCGGTCGTCGAGCACCACACGCACGTGTCTATAATCGCCCCGCCCACGGAGAGACTGAGCGGATGAGCCAGGTCGATACAGCCACACCGATCAAGTCCACACCCACCCGGAAGGAACGCGTCGAGGCGTTCCTGAGGACGTTCGAATGGACGTGGACCACGGCGGTCGTCTTCTCGTTGGGACTGGTCTTCTTCCTGCTGATCACCTCATCGGTCGTGCCGTCGTTCTGGCTCTACTTCGCCGACTCGACGCTGAAGTGGAACGACACCGCGCCCCAGAAGCTGATCATCTTCACGATCGACGGCTACTGGCTCAAGGAACTTCGCGATGCTGTCGCGATGGGTCTGAGCACCCTGCCGATCATCCTGGTGCTGGTGGGCGCCGCGGTGATGCAGAACTGGCGCAAGAAGCTCCGCGGTTCCAGCGGCGATTCCCGTCCCACCGGCGGGTACCGGTAGGAGCGCGCATGCCCTTCTCCAAGACCGAAGTCGACATCCACGAGGACTACGTGGTGGAAGCGGTCGATCCGGCCTGGCTGTCCCAGGGGGTGAAGTCTCCCAAGCACCTCATGCTGGATCCCGACAACTGCATCCTGTGCCGGGCCTGCGAAGACGTCTGCCCGTGGAACTGCATCTACATGCTGTCCACCGGCATCGTGGAAGGGGCGGCCGAGGACGTCGTCGAGGACGAGGTCGACAACGCCACGGCGATCTTCGTGGTCGACGACATCGCCTGCACCCGTTGCTCCGTCTGTGTTGACCGGTGCCCCACCGACACCCTGTACTATGCGCGACTGCCGGAAGGTTCCGGCGGCAAGCGCACGATGGCCGAGGTCCCTGCGTCACAGGCAGTGAGCGAGTGAACGCCGAGTACCGGAGAGCACGAGAGGGGAAGCGGTGAAGCTGAAGCCGCCATCGCCCAGCGACGTGGGCGATCGGATCAGGGAGACCGAGGTCTGGAAGTCGATCTTCCGGCCGGGCTCGATCTTCCGCAAGGGCTACAAGGACACCTCGCGAGATCGCGCGCTCGCGACCATGAACAACGTCCTCTATCACCTCCACCCGGTGAAGGTGAAGCGCCACGGCTTGAAGTTGACCTACACGTTCTGCCTGGGCGGGCTCTCGTTCTTCCTGTTCATCTTGCTGACGATCACGGGCATCTTCTTGATGTTCTTCTACCGGCCCATGGCCGATCTGGGCGGCGCTCAGGCCTACACCGACATGCAGAGCATCTCGACGTCGGTGTTCTTCGGCGACCTCGTCCGTAACCTGCACCGATGGGGCGCGCACCTGATGGTCTTCAGCGTGTCGCTGCACATGGCGCGCGTCTTCTACACCGGTTCCTACAAGCCACCGAGGGAGTTCAACTGGGTGGTCGGCGTGATCCTGCTGTTCCTCACGCTGGGCCTGTCGTTCACCGGGTACCTGCTCCCCTGGGACCAGCTCGCGATCTGGGCGGTCACCGTGGGAACCTCGCTCGCGGCTTATTCACCGTTCATCGCCAAGCAGGCCAACTTCCTGCTGCTCGGCGGCGTGGTGGTGGGGCCGAACACCCTGCTGCGTTGGTACGTGCTCCACGTGTTGGCGCTCCCATTCGTATTGGTGATCTTCCTCGCGGTCCACTTCTGGCGGATCCGCAAGGACGGCGGCATCTCGGGACCGCTCTAAAGGAGTCGGCATGACCTGGGAAGAGACCCCCAAAGACCTCGAGGCCTACCAGGCGGCACTGGACGCGCTGGCCGCCGCCGGCGTGGACTCGCGCATCGCCGAAGGCCGTGCCCGCTCCAAGGCCGTCCGCACCTGGCGGGAAGCCAACCCTGAGGAGGCAGCCAAGCTCGAGAAGGCCCCGAAGGCTCCCGCCGCTGCCGCGGCGGGCGGGAACGGCGGGGAGAGCGCTCCTGCGGCCGTGCCCGTCGCTGCCGCCGTGGGCGCCGCGCCCGTGATGGCCACGGCCGCAGCCGTCACCACCCCGGTCCGTGAGGCGCCGCTCCCCACCGGCAACGTGCCCACGCCCAAGAAGGGCGTCGACGACAAGCACCGGCTGCTCGCCCTCGTCCCTCCGGAGGGCATCCAGCGGGTCGAGCGCGAGCAAGGTGACCGCGTCAACGTGTGGCCGCACCTGCTGATCGAAGAGTTCGTGGCCATGTTCATCCTGTTGGCCGCTTTGGTGATCTTCTCGACGTTCATCAACGCGCCGTTGCGCGAGCTCGCCAACCCCAACCTCACGCCGAACCCGTCGAAGGCCCCCTGGTACTTCCTGGGCCTACAGGAGCTCCTGCGCTACTTCCACCCGATGATCGCGGGCATCGTCATCCCGACCTTCATCCTGGTGGGCCTCGCTGCTGTGCCCTACGTGGATCGCAACCCCAGCATCAAGCCGGGTGATCGCAAGATCGCGATCACGTTGATGACCATCCTGTTCATGTTCGGAGCCACGCTCACGATCATCGGCTCGTTCTTCCGAGGACCGGGCTACAACTGGATCTGGCCGTGGGCACAGGGGGTGTTCTTCGAACTGTGAGCACCCTGCTCGCCCTCGGAGGGATCGTGGCCCTGTCGGCCGGTTTGGTCACGGCCATCCTCGTGCTGGTCGTCCTGAACATCTTCGCGATCGTCTTCGGCCTCGGCTTCATCCGCGCGAACCGGCAAGCGCGTCAGACTGCCGATGGCCAGATCGAACTCCCCAGCAAGCCCGTCAAGTCGGTCTCACGACGCGACTTCTTCCGCAGCTCGCTGATCGTGTCGTTGCTGGTGTTCGGCGCCCAGTTCGGCGGCGCCACCTTGGCCTTCCTGTGGCCCAACCTCAAGGGCGGATTCGGCTCGCTGATCGTGGCCGGCAACATCGACGACATCAAGAACGAGATCAAGGACACCGGCGCGCCCGTCTACAACGGCACGGGGCGGTTCTACATCGTGCCGTACGCCGGCACGCCCGTGGCCGACGCGGATTACGCGGCGATCGGCGCCACCACCGACGGCCTGATGGCGCTGTACCAACGCTGCGTTCACCTGGGCTGTCGCGTTCCCTTCTGCCTCACCTCCAAATGGTTCGAGTGCCCCTGCCACGGCTCGAAGTACAACGAGGCGGGTGAGTACCAGCTGGGTCCGGCCCCCACGGGCCTGGAGCGCTTCCCCATCTCGGTCGACAGCAGCGGCAACGTGATGGTCGACACCTCCGTGCGCATCCCCGGACCTCCGCGCGGCGTCGACACGATCGATGAACCCCCCCAGGGCCCCTACTGCGTGGCCCCGGGCTAGACAGGAAGCGTGCGTGCACAGGTGAAGGCACTGGCGATCGGCATGTTGGCGGCGGCGAGCAAGGCGGGCATCGTGCTGCTCGCCCTCGGCGCGCTCCTGGCGATCACCGCCGGCCTCGCGCTCTACCTGCGGGGCCGCACCAAGGAGCAGGCGCCCGACATCCCTCGCGGGATGCGCCCCGGCCCCTCCGACCCCGCGCTCGAGACCCCGCTGCTGCAGAAGCTGCAGGGATGGGGCGTGGTGCTGGTCGCCTTCTTCGTGATCTGGATCCCGTTCTCCTGGGTGCGCGAACCCTCACAGAACCTCGAACAGGAGCAGGAGCTCAAGACGCAGGCGCTCGACCGCGGCGCCCGGGCCGTGCAGCTGTTCAGTGAGGAGAACCAGCTCGGCGTCGGGTGCGTCCGCTGCCACGGCCCCGAGCTGCGGGGCGGCGTGATCCAAGCGGGAGCCGCCTACGCGTACCCGCCGAACCTCACCACGCTGTGCGCGGGCCCGTTCGGTGACCCGCCGCACCCCGCCATCTTCTCCACCGACGACATCTACCAGGTGATCCAGGAGGGCCGTGGCGTGATGCCGTCGTGGAGCATCCGCTATCAGGGCGCGCTGGACGACCAGCAGATCAACGACCTCGTCCTGTACCTGGTGGACATGAGCTCGGAGAACGTTCCGTTCGAAGACAACGTGTGCCTGAACCCCGACGCCTCGGAGCGAGCCCTCGAGCAGAACCTCACCGAGAACGGCGGGGCCGGCCTGAACCCGAGGGATCCCTAGATGCCAACCACCAGCAGCTGCCTCGGATTCGCCGTCGACTGCGGCGTCCTCTGGAAGGGCGCCGGCGTCGCGATCATGGGCCTCACCCTGTTCGTCGGCAGCGTGTACCTGCTGCTCTCGGCCATCCTGGGGCGCACGATGGGCTATCTGGTGCTCATGGTCTCGCTCACCGGCTGGCTGGCGATCCAGTCCTCGTTGTGGCTCTTCGGCTACTGGTCGCAGGGCATCGAGACGCCCACGAACCTCGGCCCTCGCGGTTCCGAACCCGCATGGATCGCCCTGGAGGCCTCGCCGAACTCCACGTCGGACCGCTACGAGGTGTTCTCGACGTATCCGGATCAACCGTGGGCGCCACCGGGCTCGGCCGACACCGCCGACATCCAGAGCGTGGGTGGCGCGGTCACCTCGTTCCTGGCCGAGCACACGAACGAAGAACTGGGGTTGGCCGAGACCGATCCCACCGCCATCACCGGCACGCAGTTCGCGATCGATTCGATCGACTTCGCCACGGCCGAGGACGGCAAGACCAAGGTGGCGGTGGTGCAGTCCCACTTCACCGGAGGCGGCCCACTGTGGACCGTGTCGCTGTACTACGACTCCGGAAGCGTGCCCCGCTACTCCTACATGTTCCTGCTCGGGTCGATCATCCTGTTCCTGATCCACCTGCCGTTCCTGGATCGAGCCGAGAAGAAGCGGAAGGCGTTCCTCACCGGTGGCGGCGCGCCCGCCTGGTACGGACCCGCGTGATGAGCCCAGACGAAGGGATCTGCTGATGATCGGTGCCGAAGTCCCACTGCTCGATCAGGGCAGCGTGCAGTTCATCCTGCTCGGGGTCATGATCCTCGCGGTCCTGGCCGCGCTCTGGATCTCGATCGCCAAGTAGTCCGGAACGGGCCGCTAGGGTCCACCCAGCTCGGCCACCGCGCGACCTCGCTTCTTGACCTCGGCAAGCGTCGCCTTGCGTTGTTCGTAGAACGCCAGGATCTGCAGCTCCACCGCCAGATCCACCTTACGCACCGAGACCCCGGGCGCCGGCGCGATCATCGCGGGCGCGAAGTTCAGGATGGACCGGATGCCGGCGGCGACCAGGCGATCGGCCACGTCCTGCACGACACCGGCCGGGGTGGCGATCACGCCGATGGCGATCTCGAACTCGGACACCAGCCCGGGCAGCTCGTCCACGTGACGGATGGTGAGCTCGCCCACACGCTCCCCCACCTTCGCGGGATCCTCGTCGACCAACGCCGCGATCCGGAACCCGCGCTCGGCGAACCCGCGATAGTTGGCGAGCGCGTGGCCCAGGTTGCCGATGCCCGCGATCACGATCGCCCAGTCCTGCGTCAACCCGAGCTCCCGGCGGATCTGGTGGATCAGGTACGCGACGTCGTAGCCGACACCTCGCGTGCCGTAGGAGCCCAGGTGGGAGAGGTCCTTGCGGACCTTGGCGGAGTTGACACCGGCCGCCTCCGCGAGTTCCTCGGACGAGACGGTGGCGGTGCCCGAACCCGCCGTCTCCACGAGCGCCCGCAGGTAGACGGGGAGCCGGCCGACGGTCGCTTCCGGGATCGAACGCTCCCTGGTCACGGCTGGATCTCCGGCTGCATGGGTCCGTAGCCTAGCGGTCGGAGCCCGGGATTCACAAACTCACAAGCGGTCGATGTGGCACTCTTTCATGCACGGACCAGAGCGGAGAACTCCTCCGGATCGACCTCGATCTCGAAGGCCTCGCGTCCGTCGATCGTCACCACCGGGATCCGGATCCCGTACTCGAGTTCCAGGCGGTCGTCCCCCTCGACGCTGACCTCCTCGAACGTGAAATCGGAACGGCTTCGTTCGGCCTCGATGACCTCGCGCGCCACGTCGCACAGGTGGCAGCCGGGGCGGGCATAGAGACGGACGAGCATGCCCCGATGGTAGCCGGGGCCTGCACGATGGGAGGATGAGCCCATGGCCGAGACCGACCGGGAGGATCTCGAGCTCCACCGTCGCCTGCTGTCGGGCGACCGAGGGGCTTTCGACGAGCTCTACCGCCGGTATTCGCCGCCCGCCTACGGCCTGGCCTACCGGCTCACCGGTCAGCAGATCCTGGCCCAGGACGTGGTCCACGAGGCCTTCCTGGCGCTGTGGAGGGCCCCGGAAGCCTTCGACCCGGCCCGTGGGGCGTTCCGGTCGTTCTTCCTGTCCCTGGTGCATCATCGGGCCGTCGACACGATCCGGCGCGAGGAGCGGCTCCGCAAACGACAGGACCGAGCTTCGAACCTGGAGCCCGTGGTTGACGAAGATGTAGCGGAGGACGTGGTCGATGCGGCCGACATGGCCGATCGACGCCTCGAGGTCCGTGCGGCACTCGGGACGCTTCCACCGGAACAACGGCAGGTCCTGGAGATGGCGTATTTCCAAGGCATGACCCAGATACAGATCGCCGAGCAGATCCAGATCCCGCTCGGCACCGTGAAGACGAGAACCCTGGCGGCGATGCGCAAGATGCGGCGCGCGCTCCACCGAGAGGATTGACCGCGTGACCAACGACCACGAAGCGATCGACGAGCTGCTGGCCGGCTACGTCCTGCGGAGCCTCTCCGGAGAGGACGCCGACGAAGCCGACCACCTGCTCTCCGATCACGTCCCCACGTGCGCGGCCTGCCGCGACACGCTGGCTGCGTTCCAGGACCTGTCGGCCGACCTCGCGCTCGACGCCACCCCGCTCACCCCACCCGAGACCCTGCTCCCGCGCCTGCACCGTGAACTCGAGCCCCCGGTCTCGCGCCGCCGACCCGTGCAGATCTTCGCCGTGGCCGCCAGCGTCGTCGCGGTGGTGGGCCTGGCCGGCCTCGCCGTCACCCAAGGACTGCGCGCCAGCGACGCGAACTCCCGAGCCGAAGACTTCCGTTCCGCGGCGCAGATGGCGCTACGGCCAGATTCGAACCAGGTGCCCGTGGGACCGGTCAACGAGCTCACCGCGCCGGGCGTCGAGGAGTTCTACGTGATGGGCGACAACTGCCCTCAGCCACCCGAAGGTTCGGTCTACCGCGTGTGGATCGTCGCTGGGGGCCAACCCACGTTCGTGACCGACTTCCTGCCGGAGGACGGACAGGTGTTCCTGTCGATCCCCTTCGACCCCAGCCGCTACGACGATCTGTGGATCTCGGTGGAGCCGGCAGGTTCGGACCCCACCACCCCCACCGACGTCGAATGGCAGGCCTCTGAGTCGGCCGCCGCGGCGTAGGGCTCAGATCTGCGAGATCCCGCGAGCGGTGAGGAACACGCCCACCGCCACGATCGCCACCGCGGACAGCACGGGCACCAGCCGGCCCATCGTCGAGGACAGCCGCTGTTGCATCAGGTCGCGGGCTTTCAGCGCCCCCATGCCGATCACGATGAGCGCGGTGGCCAGGCCGATGCTGAACGCCAGCACCAACGCCAACCCGTAGCCCACCCGGTGGGCGTTGATCGCGCCGAGCATCACGAGGAGCGCGCTCGGGGCGGGCAGGATGCCGCCCGCCAGCGCCAAGGCGATCAGCCCGCGCGGTGACAGCGGGGCGCCCTCGGGCAGGGCGTGGGAATGCCGCCCGAGACCATGGTCGTGCGCCTGGTCATGGTCATGGTCATGGTCGTGATCTTCGGCGTGGTCGTGGTCGGCGTGGTCGTGACCCTTGCTCCCCCACACCGACAGCCGCGAGATCAGCAGATAGACGCCCAGCCCCAGGGCCACCAGACCGGAGACCAGGCCAAGCCAGGGGTACAGGGATTCGGGTCGGAACGTGCGCTCCAGCGACAGGACCAGCAGCCCGAGAGCCAGCACGGAGGCCGTGTGCATCACGGCGACCGCCGTGCCGACCGAGATCGCCTGGCGCTTGCGTGCCTTCGATCCCACCATGTAGGCGGCCATCAGCGTCTTGCCGTGGCCGGGCAGCAGCGCGTGCCACGCGCCGAACGCCACCGCGAGCACCACGCCCAGCAGGATCAGTCCGAGCCCCTGGTTGGCGAGCAACGCGTCGAACGGGCCCGATTCCACACCGGGCCTGGCCGAGGATCCGCCGGTGGCGTCCAGGCTTGGGCTGGATCCGGGAACGCTCACCCCGGGCTGGAACGACGCCGTCATCGTCGTGACGTCCAGCGGGTTGGCCAGAAGGTCCTGCGGATAGGACCGCAGGGCGTCGCTGACGCTGTCGGTCGGCACCGAAGAGCCGTCGATGACCGCGCCGTCCTCGCCCACCGCCGTGATCTCGCGCCAGCCGATCAGGTCGGAGAAGTTCGTGTCGGTGTAGGCGAGGGTCCCCTCGGCGGGCGCGGCGGCCGCGAAGTCGCCTTCGAACCGGAGCGTCTGCAGCCCGCCTTGGCCGGGCAACAACTGCGCCCGTGCGCTCCGGACCTCGAATGGCACGTCCCGTCCATCGACGGAGAGCGTGAGCCCCTCGGCCAGCCCGGGGGCTTTCGCCTCGGCCCAGGCCGCGAGCTCGGCGTCCGAGCCCTGGTCGTCGCCGTCGGTGTCGATCGCCTCCATCTCCTGGAAGGCCGGGATCTCCGCCATGTCGATCACGTAGTCGACCCGGATCTCGTCGGGGCTCACATGGACGCCGCTGTAGTGGTTGATGGTGAAGTTACCCAGCGGGTGGGCGGACGCGGCGGCCACCGGTCCGAGGACCATGGCCACGACGAGACCGAGCAGCGTGAGCGCACGCCTCACCGAGCGACCCCCAGGTGATCGACCAGGCGATCGAGTAGCGCCTCGGCCTCCGGCTCGTGCTGGATCGAGAAGTGCGGGTTGGTGTCGAGGGCCGCGCGGAGCAGGCTCCCTGCCGCGTCATCGTGGCCCAGCGCGGCCTGGATCGTGCCCGCGTGGAACAGGAACAGGGCGTTCGGGGTGCCAAGGGCGAGCGCGCGATCGGCGTACCGGGCTGCCTGGGCGTCGTCGCCGTTCACGTGCAGGGCCCACGCGAGGGCGTCGGCGACGTGGATGCTCTGGCGCCGCTGCCACTCGGCTCGCGCGGCCGAAAGGGCGGCGCGGGGGTCGCCGTGGTCGGCGTCGAAGAGCGCGAGCTCCAGATCGGTGTCGACACCGTTGGCGGCGAATAGCTTCGCTTCGACTCGCACCAGGTCGTATTCACGCTGCGCCTCCTCGTCGCGACCGATCGAGGCGTAGAGGTCGCCGAGCGCGATCACGTACTCCGGCGACGGGTATCGCTGCACGACCTCCGTGTAGCGTTCGATCGCGAGGTCGACCTCGCCACGCGCCCACGCGACCTTGGCCGTTCCGGCGAGGTTCGGCACGAACGAATCGTCGGCGCTCAGGCCGCGCTCGTATTCACGGGACGCTCGATCCAACCGGCCGCTGTTGAAGGCGAGCTCACCGAGCTGGAAGCTGGCCCAGGCCAGGTCGGCGGGCGAGCCGGCGACGTCGCGGGCCGCTTCCATCGACCTGATCGCGCCGTCGAGGTCTCCCAGCAGTTCACGCGCATAGGACACCCGGGCGTAGGAGGACAGCGACGGGAGCGTGTCCACCATCGTCTGGAAGGTGGCGAAGGCGTCGTCGTATCGGCCGAGTTCGAGCTGGGCATCACCGATCACGCCGTAGACATTGCCATCGTAGGGGTCCACCTGGCGAGCCTGTTGGCCGTACCGCAGGGCGGCGGAGAAGTCGTGACGCGCGGCCGCGAGCGCGGCCAGGCCCACCAGGGCTCCTTCGTTGTCCTGCGGCTGCAGGCGCATCGAGGTGCGAAGCACGCCCTGCGCCTTCGGGTAGTAGCTCGGGTCGGAGGAGATGCGGGCCTGCTGGACGTAGGCCAGCCCCAGCGTGGCAAAGGACCGCCAGTCCTGCGGCGCCCCGGCCAGCCGCTGCTGGAGCGACTCGATCGTGGCGCCCAGGCCCTGGCCGGCACCGGCCGTCGGCGCCAGCAGATCACCGGTGGCGACCGCGGTGGCGGCCTTCCCGGTGGCCTCGGACGAGTCAGAGCGTAGGCTTCGGAACGCGCCGATCCCACCGGCCACGAACACGGCGGCCGCCAAGCCGATCACCAGGGCGAACTTCGCGAGACGCTGCATCCGACTCCTCTCCTTCCTGCTTCTTCGGCCTTCGTTGCTTCTATCGGTACGTCCGGTGGTCAACGGGAGGGGCGGGCCCGACCGCGCGCAGCGCGGCCGGGCCCGAGCGGTGGCCAGACCCAGTGGCAGGCCTAGCTGTGCGGAGCCGCGGCAGACCCGGAGTGCGGGTAGGCCACGTAGGGGAACTCCGTGTTGAACGACGAATCGTTCGCGTCCACGCCGTCGCCGATGGTGTCGGCTGCGGCGTCGTGACCGGGCAGGAGCACGCCCATCGTCACGCGCAGGGCCACGTCGATGATGTCGTCGTCGAGGCGGCGGCCGTTCGGGAACCCGGCCAGGTCGCCATCGATCACCCCGAGTGTCGAGCAGTCAGCGCTGCACGGCGGGATGTCCATGTTCAACCGCAGCATCTCAGCGGCTTCCACGTCGGTCGGCTGGTTCAGCGTGGGGATCCCGGTCAAGAAGACCTGGATCAGGTCGGCACGCTGGATGCCTGGGGTGCCGGCGTCGGAGTCCGGGATGTTCGGGAAGAACGTCGGATACACGGCGTTCACCAGGTGCGGGAGCTCAGGGTCCTGAACCTTGGCCAGGTACTGCTGGTCGTCCTTCGGCTTCGAGGCGTTGAAGTAGTCCTTCGCGCCCACCGGGACGACGACCTCGTTGACCAGCGGCATGCCGAGTCGTGAGACCTGGACATCCTTGCCGGTGAACGTCTGGCTTCCGTCCGAACCCTGCACACGCATCGACGGACGCGACGCGGTGCTCCACACACCGATGACCCCGTCGTCGGGGCCACGGAGCTGCTTCTTCGGGACCTGCAGCGCGAACGTGTTGACGTTGAACCCGTCGAGGGTGTCATCGCCGGCTTCGCTGAGGTTGCCTCCGTAGAGCAGGTCGAACACGCGGAGATCCAGGAAGAACGGGTCGTCGCTCTGGCCCACCCAGCTACTGATGCTCGGGTAGTCGTCGGCCTTCGTGACGGCGGCGTCGAACAGGTCCGCGTTGTAGTTCGGCATCGACGCGTGGCCCACGTTGCTGGGAGCGACCAACGCGTCGTTGATCAGCTTCTTGTCGTTGCCGTGCTTGATCCGGGTCAGGTCGTAGGTCTGGTAGACGAGCAGGTTCTCATCGTCCAGCGACGTGACCGGGCCGTTGTTGTAGATGAACGAGTCGGCGTTGCGGTAGTGCGTGCGGAAGTTCCACCGGTAGGTGATCTCCGCCGCCGCGTCGCCGTCGTTCGAGATCTTGATGTCGTAGTTCGTGTGCTCGGCCCAGGTGTAGAAGTTGGGGCCGCCGGCCGGTTCCTCGAACGGGATCCAGGAACTGACGAACGAGACCGTGTTGGGCTTGTCCGGGCTCACGAACGCGTAGACATCCGTGTTGTCGATCTGGGGGTCGGCCGCGGTCAGCGGGGCTTCCCGGTGGCTCGAGGCGTTGCTCGCCACCGGTCCCAACTGTGCGAACGCCCCTGCGGCGAGGGCCAGGGTGGTGGCTCCCACCGCCAAGGTGCTGCGGATGCGCATGCGAGACAAGGTTCACTCCTTTCGAAGGGTGTGGATGAACGCGATGAGGGCTCGTGTGAGAACCCTCGTGGTGTCCTGCCGCCCGCTGCCGGACCTCAGGGACCCTCCCCGGCTATCCGGTGCATCCCCCCTTCCCTCGGGTCGGGGCGGCGGTACGCGCATGCTTCGCGCCGTCGAGAGGCATGGATCACCGCGTCACCAGTTGCAAGGTGTTGCAGCAGCGGCGGGACGGTCAGGCGGGAGCGGGTTCCCGGCGCCTCGACGCCCGCAGGAACCCGGCGAACATCACGGCGATGCCCACCAGGAGCGAGATCGAGAACGCGGGCATGTTCCCCACCGCCGCGAACGCCGAACCGAACCCGGCGATCACCGTAGCCCCCACCGCGATCAGCAGCGTGCCGATCGATCGGTCACGCAGGTCGGGTCTGCCGCGCATGCGCCAGGCCGACCACAGCGCGCCGGCCACGAGGACGACGTAGGACGGGATCGAGATGAGCTGGGGCAACCGGTGGGCCGAGCTGCCGTCCCCGAAGACATCTTTGCCCGATGGGAGCCGCTCCGCGAGCGCCGCCGCGTCGAACGCGGCTCCCCGGAGCGTCGCGACCGTGGCGGCGGTGAGGAAGATGAGCACGAGCCACACCGCCCAGCGGAACGCCGTGTTGCGGACCAGCAGCATCAGCTCCCCGCCCGCCAGGAAGGGCACGTTCAGCACGGCGCCGAGCGCCCAGTAGACGGCGAACTCGCGATCGCTCCAGCCGTCGAGACCGCCCAGCACGACGACGAACGAGGCGACGCCGTACATGGCCAGAGCGATGGCCCACGCGAGCTGGTAGGGCTGTCGCCGCCGTGCGTAGTCGGCGAACAGGCGGCCCGCGAACACGAACGCCACCCCGGACGCCAACAGAGGGAAGACCCACATGGTGGCCCAGCATAGGACCTTCGAACCTGCGCACCCGGGCGAGGTCGCCCTGCAGGCCTACCATGATGGCCATGGGTCCATCGCTCGGGTTCTCCTCCGCTGCCTTCTTCGGACGAGCGCTGGACGAAACCTGCAAGGTGGTGGCCGAGGCCGGCTACGCGCATCTGGAGGTCATGGTCACCAAGGACCCCGCGAGCCAGGACCCCGCCCGCATGGCCTCGATCGCCCGTACCTACGGCCTCACCATCGCGGCGATCCACGCTCCTTCGTTGCTGCTGACCCGGAAGATCTGGGGCACCGACCCGGTGGCGAAGATCTACCGCTCGATCGAAGTGGCCGAGGAAGCCGAGATCCCCCTGGTGGTGATGCACCCACCGTTCCGATGGCAGCGTGGCTACCGGCGCTGGCTGGACGAACGCCTGCCGGGGCTGGAACAGCGCACCGGGGTGACGCTCGCGATCGAGAACATGTTCCCGGTGCGGATGGGCGAACGCGGCATGCACTTCCATGCGAACCAGGACCTCGAGGAACTCGAAGGCTTGGAACACCTCGTGCTCGACACCAGCCATGCGGCGGTGGCCGGCCACGATCCCAGCGAGGTGCGGCGCCGGTTCGGGCCACGCGTTCGGCACGTGCACCTGTCGGACAACGCGGGCAAGGGTTGGGATTCCCACCTTCCCCCGGGCGAGGGCGTCCTCGATCTCGACACGTTCATGCGCGAGCTCGCCGCGAGCGGCTACGCTGGATCGATCTCGCTGGAGGTCGACATGCGACGCGCGTGGTCGGACCCCGTGCTGCTGCACGAGCGGTTGGTGGCGATGCGGGAACGGTGCGAAGCGGGGCTCGGGGCCGCACGCTGACTGCTAGCCTCCGGTTGTGCGACGACCGACCTTCATCATGATCATCGTCCTGTTCGTGATCATCGCGGTGGCGGCGGTGGCGCAGATCGTGATCGCCTCGGGCGAGGGTCCCAGCCTTCCGGGACCGGCGAGCCCCGGACAGCTCCCCAGCACCTCGCCGTCGGCTCCCTAGCCCCGGTCCTGCCTTAGGTCTGGTCGAGATCCACGGGCAGGTACTGGCCCAACCAGGTCTGGAGCAGGTTCCGGACGTTCTCGGACTGATTGCCCTCGAGCAGATCGGTCCCGTGGTCGTTGGACGGCACGATCTCCAGTCGCTTCGGCTGGGAGCTTTGGTCGTAGAAGGTCTGAGCGTCGGCGGCGGGGCCGGTGTCTCCGTTGCCGGCCACGAAGAGCTTGGCCGCGACGGTGGCCTGCAACAGCTCAGGGGTCACGCTCATCCCCTCGATCGAGGCCGGCGCCGAGAGCGTGCCCACGGCTTCGATGTCGGCGCCGGGCTGGCCGGCGACCACGAGCGATGCGGTGCCGCCCATGCTGGCGCCCAGCAAGGCCACGCGCGTCGCTCCGCGGTTGCGGAGTGCCTCGACCGCTCCTTGCACGTCCTGCCAGGCGGCCGAGGGATCCTTCGTCCCGTCCGAGCATCCCGCGTCTCCCCCCGGGCAGTACCCGCGGAAGTCGAACGTGAGCACGAGATAGCCGGCATCGCCCAGACGGGCCGCTTCCTCCCACCACGAGGTCTGATCGGCGGGGAGCATGTGCGAGAGCACCACGCCGGCGGTTGCGTCCTCGGAGCCGAACAGGCGTCCGGACAGCTTCACGCCGTCGCTGGAGGGGAACGTGACGGCCTGTGACCGGTCGAGCGCGAACCGCTGCACGTCGGCAGCGCGATCACCGCACGCCGTCAACGCGAGCGAGGTCACCACGAACCCGGCGATCAACCGAGCGATCGGGGACCAGGCCAGGATCCGGACGGGCCGCACGGAGGGGTCCGGCGCTACTTGCCCAGCTTCATGCGCTGGTGCCGCGTGCGCTTGAGGAGCTTCTTGTGCTTCTTCTTGCGCATCTTCTTGCGGCGCTTCTTGACCAAAGACCCCAAACGTCAAGCCCTTTCGTTCATTCGGTTCCGAAGAGGTTCCGGAGATCGATCCGCTTCACGCGGAAGCTCGCCTCCAGACGGACGGAGCCTAGTCTAAGCGCTTTCGGCGGCGCTGCCACCGGGGAGATCAGACGCAGCCCGCCGTCCTCGCCCACGAACTCGAGGTATCCGAGCCCGGTGAACCCTCCCTGCCCGTCGGAGAGGCCCACCAGGAGGCGGTCGAGTTCGCGCAGGTCGAACAGTTCGGGGAGCGTGGGCATGAACACCGTGGGCTTGACGCGGAACCGTTGCAGCTCGCCCTGGAAGTAGGTCGCCATCGCCTGCTCGCGCTGTTCCGAGCGCTGCTCGACGCTGGTGGGCACCACCCCGGGATGGATCGGCAGCGAGACCACGTCGATCCCGAAGAACCGCTCGATCACCCCGAGGATGGGGTCGAGTTCGCCGCCTCGCTGCAGGCCCACGACCAGATCGGGTTCGAGCAGGTCGATCTTGTAGTACTTCACCAGCTGGCCCCAGATGCCGCTCACCATGCCGCTGGTGTCGACGACCACCAGATCGCTCCCCTCCTCACGCGCGCGGTCGCGGAGCCGGGCGAGGGCTCCCACCAACGGCAGCAGGTGGTCCTGAGGCGTCGTGGATCCCACGAACCCGATGGCATCGGCGTGGGAGAGGCGTTCCAGGGTGAGGTCGTCGGGCTCACGGATGTGTTTGAGGCCCACGGTGGCCGGAGGTCCGACCGTCTTCTGGGCGACATCGGCGTCGAGGTAGGCCACGGTGCGACCTCGACGGAGGGCATAGGCGGCGGTGGCACGAGCCAAGGTGCTCTTGCCCGCGTCGAGGCCGCCGACGAACACGACGGTGCGTGCCTCCCGGGCGGCCCGATCGACGAGCCGGTCGTGCTCGTTCACAACGCTCCCTCCGTCATCACGGAGGTTCGGTCGCGACGTGTGCGTTCAGGAAGTGGCGGGCGAGCGCGGCATCAGCCGGCCTCGGTGTAACGCTCCCTCAGGTAGGTATGGACGTCTTCCTCGCGGAGCCGGTAGCTCCTGCCCACCCGCAACGCGGGCATCTCTCCTGTCTTGATCAGTCGGTAGACGGTCATCCTGGATACACGCAAGAGGTCTGCGACCTCGTTCACGGTCAACAATCGAGCCTCGGTGAAGGGTTCTCTCCTCACGATGGGCGCGATTCTACGGGCACAGGCCCTTGCCTGGATAGCCCCCGTTCGGGCCCTTGTGGAAGGGAGTGGTTGCGCTTCGTGGGCTCAACCCCTCAGTCGAAGCGGGCGGTGATGGCTTGGAAGCAGGGCCAGTACGCCGTTGGGTCTACATGGTCGTCCATCACGAGGACGGTGTCGGTCATCCCTTTGGCTTGGGCGACCAGGAGGGCGGGGTCGTTGACGTCGGCGATGCTCACGGTTTCGATGCCGGCGGCGATGGCGGCACCGGCGAAGCCATGGTCGGCGACGACGAGGTCGGGGGTGGCCTCGGTGAGCATCCGGCGCATGGCGTCGGGCCGGTGGGTGTGGCGTGGTTCGTGGCCGTCGGTGAGCATGCCCATCCCGTTCCAGTGCTCGATCGTCCAGTCGTGGTGCACGAACGGATCCCGCCACCGTGCGCCGTCGGCCGGGGTGATCACGCGGGCGCCTCGTTCGGTGAGGAGGCCGTCGATCGCGTGGTAGAAGAGCGCCAGTCCTACGGGGTGACCCGTGGCCACGATCACGGACTCGCCTCGTCGGCACGCCTCCGCCAGGCGATCGCCCAACGCGGCGCATGCCGCAAGGATCGGCTCGGGACGGATGTCGACCGGCCCGTATCGGGCATCCCGGTCGATGGGCGCTCCGGCCCCCGTCTCCACGATCGCGAGGACGTCGTCGAGCTCCAACCCTGCAGGAAGATCCGCGTCGAACCCGAACAGCTTGTCGGGGTCGCCCTCCAGCAGCATGAGGGCGTTGCCGCGGACGTTGTCCAGGGGGTGTGTGGCGGTACCCGCCACGCCGCCCTCCAGCAGGGCGTCCGCGAGTACCCCCGCATCCTGCGCGCGCGGCCACCACCGATCGTCCAGGGGTGGCAGTCGGCGGACGTGTGCTTCGATAACGTCCATGGGGTCCAGCGTAGAGGAGCCCACACGATGAGGACCCCATGGAACTGAAACAGGCGATCGTCGTCGTCACCGGGGCCTCGGCCGGCATCGGTGAGGCCACCGCGGTGGCGTTCGCCCAGCGGGGAGCCACCGTGGTCCTCGCGGCCCGTCGCCTCGATCGGCTGGAGTCCCTGGCCGACCGGATCGAACGGGCGGGCGGTTCGGCGCTCGCCCTCAAGGTCGACGTCACGGACCCGCGTGAGGTCGACGGGCTCCCGGACTTGATCCGCGAGGTCTACAAGCGCCCTGCCGACGTGTTGATCAACAACGCCGGCGTTCGCGGAGGCGGACCGATCCAGGATCTGTCCTACGGGCAGATCCGCAAGGTGGTCGACGTGAACCTGCTGGGCGTCCTCTACGGCACGCGAGCGTTCCTGCCGCAGATGCTGAAGGACGGGCGCGGCCACATCGTCAACGTCGCCTCGCTCGCGGGCAGGTTCGCGGCACCGGGCACCGGGGTGTACTCGGCCACCAAGCACGCGGTCGTCGCGTTCAGCGAGTCCACGAACTACGACGCCGAGAGCCGGGGCGTGCATGTCACGGCGGTCAATCCCGGCTTCATCGACACGGAGGGCTTCCCCCAGGACGGCTTGCCGTCGTGGATGGTGATGCGGGTCGAGCGGGTGGCCGAGGCCATCGTGAAGGTCGTTCGCGACGAGATCGCGCCCGAGATGAGCGTTCCCCGGTGGGTGAGCCCTCTGCAGGCATTCCGCGTCCTCACCCCACCGCTGTACCGTTGGGGGGTTCGCCGGGCCCGTCGGGCCGGGACGGCGAGCACGAAACCATGAGCACCGCGCAGACCGCACCGGTCGAGGTCGAGCGTCCCGGTTCCGACGAGGCGATCGAGCCGGACGTGCCGTGGATCGTCATCGTCTGGAACGATCCGATCAACCTGATGGTCTACGTCACGTGGGTCTTCCAGAAGCTCTTCGGCTACCCGCGGGCCAAGGCCGAGAAGTTGATGATGGACGTCCACGTCAAGGGCAAGGCCGTCGTGTCGAACGGGTCGCGAGACGAGGCCGAACGCGACGTGGCCAGGCTCCACGCCTACGGCTTGTGGGCCACGATGCAGCAGGACCGATGAGCCTGCCAGGCCCGATCACGCGAGAGGACGGGGGGCGGTTCGCGCTGCGTCTCGGTGCCAAGGACCGCGAGGCCATCGTGGCGTTCACCGCTCAGCTCCGCCAGATCCTGATGAACGAAAGCGCCAGCAGCGATCCGGCGGTGGCGCGCTTGTTCCCCGCCGCGCACCCCGACGACATCTTCCGCAACCTCGAGTTCGAGCGGACGCACGCGGGTTCGCTGCTCGCCGACCGGCTCGAAGCGCTGGACGTCGTGGAACGCACGGCGCACGCCGAGGTGCTCACCGAGGACGAAC
>DATLPI010000297.1:0-2167 GCA_035535815.1 Actinomycetota bacterium | reverse complement strand
ACCCGGTCGCGGACCGCCGACCCGACGCCACCCGCGACGAACCAAGCCCGGCATTGAGCGGCACGCCAGACGTGATCGCTGCGGGCCTGCGGGCTCACAGGGAGGCCGGCGCGGATCACCTCATCGCATCGCTCGACCCGTGTACCGAGGAGAACCTCGCGGAGTTCGCCGAGGCCGTCACCCTGTTCCGTGCCGGTTGACCGGCTAGATCGCCTCGATCCGGCGTGGTGAGAGGCGTGGCCCGTAGCGTGGCGGCCGGATTCCGCTGAGTTCGAGCAGGCGCATGACCCGCGCCCGCTGGCCGCGATATGGCTCGAGCAGCTCGAGCATCCGCGTGTCATTCCCGCGTGGCTCGCCTGCGAGTGCGTATGCGACCAGGTTCGGCAGGTGGAAGTCGCCGACGCTCACGGCATCCGGGTCGCCGAGCGACCGGACGCCGACCTCAGCGGCGGTCCACGGCCCGATGCCCGGGACGGCGGTGAGCCGCGCGTACGCCTCGGGGAGCGGCAACTCGACGATCGCCTCGAACCACGAGGCGCGCGATGCGACACGTCGGATCAGTTCGGCCCGCCGCCGCTCGATGCCGAACGGGTGGTAGGCGTAGTAGGGGAGGGCGGCAATGGCGACCGGCGTCGGTGCGAGGCGGAGCCGCCACTCGGTCGGTCCGGGCGCCGGTTCGCCGTGGACCCGGATCAGCCCCGTGAACGCTCGGTGGGCCTCCTCGCTGGTGACCTTCTGCTCGAGGATGGCCGGGATGAGCGATTCGAGCACCGCGGCTGTCCGCGGGATGCGGATCCCCGTGTCCCGGCGTGCGAGCCCGGCGATCAGCGGATGGCCGCCGGGGATCGGCGTCGGCTCGAGGTCCAGACCAAGGAGAGCCGGGATGTGGGCGAGAGCCCGGTCGGCACCCTGGCCCCAGGCCTCGGCTCGCAGCTCGTCGCCGGCATGGACGAGCGCCACCGTGGCAGGTCCGTCGGGCGTTCGCGTGGCCCGCCAGACACGCCCGGTCGCGAGGCGGATCGTGGGGTCGTACGGGCCCCGCGCCAGGGGCGCGAGCGTCCGCACGAGGTCCAGTGGGTGACGGATGGGGAACGAGCGGACGGCCATGTGCGGCGACGATACGCCCCATCCGTGCTACCGTCCCGGCAGACGTGCGACCAACAAACGTCGTCGCGAGCATGGCGCTCATCGCCCTGCTCGTCATGGTCGCCGTTCCCGGTCCGGTCGGTTCGATGGGTCCCAGCCCGATCGCCAGCCTGGACCCCGATCTCTTCCAGCGAGTCGAGGTCGCGGCGCTCGCGCGCGGGACGGCGGTGGCGATCCTGCCCCAGGATCCAGATCACCGGTCCGCCGGAAACCTGGACGAGACAACAGCGCTAGTGGAACCGGCTCTTCGAACGGAGGCGCCGGTGGCCCCGGTTCGACCCGCCCAGAAGAAGCCGACCGCGGGCTCGATCAGCAAGAACGTCTGGCGTCACGACCCGAACATCTCGTGGTACGGCCCGGGCCTCTACGGCAACGGCACGGCGTGCGGCCAGAAGCTGACCAAGGACCTCGTCGGCGTCGCCCATCGGACGCTGCCGTGCGGGACGCTCGTGACGTTCCGCTACAAGGGCGTCACGCTGACGGTCCCGGTCATCGATCGCGGTCCGTACGTGAGCGGTCGCACCTGGGACTTGAGTCACGGCGCATGCGCCAAGCTCCATCATTGCTTCACCGGCACCATCGACTGGAAGTTCCCCGGCCGCTGACCGCCAACAGCAAGGAGTACACGTGCGGATCCTCGTCATCGGTGCGGGTGGTGTCGGCAGCGCCGTGGTCCCCATCGCGGCTCGGCGCGGGTTCTTCGAGACGATGGTCGTCGCCGACTACGACCCCGGACGCGCCGAACGCGCCATCGCCCGCTTCGCCGGGGACGACCGGTTCGTGGCCACCCGGGTCGACGCCTCGAAGCCGGACGATGTCGCTGCGCTCTGCCGCCAGCACGAGATCACCCATGTCCTGAACGCGGTCGATCCGCGCTTCGTGATGTCGATCTTCGAGGGTGCGTTCGGGGCCGGCGCCGACTACCTCGACATGGCGATGTCGCTCTCGCGTCCGGATGCCGAGGCGCCCTACGAGCGGCCCGGGGTGAAGCTCGGCGACGAACAGTTCGCGCGTGCCGACG
>DATLPI010000296.1:0-2316 GCA_035535815.1 Actinomycetota bacterium | reverse complement strand
CAGCTCGAGCGGTTCGGCTACAAGGTGTACCCGCAGGGAATGGGCTATCTCCCGGTGCCCAACGGCGGCTCGATCATCCAGCACGACGACGAGGAGAAGACCCGCGAGTCGATCCGGCAGTTCTCCAAGAAGGACGCCGACGCCTACTTCGAGTTCGAGGCCTGGATCGGTCGCATCGCCGACATCATGGGGCCGTTGCTGATGGAGACCCCGCCGAACCTGGGCTCGAAGAAGGCCAAGGACATCAAAGACGTCGCCCAGCTCGGCTGGACGTTGCGCAAGGAGATCGACCCCCAGACGGTGGCCGACATCACGCGCCTGTTCACGATGAGTGCCACGGATCTGCTGGACCGTTGGTTCGAGTCGCCGGTGCTGAAGGGCTTCATGGCGGTCAACGGCATCATCGGCACCTGGGCGGGCCCCGACGCGCCCGGCACCGCCTACGTGTTGATGCACCACTCGGTGGGCGACATCGGCGACGGGCAGATCGCCTCATGGGGCTATCCCGAGGGCGGCATGGGCGCGGTGAGTGCCGCGTGCGAGCAGGCGGCGCGGTTCTTCGGCGCCGAGATCCGCGTGAACGCCCGCGTCTCGACGATCAAGACCGAGAACGGCCGGGCTCGCGGCGTGGTGTTGGACGGGGGCGAGGAGCTGATCGCGCCGATCGTCGTCACCACCTGCCATCCCAAGATCACGTTCCTGGACCAGCTGAACGCCACCGAGCTCCCGGCCGACTTCGTGAACGACATCACCCACTGGAAGACGCGCAGCGGCACCGTGAAGATCAACCTGGCGCTCGCCGAGCTGCCCGAGTTCACGGCCGACCCCGGGTTCGACCCGAACGTGCACGGCGGCGCGATCCAGATCCTCGACGACGTCGACTACCTGGAGAAGGCCTTCCAGGAAGCGCGGTTCGGCCAGGCGGCCACGCTGCCGTTCAGCGACACGGCGATCCCGACGGTGTTCGACAAGACGCTGGCGCCCGAGGGCACACACGTGATGAGCATGTTCACGCAGTGGGTCCCGCAGGAGTGGGCCGAGGAGGACGGACACGAAGCCGACCTCGAGGCCTACGCGGATCGCCTGATCGACAGGGTGAACGAGGTGGCGCCCAACTTCAAAGGCTCGATCAAGCACCGCCAGATCATCGGCCCCAAGCAGATGCAGGACGAATGGGGCCTGATCGGCGGCAACATCTTCCACGGCGAGCTCACCGTGGATCAGCTGTTCCACATGCGGCCCGCGCCCGGCTACGCCGACTACCGCTCGCCGATCACCGGCCTGTATCAAGCCTCGAGCGCAACCCACGCCGGCGGCGGCGTGACCGGCATGCCCGGCCACCACTGCGTCCGCGAGATCATGAAGGACAAGGCGCTCAAGAAGCTGAAGGCGTAGCGCAAGGAAGCAGCGCTCAAGAAGCTGAAGGCGTACGCAAGGAAGCAGCGCTCAAGAAGCTGAAGGCGTAGCGGCTCGCCCCCTGGGATAGTGCTCTGCCATGAGCAGGGACGAGGGGCTGAAAGCCGTCGACAGGGCGTTCGAGCGACTGTTCGCCGACGGCACGATCCCCGGGATGGCCTACGGGGTCGTGATCGGCGGCGACCTCGTCCACGCGCGCGGCCTCGGCACGCTTCACCACGGTGAGGACCGCGTGCCGGATGCCGACAGCGTCTTCCGCATCGCGTCGATGACCAAGAGCTTCACGGCCTCGGCGGTGGTGCTGCTCCGCGACGAGGGCGCGCTGGCGCTCGACGAACCCGTTGGCACCTACGTGCCCGAGCTCGCCGGGTTCAGCGGCGCGACCGCCGACTCGCCCTTGATCACCGTCCGGCACCTGCTCACGATGTCGAGCGGCCTGCCCACCGACGATCCGTGGGGCGACCGTCTGCAGGGACTCCCGCTGGATGCGTTCGCCGAGCTGCTGGGCGGCGGGTTCAGGTTCGCCTGGCCACCCGGGACCGCGTTCGAGTACTCGAACCTCGGGTACGGGATCCTGGGCCGGGTCCTCACGAACGTGAGCGGCCAGGAGTACCGCGACCTGATCCGCGACCGGTTGCTCATCCCGCTGGGGATGGGGGCCACGGTCTACGAAGCCGAACAGGTTCCCGATGCGCGGCTCGCGCAGGGACACGTGCACCGGGATGCCGCCTTCATCGACGAGCCGTTCGATCGCTATGGTGCGCTGGCGTCGATGGGCGGGGTGTTCAGCTCCGTTCGAGACCTCACCACGTGGGTGCACGGGTTCGCCGAGGCGTTCCCCGCTCGCGACGACCCCGAGGGGGCGCATCCGTTGTCGCGGGGCTCCCGTCGCGAGATGCA
>DATLPI010000295.1:0-6041 GCA_035535815.1 Actinomycetota bacterium | reverse complement strand
CCGGTTCCGGCCTCGAGCGGATCGAACAGGTGGTGGGCATCCACCGTGGTGAACCGCTCGATCATCGCCTCGTCGGTCTCGCCCACGACATGGAACGAATCGAACCAGTAGCGGGCGTAGAGCACGAACGCCTGGCGGGTGGAAGCCCGCACCAGCGGATCGCCCGGGGGCCGTCCCAGCACCTGGGCCTGGTTGAAGGCCACGGTGCGGCGCACACCGGGCATCAGATCGTGCGCCAACAGGCCACCGAACCGGAACAGCCGCCGGCCGAACCTCTCGGGGAGGTGCTCGCCCAGCCACGCCACCGCCCGGTACACGTGGAAGATCAGCGTCTGCTTCGTAGTTTCCCCGGACTCCCTCATGCGCGCTCCTCGCGCGCCACCTGCGAGGTCCGCACCACGACGGCGAGCACCGACATCGCGGCGGCGACCCACAACGTCCAGGTCAGCCATCCGAACGCGAGCCCCGCGCATACGAGCGCGTAGCGCATGCCCCTGGTGATGTGCGATTCCTCGACGCTGTAGGACAGGGATGCTCCCCGCGCGCGGACGTAGGCCGACAGGAAGCTGGCGCACAGGGCCACCAACGCGGCCACCGCCGTGGACGGCGTGGCGCTGCGGGCCACCCACGCGATCGTCCCCAGGATCACACCGTCCCACGCACGGTCGAGCAGTTCGTCGAGCATGCGGTCCGTGGGCCCTCCGGCGCCGTGGTTCGCGCGGTGCCCTCCCACGAGGAGCAGGACGGAGGCGGTGGCGGCGAAGACCGCGGCAACCTCGGGTTCGCGGGCCACCACGAACCACCCCGCTGCGACCACGGCGACCGCCCCCGCGACCAGCGTGCTCCGCGTGAGGGCCGTGCCGGGGGGTTGGCGTTCGAATCGAAGCATGAGGGTCCGCCGGAGCGTAGCAACTTGAGTAGGATGCCCCCTACCTCTCGGGTGAAGGAGTTGCGTTGAAGACCTACGACGCCAAGGACATCCGCAACGTCCTGTTGGTCGGCCACGGAGGGTCGGGCAAGACGACCCTGCTCGAGGCCATGCTCTTCACCTCGGGCGCGATCACGCGCATGGGCGCGGTGGAGGACGGAAACACCGTCTCCGACCACGATCCCGATGAGCAACGCAAGGGCATCTCGGTCTCGCTGTCGATGGCGCCGGTGGAGTGGAACGGGGTCAAGATCAACGTCCTCGACGCACCCGGCTACGCCGACTTCATCGGCGACGTGCGCTCAGCGATCCGCGCGGTGGACGCGGTGATCGTCGTGGTCTCGGCGGTGGACGGCGTGGAGGTCCAGACCGAAGCCGCGTGGGAGCTCGCGGTCGAGGAAGGCCTGCCGCGGGCGATCTTCGTGAACAAGCTCGATCGCGAACGCGCCGACTTCCAGGCGACGCTCGACCAGCTCGTGTCCTCGTTCGGCAACCAGGTGGCTCCCTTCGAACTCCCGATCGGTCAGGAGCACGAGTTCAAGGGCGTCGCCGATCTGCTGCACGAGAAAGCTGATTTCTACCCGAGCGGGCCGAAGGCCGAGGAATCGGATTGGCCCGACGACCTGCACGCCATGGCCGACCCCGCCCGAGAGAAGCTGATCGAAGCGGTGGCCGAGTCCGACGACGCGTTGATCGAGGAATACCTCGAGGTCGGTACCCTGCCTGAGGAGCACATCGTGTCGGGCGCCAAGGACGGCTTCGCCCGCGCGCGCCTGGCGCCGGTGATCGTCGGGTCGGCCACGAAAGCCATGGGCATCGACCGGCTGTTGGACTTCATCGTGGAGGAGTTCCCCTCCCCGCTGGAGCGCGGCCCGATCACGGTGATCGGCAAAGACGGCACGGAGACCGAGCGCCCGAACGATGCGAACGGACCCACCACCGCGCTCGTGTTCAAGACGGTCTCGGACCCGTTCGTGGGCCACATCACGATGTTCCGGGTGTTCAGTGGGGCGGTCCGCCCCGACACGTCGGTCCATAACAGCACGCAGGGCACCGACGAACGCATCGGTCAGCTGTTCACGCAACGAGGCAAGGAGCACGAACCGGTCCCCGCGGTCTCGGCCGGCGACATCGGCGCCGTGGCGAAGCTGCAGCACGCCCACACCGGCGACACGTTCGCGACCAAGGATGCGCCGGTGCACCTGCGGCCGCTCGAGCTGCCCGAGCCGCTGCTCGCGTACGCGATCGCTCCCAAGGCCAAGGGTGAGGAGGACAAACTCGCCACCGGACTCGCGCGACTCCGCGAAGAGGACCCCACCTTGCGCGTGAGCCGAAGCGAGGAGACGCACGAGACCGTGATGCACGGGATGGGCGAGGCCCATCTCGAGGTGATGATCGAGCGGCTCAAGGGCAAGTTCGGGGTCGACGTCGTCACGAGTCCGGCGAAGATCGCCTTCCGCGAGACCCTGCGCACCAAGGCCACGGCCACCGGTCGACACGTCAAACAGAGCGGTGGTCACGGCCAGTACGCGGTGTGCGTGATCGACGTCGAGCCCCTCCCACACGGCGAAGGGTTCGTCTACGAGAGCAAGATCTTCGGCGGCGCGATCCCCCAGCAGTTCATCCCCTCCATCGAGAAGGGCATCGTCAAGACGATGGTCGACGGCGTGGTGAGCGGGAACCCCATGGTCGACATCAAGGTGACCCTGACCGACGGCAAGTTCCACACGGTGGACTCCTCCGACATGGCCTTCCAGATCGCGGGGTCGATGGCGCTGAAGGAGGCGGTCGAGCAGGCCGGGGTCGTGTTGCTCGAGCCGGTCGTGGATCTCGAGGTGGTGGTGCCCGAGGCCTACACCGGCGACGTCATGGGCGACCTCAACGCCAAGCGCGGCAAGATCGCGGGCATGGAGCAGATCGGGGGCGGCAAGCAGCGGATCAAGGCCCAGGTGCCGCAGGCCGAGGTGGCCCGCTACGTGATCGACTTACGGTCCATGACCGGGGGCCGCGGGGCGTTCTCGATGACCTTCAGCCACTACGAGCAGCTTCCTCAGCACCTCGCCCAGAAGGTGATCGACGACTATCAGAAGAGTCGCGAGGAAGCCCACAAGAAGTAGGCGTCGCGAAACGCCCTAGAGCGCGTACTCAGCCAGGAAGGGCAGGACGGCGGCGTCGAACGCCTCAGGGTTACGCACGTTGACCACGTGATCGGCGTCGATCGTCACCAGCCGGCCGTCCAGCACCTCGCGTCCGATCAACTCGTCGCAGCGCCGCATGAAGGGCGGATCGTGCTCGGCCACCAGCACGAGCGTCGGCACGTCGATCTCGCCGAGCCGCAGGGCGGCCGGGGGTTCGAGCTCTTCCTCGGAGCTCTCGTCCATCGTCAGTTCGTGGATGTTGTCGAACGCGATCTCGCGGATGCGACGCCCGGCGGCGTCGTCCGTGCCCATCGGCGCCCAGATCTCGAGTCGAAGGTCCTCCGCACGCTCCAGGTCACCGGCCTCGATCGCCGCCTCAACGGGATCCATCCGTGCCTCCCACCAGGCGTTCTCCTCCTCGTTGGCTTCGAAGCCCCCGAGCCCGGCGGCCGCCAGCACGAGGCTCACGACCCGGGCAGGTTCGACCAGCGCGAAGTCGACGGCGATCGCCCCACCCATCGAGCACCCCACGATGCTCGTCTGCTCGATGCCCACGGCCTCGAGCAGCACCGCGAGGTCGCGCGCATGGGAGAAGGGCGCTCCCGTGAGACGACTGGAGCGCCCGTACCCACGGACGTCGTAGCGGAGCACGCGGTAGCGATCGGTCCAGGAGTCGAACTCCCGATCCCACGTGCGCCGGTCCCACAGTCCGGGGTGGATCATCGTGAGCGTCGGCCCCTCACCCGCCAGGTCGTAGGCGAGATGGCCGCCGTCGGGGAGCGGGACTGTGCCCTCCACCACGGCGCTCATGACGCGAACCTCGGCGCGAGCCGGCGAGCCGTGTCGGCGAGGAGTTCGGGCAGCACCCTCGTCTCCCCCACCACCGACATGAAGTTCGTGTCGCCGTTCCAGCGCGGCACGACGTGCCAGTGGACGTGTTCGGGGATGCCCGCGCCCGCACCGGCGCCCAGGTTCAGCCCCACGTTGAACCCGTTCGGCTGGTCGTCGCGCAGCGCTCGGACGGATCGCTGGATCAACATCTGCACCTCCAGGAGTTCGTCGGGGCCGAGCTCCTCGAGATCGCCCACGTGGCGCAGGGGGACCACCAAAAGGTGTCCGGGGTTGTAGGGGAACTTGTTCAACACGATGTAGGCCGTGGCACCTGTCGCCAGCACGCGCTCGGGTTCACGATCCGGGATCACGCAGAAGACGCACGCGCCGTCGGTGACGCCGCGTTCGTCGGAACCCGAACGGATGTACTCCATCCGCCACGGACTCCAGAGGTGATCCACTCAGGCGGCTCCGAAGTCGGTCTGCTCGAGCGCCCGGCTGTCGGCTTCGGCGAGCAGCGCGGTGACGAGATCGTCGAACGCCACGCCCTGGTGTTCGGTGCCCGCGCGGTCGCGAACCGTGTACAGGCCGGACTCGAGCTCCTGATCGCCGATCACCAGCGTGTAGGGCGCCTTCATGAGTTGCGCCGCCCGGATCTTCTTGCCGACCGATTCCTTCGAATCGTCGACGAACGCCCGCAACCCGGCATCCTTCGCCTTGGCAGCGAGCTCCTCGCAGTGCTCGACGTGACGGTCGGCCACCGCGACGAAGCGCACCTGCTCGGGCGCGAGCCACAAAGGGAAGGCGCCCGCGTAGTGCTCGGTCAGCACGCCGAAGAACCGTTCGACCGACCCGAACAACGCACGGTGGATCATGATCGGCCGATGTCGCTCGCCGTCGGGTCCGGCGTAGTGCAGGTCGAACCGCTGCGGGAACTGGAAGTCCACCTGGATCGTGGACATCTGCCACGTGCGGCCGATCGCATCGCGGGCCTGCACGCTGATCTTCGGCCCGTAGAACGCCCCGCCGCCCTCATCCATCACCAGCTCGAGATCCATCGACTCGGCCGCCTGGCGCAGCACTTCCGTGGCCTCGGCCCAGTCCTCGTCCGAACCCACCGCCTTGTCTTCCGGCCGGGTCGACAGTTCCAGGTAGAAGTCGTCGAGCCCGTAATCGCGCAGCAGGTCGAGCACGAACACCAACAGCGATCGCAGTTCTTCACCCATCTGTTCCTTCGTGGTGAAGATGTGCGCGTCATCCATCGTGAGTCCGCGCACCCGTGTGAGCCCGTGGATCACGCCAGACTTCTCGTAGCGGTACACCGCCCCGAACTCGAACAACCGAAGCGGCAGCTCCCGGTAGCTCCGCGTGCGGCTGCGGTAGATCAGGATGTGCATCGGGCAGTTCATCGGCTTGAGGTAGTACTCCGTGCCGCCGTCGAGCTCCATGGGCGGGAACATGCCGTCGGCGAACCACTCCAGGTGCCCGCTGGTCTCGAACAGTTCTCGCTTCGTGATGTGCGGGGTGTTCACGAACTCGTAGCCGGCCTCCTCGTGCCGACGCCGCGAGTAATCCTCCATCAGCCGCCGGATCAAGCCGCCCTTGGGATGGAACACCGCGAGCCCCGACCCGATCTCGTCGGGGAACGAGAACAGATCCAACTCCAACCCGAGCTTGCGGTGGTCGCGCCGCTCGGCTTCCTCCAAGCGGTGGATGTGTGCGTCGAGATCGTCCTTGGTGGCCCAGGCGGTGCCGTAGATGCGCGTCAGCTGCGGGTTCTTCTCGTCGCCGCGCCAGTAGGCACCCGCGACGTTCGTGAGCTTGAACGCGCCGAGCTTGCCGGTGTGCGGTACATGCGGACCCATGCAGAGGTCGGCCCACTCGCCGTTGCGATACAGGCTGACGGTCTCGCCTTCGGACGCCTCGGGATCGTCTTCGTTGTCGAGTCCGGCGATGATCTCCAGCTTGAAGGACTGATCCGCCAGCCGTTCGGCGGCTTCGGCGCGCGAGACCTCCTCGCGCACGAACGGCTGGTTCTGCTTCACGATCTGCCGCATGCGCCGGTCGATCTTCGCGAGTCCGGCGGTACCGATCGTCTCGGGGATGTCGAAGTCGTAGTAGAACCCGTCGGTCACCGCGGGGCC
>DATLPI010000294.1:0-2544 GCA_035535815.1 Actinomycetota bacterium | reverse complement strand
CAAATGGAAGTCGATGTACTCGTTGCCGTCGATGTCCCACAGACGGCTGCCCTGTCCGTGATCGGCAAAGATCGCGTGCGGCGGGGAATCCTGCCAGCTCGACGCGACGCCGCCGGCGACGTGGCGGTCCGCGATCGCCCGGTAGGCGATGCTCTCCGCATGCTTGGGCTCGAGGGTCGCTTCTTCGTTTGCGATCAGTTCGTCGATCTTGCCGAGATCGAACTCGGTGATAGCCATGGTGGAACTCGCCTCCTGGGGCCGCTCCGGGTCGAGTGGGTTTGAACGGCCGTTCAGGATTGTGCCCGATTGACGGGTCGAAAGGCAAGCCTGGCCGGTCCGGTGCGACCCGTTGGTATCGTGAACCACGCACGACCCCGTTCGTGCGCATGGCGGCCGTAGCTCAGTCGGTTAGAGCGCCTGGTTGTGGTCCAGGAGGTCGCGGGTTCGATTCCCGTCGGTCGCCCTTCAAGATTCACCCGCTCTCCTGCCGATGGCTTCAGGGAGGAATCCATCGAGGGGGATCGATGACACAGCCAGTCGAGCCATTGCGCATGCTTTCGACCCTGCGCGCCCACGGCGTCGACTTCGTACTCGTCGGCGACACCGCCATGGCCGCCCGGGGTGGCCCGATCGAGTTCGAGGCCGTCGAGATCTGCATCCCGGAGGACCCGCAGAACCTCCGGCGAGTGTGCCTGGCGCTGCAGACCCTGGGTGCGATCCCCGTCGGCGCGGACGCCGCGGACCGGAGCTCGTATGACACCACCGCCGGCGGGCTCGACGTGATCGAGCTGCGCCAGGGCTTTCCCGACCTGTCTGCCCGCGCATCCGACGAAGACCTGGGCGGCGGACTGGTCGCCCGCGTGGCGTCCATGGCCGACCTGACGGAGATGGCGAAGAGCTCCGGGGACCTGGCCGTTGCGGTGACGTTGATCGCGCTGGAAGGCGACGACGAGCCGAGCTCAGACGAGCATCCCACCGACGAACATCGCCCGATCATGCGGCGCACCGTGGAGCGTGAGGACGAGTTCGGCCCCACACGAGAGGTCCGCTCGGGGCCGCGCTGGGTCGACAAGCTGCTGATCCGCCTCGAGGGCGTCGACGACTTCCTGACGCGCGCCGTCTACCGGGACGAGCACGAGATTCGCTCCTAACACGCGGCTGTTTTGCGCGTGTCCAGTTGGTATCCTGCGGCGGGCCTCTAGCTCAATTGGCAGAGCAACGGACTCTTAATCCGCAGGTTCGGGGTTCGAGTCCCCGGGGGCCCACTCGTACGCGAAACGTCCGCCCGAGCCCCGCGTTGCACGTCTAGCGCACGACTGTGGGCGGGGGAACCGCCACACTGCGCGTCGGGGCCGTCGCGATCTCGCCAAGCACCCGAGAGACTCTGCGCCGAGCCACCGGTGCAAGCATCAGCAGTTGGATGATGTCCGCCACTTCGCCGCCGCTCTCGGCGCGATACCGCATCAGGGACCGTACGACGGTGTCTCGGTCAACTTGGTCGCCGGTCATCACACGGCTGAGAAGGTCGCGGGACTTCGGCGTCATGCCCTCAAGTTCGGATCGAAGATCCTCGTCCACATGCCCACCCTACATGCGGGATGCACAGATGTAGCCGGAGGCAACCCTTTCGCAGACCCGAGGGATCGAGCGGATTCATCCGAGACAGGGGTACAGCACGCGGCTGATTCGCCCGATATCAGATGCATGACAGGCCACCTGCAACAGACGTTCCGAGAGTGGGTGCGCAAGGGCATGCCCGATCCGGTCCCCTCCTTTGCGGAGCTACGGGACAGCACCATGTATCTCCCCAGAGACGTCATCGACGTGCTGGCCGAGAAACGCGGGCTGACGGAAGTGCGCACCTACGGACAAGCGGTCCGGCAACTTGGCGTCGAACGGTCCCTCGGGGCCGCCTAACCAAGCCGCGCGGCAGGACGGCGAAGCAGATGGCGCGCATTCTCGTAGTCGATGACGAGACCGTGATCGCCCAGGTCATCCGTCTGCTCTTGGAGGCGGAGGGTCACGAGGTCTTGATCGCGGACGACGGCTCTCGGGGCTTCGCCGCGGCGCAGCGTCAAGCCATCGATCTCATCATCCTGGACCTGATGATGCCCGTCATGGACGGGTTCTCCGTGCTCGAAGCGCTTCGCGGCACCGAGCGCACCGCATCGATTCCGGTCATCGTCCTCTCGGCGAGAAGCGATGACGAGACGCACCTTCGGTGCGAGGAGTTCGGCGTCGAGACCTACCTCCAGAAGCCGTTCGAGTCCGAGGATCTCATCGGCGCGGTGGAGAACCTGGTCGTGTCGCCCGCTCCCTGACGACACGTCGTCGGTGAGCCGAGTTGCGCCGGAAAACGTGACGATGAACTTCCGGCGGGGACCGACCACCGGATGGGATACCGTTGCACGTGAACCGTCGGTGGCCCCTGGATCTCGACGAGGTCTCGGTAGGCGGCGCGCTCGGCTCATGCCTCGCTCCCCCGCGTACCGGACTCGATAGATCCCCACGGCCGCTGATCGTACGGTCGCGCCTGCGATGCAG
>DATLPI010000293.1:0-4144 GCA_035535815.1 Actinomycetota bacterium | reverse complement strand
CGCGGTTCGCGGGACTTCGTACCCCCAGTCTACGAGACATCGGCGCGGAATCGGGCAACTTCAGCTCCGCTCACCCGCAGGAGTTCAGCCGGGGTCAGGGCGAACACGGCGTCGGGAGTGCCGGCAGCGGCCCAGATCTCGTCGTAGCCGAGCAGGTCTTCGTCGCAGAACGCCGTCAACGGCCCTGGATGACCGAACGGCGGCGTACCGCCCACGGCGAACCCGGTGGCCGTTCGCGCCTCCTCGGGCGTAGCCCGTCGGAGCCCCTCGACCCCCACGAGGCCCGCCAGCACGGCTTCGTCGACCCGGTTGGCCCCGGAGGTGAGGGCCAGCACGGGCCGGTCGCCTCGTGGGTCCTCGCCCATGAAGATCAGCGACTTCACGATCTGGCCCACCTGGACGCCGATCGCCGTGGCGGCGTCCTGCGCCGTCTTCGTCCCCTCGGGGAACCGCCGGATGTTCGGCGTCAGACCCGCTGCGCGGGCGGCCTCGGTGAACCGGTCGATCGCTCCGCTCATCGTCTCGCCCCCACCAACGCATCGGCCCCGGCCGCGAGTTCCTCCGCCACCAGGATCAACGAAGACCGGGCGTCCTGCAGCGCCGCTTCGGGGCCGACCCGCTCGCTCAGCGAGGCCACCACCACGCCTTCGGGCGCGATCTCGGCGCGGCCGCACACGATGACGGCGGGAACGCCCGCCAGCCCGCACGCGGACAGGACCCCCGCCGGCGTCTTGCCGTGGAGGGACTGAGCGTCGAGCGACCCTTCCCCGGTGATCACCAGATCCGATCGGGCGATCCTGGACTCGAGCCCCAGGGCATCCATCACGACCTCGACCCCCGGTTTCAGCCGAGCGCCGCAGAACGCCAGCAGGCCGAACCCCAACCCACCCGCGGCGCCGGCGCCGGGCTGCTCGTGCATCGCGACGCCGAGGTCACGGTGCACCACGGCCGCGAGGTGGCCCAGCGCTCGATCCAGCAGGAGCACATCCTCGGGCGAGGCTCCTTTCTGTGGGCCGTACACGGCGCTCGCTCCCGAGGGGCCGGTCAAGGGGTTGTCCACGTCACACGCCCCGGTCACCGACAGCGCCGCGAGCCCCGGGTGCAGGTCCGTGGCGTCGATCCGCTGCAGGTCCAACAACGCGGCGCCACCAGGCGCGATCTCGTCGCCGTTGCCGTCGAGGAAGTGGTACCCGAACGCCCGCGCCATGCCCGTCCCGCCGTCGTTCGTGGCGCTCCCGCCCAGGCACACCAGCAGACGCGAGGCGCCGTCCTCGATCGCCCGCACCATGAGTTCGCCGGTCCCCCGGGTCGACGTGCGGCCGGGATGACGGCGGGACTCCGCCAGCAGTCCCAGCCCGGAGGCCAACGCCATCTCGACGACCGCGCCGGTCCCCCGCCCGTCACGAACCAGCCCGTAGGCAGCTTCGACAGGGTCGCCCAACGGTCCGCTGACGGTGGCCGGCCGCACCCGTCCATCCATCGCGCCGACCACCACGTCCATGGTGCCCTCGCCTCCGTCGGCCATGGGCACGAGCTCGATCACATCCTCGGGGCGAACCCGGGACCACCCCCACGCCACGGCGTCGGCGGCCTGCTGGGCGGTCAACGTCCCCTTGAACTTGTCGGGAGCCACCAGGATGCGCACCCCGCGAATGTACAATCCGCGCCGACGCACCACGAAATCTTCCGAGACCTCTCACGAGGAAGGGACGAACGACCGGTGAGCCTGGACCGAGAGCAGCTGCTCGGCGTCGCGTACGCCGAGCGTCAGCGCCTGGGTCGCATGATCCAGTACGCCGAGCCCGCCACGTGGGACCAGCCCAGCGCCGCAGACGGCTGGTGGAACCGTGACGTCATGGCCCACCTGGCCGCCGGGGACACCCTCGCCGCCCAGCTCGTCGCCGGCGAACCCGCGACCGAGCTCGAGGAGTTCAACCGCGATCACGAGGGTTCGTCCTTCGACATCGACGCGTTCAACGCCTGGACCGTGAACCGTCGCTCCGGCACCGAGACCCGCGAGATCCTCACCACCTGGGGGCAGGCGGCCGAATCGTTCCTCTCGCACGCCGCTGGCCTGTCCGAGGAGGATTGGGCCGAGCGACGGTTCGACTACGTGGCCGGGCCGATCGCGGCTCGATACCTGGTGCAGACCCGGGTGGTCGAATGGTTCCTGCACGGCGAGGACATGCGCGCCACGAACGGCCTCGGACCGCAGTACCAGCACCAGCCCGTCAACCTCACGGTCGACCTCGCGGTGCGGATGCTCCCGTGGTCGCTCGGCCGGGCCGGTCACGACCAGTCGGGGTAGTCCGTGAAGGTCGACGTCGAGGGTGCCGGCGAGGGCTCCTGGCACTGGGGCCTGGGCTCCGGGGAGGTCCCGGCCGGTCGCAAGAAACCCGATGCCACGATCAGGGGACGCGCCCCTCAGCTGGCGCTCGTTGCGGGCCAACGCCTCAAGCCCGACGACGCCTTGCTGAGCGGCGCCGTGGTCCTCGGGGGCGATCGAGAGCTCGCCGACGTGGTGCTCCGCAACCTGCGCGCCTACCCGTAGCGCTCGATCGCCCGTCCCGAAGCGAACCATCGCCCTGGCTCGTGCGTACTCCCTGCGAGTACCGTGCGAACCATGAGGACCACCCGCGAGCCGGACAACGACGCCGCCCTGATGCGCGCGTTCGCTTCGCGCGACCGGAACGCGGCCGACACCCTCTACGCGAGGTTCGCCTCCAGGATCTACGGATTGGGGATCGTGATGCTCGGCAGCGACGCGGCGGCCCAGGATCTTGTCCAGGACACCTTCGTCAAGCTGTGGCGCAACGCCGATCGGTACGACACCACCCGCGGCAAGCTCGAGACCTGGGTGCTGCTGGTCGCCAGGTCCACCGCCATCGACTCGCTCCGGCGGCGGGTGCTGGAGGTGCGCTCGCTCGAGGCTACCGGCCGCCCCCGTGAGGCCGACCCGGGCGCAGGCCCCGAGGAGATCGCCGAGACCGGCGACATGGTGGCGAGGGCCCGCCGCGCCATGGAGCAGCTCTCTGGCGAGCAGCGCGCCGCCCTGGAACTGGCGTACTTCGGCGGCAAGACCAGCACCGAGGTCGCCGAGCTGGAAGGGATCCCCGTCGGCACGGCGAAGACGCGGATCCGCACCGCCCTGCTGAGGCTTCGGGAGTCGATGGCGGAGGGCGCCCAATGACGGCGTGTGACCGCGTCCGCGAGCGCCTCCCCGAGCACGTCCTCGGCACCCTGGACGAACAAGACGACGCAGAGGTCCGCCGCCACCTGCGTGGATGCGCCGGATGCCGGGCCGAGATGTCGGCGCTGGGCGAGGGCATGGCGTCGTTCGCGCGCGCCGTGCACGACCAGCCGCCTCCCGAGGAACTGCAGGACCGTGTCCTGGGCGTCCTCGACGAAGAGTGGCGTGTGCAGGAGGCGCCGGAACCGACCCGCCGGCGGACCCTGTCCTGGCTGGCCGTCGCGGCGGCGGTGGCGATCGTGGTGTTCTCCCTGGGGTTCGGCCTGTTCCACGCGAGCAGGGCTGCGTCGGTGGCCGACAGCGCCCACAGCTACGAGCAACTCCTGCACATCCTCGGCGGCGAGGAGTTCCGCGCCGGCGAGCTCCATGCGGCGGGTTCCCACCCCGTGGAGGGCAGCATCGTGATCTACGACTCCAGTGTCGATCAATCGTGGGTCGTGGTGTTCGTCCGCACGTCGGGACTCACCGGTCCCGCGGTCGCGACGCTGCATGCTGCCGACGGATCCACGATCGACACCTGGCCCGTGGAGATCGATCGCGACGGAGACGGCGCCGGCTGGCTCGTCACGTCGGTCGACCTCGCGTCGTTCGATCGCGTCACGCTCACCGGTCCCGACGGCCAACCCCTTGCTGCCGGCGTGATCGGTGAGCTGTGACGTCCGCCGTCAGCGCGTGACGATCAGCCGTTTGACCGCGCGCGGGTAGGCCCCGAACCGGTACTTGTACTGGTAGTCGCCCTTCAGCAGATCGAACGCCCCGCATCCATGCTCGATCGCGAGCTTGATGTCCTCGCCCACCAGGACCATGCCCGGTGCCAGGTTCCCCCAGGTGCGGTCGAACGCCGAGTTGTACAGGAAGGACGTGCCCCCGAACTCGAACCCGATCGTGCCCGCC
>DATLPI010000292.1:0-2402 GCA_035535815.1 Actinomycetota bacterium | reverse complement strand
GTACGGCTTCTCCCGCTGGAATTCCTGCGGCGCCACTCGGAAGCGCTGCACGAACGACGGATAGGCCGTGCCCAGCAGCACCGAGACAAGTGCCAGGAGCGCCACCGCGATCACCGGCAGGCTCCACAACCGCACGCGGATGTTCACCAGGAACAGCACCGCGCAGATCAATGCCGCGATCATGAGGAAGTTGAGCGCCGGCAGCTGCGCGTTGACGTCGGTGTAGGACGCCCCCTGAACGACACCCCGCGTCGATCCCAACAGGTCGAACCGGCCCAGGTAGTAGCCCCAGGCCTTCGCCAGCATGATGAGCCCCAGCAGCACCGACAGGTGCGCACGGGTGGCGGGCGTCACGCGATCCGACCACGCGGGTGCCTGCGGGCGGATGCCGCCCCAGAGCAGGTGCGCGATGCCGGTGAGCAACGTGATCCCGACGAGCGCCGAGAACAGCCAGCCCTGGAGGAACTTCAGCCACGGCAACGAGAAGATGTAGAAGGCGGGGTCGCGACCGAACAAGGGCTCGGGATCGCCGAACTCCACACCGCTCGAGTTGCGCCACAGCAGGAAGGTCTGCCACTCGCGCGTCACCCCGATCGCGACCAGCAGCGCCAGGACCGCGCACCCCACCGGGATCAGCCAGCGCAGGTACGGCTCGAACGCCTGGCGCACCCGCTCGATCGCTTCCTGGTCGGGCGTGAGGAACCTGGTGGTGGGTGCGATGCGCCGCACGATCAGCAGGTTGACGTAGAGCACCGCGAAGAACACCAGCCCGAAGGTCACGCCCAGCAGCAGCTTGGTGCGCAGTTCGGTCCAGAACACCGTCGTGTAGCCCACCTCGCGGAACCACAACAGGTCCACGTAGAACTGCGACATGATCGTGAACAGCAGCCCGAGCAGGACGATCGCGACGATCACGTATGCGGGCCAGCGACGCTGGCGGCTGGGGAGTCGGACGGTCGACATGGGTGTGTTGGGAGCCTACCCGATGGGTCTGGCTACGTCGGTTCCGACCCTGCACCGCCCAAGGCCTCGAGTTCCCTGACTGCCTGGTCGAACGTGGCGACGGAGATCAGCTGCATGTCGCCGACGTCGACACCCTCGAGTTCGGCCATGTTGTCCTTCGGCACCAGGAACACGGTGGCCCCCACGCGCTCGGCGGCCACGACCTTGTCGGTGATCCCGCCGATCGGACCCACCGTGCCGTCTGGGTCCATCGTCCCGGTGCCGGCGATCGTGCGACCGTCCGTGAGGTCTCCAGGGGTCAAGGCGTCGTAGAGGCCCAGGGAGAACATGAGCCCGGCCGACGGGCCTCCGATGTCCCCGCTGGAGATCGTCACCGGGATGGGGAACGGGTTGACCGTACTGATCCCCACGTATCGATCGGGGTCCTTCGGCGCACATGCCTCCCGGGTGAGCGAGACGTCGTGGGTCTCCCCCGCCGCCCGCACGGTGAACGCGATGGGTTCGTCATCCGGCACCGCGTCGATCGCGGTGCTCGCCTGCTTGCTCGACCCCACGGGTTCACCGTCGATCGCCGTGATGAGGTCACCGGGGAAGAGCTCGTCGAAAGCGGGACAGCCTTCCACGGTGGCCTGGATCAACGCGCCGTCGGCGTGCTCCTTGGGGTAGTCCGTGAGGTGCTGCATGACGACGTAGGTGGCGTTGATCTTGCTGGTGTCCATCTGGGAGATCGCCCGTTGGCGTTCGGTGGAGCGATCTTCGCCGGGCGCGAACAGGACGTCCTCGTGCACCACCTGCGTGACCGGGTCGAACCAGGCTCCGAGCGCCTGCAGCGCCGTCACCTGGGCGTAGCTCACGGTGGTCATGATGAGTTTGCCCGCAGAGTCGTACCGCTGGTGGTCCTTGACCTCGATCAACGGTCCGACCTCGCGCGCGGGACCGGGCCCCACCGCGTAGTACGGCAGGCGGAAGTAGCACACGAACAAGGTGAGGCCGAAGAGGGCGACGAGGGCGGCGACGCGGATCGGGCGTTTCATGGGCGCACCGATACTACGGGCGGCCGTCTCGAACGCAGGCCGTTGTTGCTTCACGCACCATGGTGCGGGGGTACCCTCGAACGGTGTTGACCACAGGGGTGCCGCCGTGGGTTTCCTGATCGTGATCGCGATCGCCGTGACGGTGGGCGTCCTGGTGTATCGCCTCACCGATGGCGGCGAGCCTGCCGCCGGAACCCTCGAAGAGGGACCGTCCCCGGAGGTGGCGACGACGGCGACCGCCGGCGGGCAGGTGAGCGCGGCCACCACGCCGTCCGTCGTCGAGGAGTGGGCGGGCGGCGACGTCGCCTCGCCCGGCAGAGCACGTCCCGGGCCCTCACCGGGACCTCGGCGCGTGGAACTCTCTCCGGAAGCTGGCTCGCTCCCGGTGGTGGGTGCCCGCCCGTC
>DATLPI010000291.1:0-2748 GCA_035535815.1 Actinomycetota bacterium | reverse complement strand
AAACCCTGTACTTCAGCTACATCACGATGACGACCGTGGGCTACGGCGACCTGACCCCGGTGGGAAACCTGCCGAGTATGCTGGCGGCCACCGAGGCACTGCTCGGTCAGATCTACCTGGTGACGGCGGTGGCGCTGCTGGTCGGCAACCTGGGGCGGGAACGCCGCCGGCGTCAATCCAAATGACTTCAGGTCACCCCCCTTGCGGGCGCTGTGACCTGCGGCGTCACTAGACTCGCTGACCGCACGTTCACTTCCGCCGCATGCGGCGGCCGACCACGGAGCACCGGCATGGCGACGCAGCGCGACACCACCACCGCGGGCTACGACGTGATCGTCGTCGGCGGGGGCCACAACGGCCTCACGGCGGCGTTCTACTTCGCGAGGGCCGGGCTGAAGACCCTGGTGCTGGAGCGCCGCGACGTGGTGGGCGGCGCCTGCGTCACCGAGGAGATCGCGCCGGGGTTCCGCGCCTCCACCACCTCATACATCGCCTCGATGCTGCGCCCCGAGGTGATCCGCGATCTCGACCTGGGCACGCACGGCCTGAAGATGGTGGCCTGCGAGCCGGGCGTGCAGAGCGCGTTCGAGGACGGCACGGTGGTGCCGTGGTGGACCGATCACGACCGGACGGTGGCCGAGTTCGCGAAGATCTCTCCCACCGACGCCAAGGAGTTCGACATCGTCCATGGCCGGCTGGAGAAGCTGGCCTGCTACCTGCAGCCCTATTTCCTGGAGGAACCACCGGACCTGTACGCCAAGGGATGGAAGCGGGTGCGCGAGGGGCGCAAGGCATTCAAGCGGTTCCGCAAGGTGACCGGCGACGAGATCAGCGACCTGATCCGGTTCTCGACGGGCTCGCTGGGCGATTTCGTGGAACGCCACTACGAGTCGGAGAAGATCCGGCGCATGTACCTGGCCTCGAACGTGTACGGCATGCACGCGCCGCCATACCGACCGGGCACGGCGATCGGACTGATGTTCCACATGCTCTCGGGCGGCGACGACGAGGTGCAGGGCTTCTACGGCCACGTGATGGGCGGCATGGGGGCGATCACCCAGGCGATGGCGAGCGCCGCGACCGCCGCCGGCGCCGAGATCCGCACGAACGCGTCGGTGGCCAGGATCGACACGCGAGGGGGACGCGCGTCCGGCGTGGTGCTGGAGGACGGCACCGAGATCCCCGCGCGCACCGTGGTGTCCAACGCCGACCCGAAGCGCACCTACCTAAGCCTGGTCGAGCCGAGCGAACTGAGCGAGGACTTCCGCGACGACATCGCCGCGATCAAGATGGCCGGACCGTGCGCCAAGGTGAACTTCGCGCTGAACGCCGAGCCGCGGTGGACGGGCATGCCCGCCGACGCCGACGCGAACCGTCGATCGCTGGCCACGCTGGTGCCCACCTTCGAGGAGGCCCAGCGCATCTACGACCAGCATCAGTGGGGGGAGCTGCCCGATGAGCTGTGGGTCGACTGCGTCACGGCATCCAACGTCGATCCGTCGCTGGCGCCCGAGGGCAAGCACGTGATGACCGCGTTCGTGCAGTACGTGCCCTTCGAGCTGCGAGATGGCGACTGGGACTCGCGGCGTCAGGAGCTGCAGGACAAGGTCGTCGAGCGCATCGAGCGGTACGCACCCGGGTTCACGCAGACGATCGAGGCGACCTACGTGGTGACGCCGCTCGACCTGGAGCGCACCTACGGCATGACGGAAGGCAACATCTTCCACGGCGACCTCAATATCGAGCAGTTGTTCTTCATGCGGCCGCTGCCGGGCTGGGCTGACTACCGCTCCCCGATCGAGGGTCTGTACCTGTGCGGCGCGGGTGTGCACCCCGGCGGGGGTGTCACCGGCGCGCCAGGCTACAGCGCCTCGCACAAGGTCCTGCGCGATCTGAAGAAGGGTCGGTAACCGCCGGTGGCGCTCGAGGTCCCGTGCCCGAACTGCGGTCTGCGACCCTTCACCGAGTTCACGTTCGGCGGCGAGTGGCGCGAACCGGACGCAGCCACGGTCGAGGATGACTTCGCTCGCGTCTACCTGCCGGAGAACCCCGAGGGCCCACAGCGCGAACGCTGGTTCCACGCCATGGGGTGCAAGACCTGGACCACCGTCACCCGCGACACGCGAACGAACGAGGTGAGCTGAGGTGTCGTCGCTCGAGTTCGAGGGGCGGCCGGTGCCGTTCGAGGACGGGGACAGCGTGGCGTCGGCGCTGTACCGCGCGGGCGTGCGCACGCTCTCGCGGTCGCTGAAGTACCACCGGCGGCGTGGGATCTACTGCGGCACGGGCGACTGCCCCAACTGCCTGGTGACGGTGGACGGCCTGCCCGCGGTGCACGCGTGCATCACCACCTGCGGCGAGGGCATGCGCGTTGAGCGCCCGGGCGGATGGCCCGACGCCGATCGCGACCTGATGCACGTCACGGACTCGCTGCATCGCGTGATGCCGGTGGGCTTCTATTACAAGACGTTCATCCGGCCGCGGTTCGCCTGGACGGTGGCCGAACGCGTGATCCGTCGGGCCACGGGCCTCGGCTCGCTGCCGCAGACGACGGCCGCCGAGCGACAGGTCGTGCGACACGAGCACGTCGAGGTCCTGGTGATCGGAGCGGGCATCGCCGGCCTCGAGGCCGCCCGCGATGCGGCGGCCGCCGGCGCCGACTCCGTCCTGGTCTGCAACGAAAGGCCGATCGGTCGCGGGATCGCGCCGGGACCCACGCGGGACCGGCTCGTGGAGCTGGCGTCCGAG
>DATLPI010000290.1:0-7826 GCA_035535815.1 Actinomycetota bacterium | reverse complement strand
GGCGTCGCACCCGAGTGACCCGACCGGTGGCCCGCGGGAACAGGATCGGTCGAGAGCGTCGGCGCGGAGCCGGGGCCACCGGGCGAGTCGGTCATGGCGGCGATCGTAGCGAAGGGCCACCAGCCGCGACGGCCCGCCGGGGTGTTGCTGCGCTCGATCGGACCTTGCCCCCATAATGACGACGTGGCAACCGCATCGGCAGCTCCATCGCGCTCTGTGCAGCTGGGCTCCGGTCCGGCAACCCGGCCCAACATGGTGTCGGTCGGCACCATCGTGTGGCTCGGCAGCGAGCTGATGTTCTTCGCTGGGCTGTTCGCCATGTACTTCCAGATCCGCTCGGTCTCGCCCGAGCTGTGGGCCCAGCAGACGGAGAAGCTCAACGTCCCGTTCGCCTCGGTGAACGCCCTCGTTCTCGTCATCTCGTCGGTGTGGTGCCAGCTCGGTGTGTTCAAGGCGGAAGCCGGAAAACCGGCCCGCACCGGGAAGCTGTGGGAGATCAGGGAATGGGGGATGCGCGAGTGGTACGTGCTGACGTATCTCTTCGGCGCGTTCTTCATCGGCGGTCAGGTCTACGAGTACGCCGAGCTCGCCAGCGAGGGCGTCACGCTCTCCTCCGACCGCTACGGGTCGGTCTTCTACCTGACCACGGGATTTCACGGAATGCACGTGACCGGTGGCCTCATCGCCTTCCTCCTCATCATGGGCCGAACGTTCACCACCAAGCGCTACACGCATACCCAAGCCGTCGGCGCCGTCGTCACCTCGTACTACTGGCACTTCGTCGACGTGGTCTGGATCGCCCTGTTCTCCACCATCTACCTGCTCCAGTGACCCGGTCCACAGAGTCAACGCAGGCGTCATCTCAGCCCCCGGACGTGAGGACCGCCCCTTGAACGCCTTGGCCGCCCGCCGCCGCCATCCCGCTGCGATCGCGATCCTGCTGTTCCTCGGGCTGGTCCTCGTGGGAACCGCATACTCGCTGCTCGCGCCGAAGTCGGCGCAGGCCTCGGCGCCGTCGGCCGATGACGTCGCCACGGGTCGGCAGCTCTTCCTGGCGAACTGTGCGACTTGCCATGGGCTCAACGCCCAGGGCACGCAGTCCGGGCCGACCCTGGTCGGCGTCGGGGCGGCCTCGGTCGACTTCCAGGTGGGAACCGGTCGGATGCCCCTCCCCGGCCCAGGCGTCCAGGCGCAGCGCCAGAATGAGATCAAGTTCAGCGAGGAGGAGATCGCCGCGATGGCCAGCTACGTGGCGTCCCTCGCCCCGGGCCCCGCCATCCCCACCGAGGAGCAGCTGAACACCGAGGGAGCCAACGCCGCGCTCGGTGGAGAGATCTTCCGGGTCAACTGCGCGATGTGCCACAACTTCGCCGGTGCCGGAGGCGCGCTGACGCGCGGCAAGTATGCGCCGACGCTCAAGGGAGTGGAAGACAAGGACATCTACGAGGCGATGCTCACCGGCCCGCAGTCGATGCCCGTCTTCAACGACCAGAACATCACGCCGGAGAACAAGAAGAACGTCATCGCGTTCATCAACGAGACCTACAACAAGCCGAACCAGGGCGGAATGAACCTCGGAAATCTCGGGCCGGTCTCCGAAGGCATGTTCATCTGGATCTTCGGCCTCGGCATCATGGTCGCCATCGCCGTCTGGCTTGGCTCGAAAGCCGCGTGACACGCCCTACTGCGGGCGGAGCTCAAATTTGTTCTAATCGTCAGCAGGACGAGTCGACAGGATCGATGCCTACATGAGCGACGAGGAGACCCCGCACGGCGGCGGCACCATGGTCGAGGACGATGGCGCGGCCAGCCGCCTCCCCGCGCGCCGCGGTGACGCCGGCCACGACGTGGCGGTGCCCGAGCGGTTCGAGAATCCCGGCCTGCCTCCGCACGTCCACCGCCTCTCCGACTCCAACGAGGTGGCCAGCAAGCGGGCCGAGCGTCAGGTCGCGATGCTCTTCGGCCTGTCGATGCTGGCCACGGTCGCCTTTCTCGTCGCCTACTTCGCCATCGACTACACCATCGACGTCTTCGTCCCGGGGATCGGCTCGACCAACCTGCTGCACCTCGTCCTCGGCGTGACGATGGCCGTCTCGCTGCTCGGCATCGGGTTCGGTGTCGTGCACTGGGCGAAGGTAATCATGCCCGACGAGGAGATCGTCGAGGAGCGTCACCTCCAGCGGTCCTCGGACGCCAGCCGGAAGAAGGCAGCTGACCTCATCCTCGGCGGGGGCGAGATGGCGCAGCTCGGCCGCCGTCCGCTCCTCAAGTACTCGCTCGGCGGTGCGCTAGGGCTTTTCGCGCTTCCCTTCGTCGTCCAGGTCGCGGGTTCTCTGGGCAACCCCACCGAGGTCAGCGAGCTCGCCGAGACGCTCTGGGACATCCCCAAGAACCCGGACGGCTCTCCTGGCGCGCCGATCCGGCTCGCGCGCGACCCGGAGCTGACGCCGATCAGGGCGAGCGACGTCACCATCGGTTCGGTGTTCCACGTCATGCCCGAGACGCTCAAGGACAGCAAGCACGTCCTGGAGGACAAGGCCAAGGCCGCGGTGATCCTCATGCGGCTCGACCCGTCGCAGTTCGCTGACGACGAGCGGGGCCGTAAGACCCAGGAGTGGGGCTACCAGGGGATCATCGCCTACTCCAAGATCTGCACCCACGTCGGCTGTGCGGTGGGTCTCTACGAGCAGCAGACCCACCACCTGCTGTGCCCCTGCCACCAGTCGACCTTTGATGCCACGAGGGACATGGACGTGATCTTCGGCCCCGCGAAGCGGCCGCTGCCGCAGCTGAAGATCACCGTCGACGCCGCGGGGTATCTCGTCGCAACCAAAGGCTTCACCGAACCGGTGGGCCCGAGCTTCTGGGAGCGCAATGAGTTAGTCAACGAATGAGCGTGTAGACCCGCGCAGCGCTGCCGCGCTGCGCGAGCACGACGAGGTCTCGGAACCGGCCCCAGGCGGCGCCATGAAGACCGCCGGCGGCATTGCCGGGTGGCTGGACGACCGTACCGGCGGTGCCGGCTTTGTCTCGTTCCTGCTCAAGAAGGTCTTCCCGGACCACTGGACCTTCATGCTGGGCGAGATCGCGATGTACTCGCTGATCATCTGCCTGCTCACCGGAGTGTTCCTGACGTTCTGGTTCGTCCCGAGTGCGGGTCAGATCGTCTACGACGGCTCCTACCTGCCCTTGCAGGGCATCACGATGTCCGAGGCCTACCGCTCCACCCTCGACATCTCGTTCGACGTCCGGGGCGGCTTGTTGATCCGCCAGATCCACCACTGGGCGGCACTGCTCTTCGTCGCCGCCATCACCGTGCACATGATCCGGGTGTTCTTCACCGGGGCGTTCCGCAAGCCGCGCGAGATCAACTGGGTCATCGGCACCATCTTGTCCCTGCTGGCCCTTCTCGAGGGCTTCGTGGGCTACTCGCTTCCGGACGACCTGCTCTCCGGCACCGGCATCCGCGCCATGGAAGGCTTCCTGCGCTCGATCCCGGTCATCGGCTCGTACGTCATCTACCTCGTCTTCGACGGCCCGTTCCCGGGCGAGGCGATCATCCCCCGGATGTACTCGGTGCACGTGCTGCTGATCCCGGCGATCCTCGTGGCCCTGTTCACCGCGCACATCGTGCTGGTGTTCGTGCACAAGCACACGCAGTTCCCCGGCCCCGGTCGAACCAACACGAACGTGGTCGGTTACCCGTTCATGCCGGTCTACATCGCCAAGGCCGGCGGCTTCTTCTTCCTCGTCTTCGGCGTCACCGCCCTCATCTCGGCGTTGGTGACGATCAACCCGATCTGGGCGTACGGCCCCTACGATCCGTCGCCGATCACGGCGGGCTCCCAACCGGACTGGTATATGGGCTTCGCCGACGGCGCGTTACGCCTGCTCCCAGGCTTCCTCGAGTTCGAGGCGCTGGGCCGCACCTGGAGCTTCAACGTCTTCCTCGGATCGATCCTCCTGTTGCCAGTGATCTTCACCGTTCAGGGCATCTATCCGTTCCTCAAGAAGTGGGTCACGGGCGACAACCGGGAGCACCACCTGCTCGACCGTCCGCGCAACGCTCCGGTCCGGAGCGGTATCGGCGCCATGGCGGTGTCGTTCTACCTGATCCTCTTCTTCGCGGCCGGCAACGACATCATCGCGATCAAGCTGCATCTGTCGATCAACGACATCACCAACTTCCTTCGTCTCTCCATCTTCGTGGTGCCGCCGCTGGCGTTCTGGATCACCAAGCGGATCTGCCTGAGCCTCCAGCGCCACGACCGCGACAAGGTGCTGCACGGCCGTGAGAGCGGCACGATCATCCGCACCGCGGATGGCCGGTTCTTCGAGAAGCACGAGCCGCTGGATGCCTACGAGCGCTGGCCGCTGGTGCAGCAGGAGGTCCCCGAACCGCTGGTGCTCGGCTCGCAGACCGATGCGAACGGGGTCGCCGCCAAGCACGCCCGCTCGGAGCGGATCCGCGCCCGACTGTCGCACTTCTACTTCAAGGACCGGGTCGCCCCCGTCACCCCGGCCGAGTTGGCCGCCGCCCACGCGCACGGCGAGCACGAGGCGATCTCGCCGCCTCCCGAGACGTCGATCTCCGTCGAAGGGCCCCCCGAGACGCAAGGCCTCGCGTCGCCCACCTCGGAGCGCGAGGTGGTCAAGCGCGCCCCGGAGAAGGACCTCTAGCCCACCCCCCTTGGTCGCTAGTACTACGCGACCAGCCGCCGTGCTGGTCCGTCGACGGTGAGCAGCCCGCCGTACGGCAGCACCCACCGGGCCGAGGTATGTCCGAAGTCGACCCCGACGCACACCGGCGTGCTCGGCCGGTACGTGTCGAGCGCGCGGAGTACTGCCTCCTCCTGCTCGATGCGGTAGCGGTGCCGCTCGTCGTCGAAAGGGCCCCGCAGCTCGGTCTCGGGGTTGGACATATCGCTGGCCCGGGCCACGACGACGGCAGCGAACTGCTCGAGCAGCGCCGCGCTGCCCACGACGGCGAGACGACCTCGACGCGGCCCCCGCGCTGCACCGGTGGGGACACGAGCAGGTGGTGGGCCACGCCGGCCAGCGTGCCAGAGTGGAGACGTGAGCACCTCACCCGCGGCGATGAGCGAGGCGGAGTTCGACGAGGCAGTGGGAGACGCCTTCGACCTCATCCCCGAAGAGCTCGCCCGGCTGATGAGCAACGTCGCAGTCCTCGTCGAGGAGGAGCCACCGCCGCAGGAGCCGGACCTCTTGGGGCTCTACGAGGGCGTGCCGCTGACCGAGCGGGACGGCTGGTGGGACGCCGGCTCGCTACCGGACCGGATCACCATCTTCCGGGGTCCCTTGACCCGGGCGTGCGTCGACCGTGAGGAGCTGCTCGACGAGATTGCCGTCACGGTCGTCCACGAGGTCGCCCACCACTTCGGGATCAGCGACGAACGGCTCCACGAGCTGGGCTGGGACTGATCGACCAGACCGGTCAGTTGGCGTACTGACCCCGGTAGTGCTCGAACGTCCACCCAACGACGGCGACGATCCCGAAGAACGCGCCGATAATGAAGAGCCACCACCCAACCGCGAGGCCGAGGAAGCAGATCGCCGCGGTGACACCCAGCCACAGCGGCCACCAGGAGTACGGCGTGAAGAAGCCGTAGTCGCCCTCCTGCTCGGAGATCGACGCGTTGGGGTTGTCCTCGGGCCGGTCGGTGAACCGGCGGCCGGTGACCGTGAGGTAGAAGGTGATCAGCCCGCAAAGGGCGGCGGTGAGGAAGAGCCCAAAGGGGCCGACCGGCTCGGTCCAGTGGGTCCAGAAGCCATAGAGGAAGCCAACCGGCACGAAGAAGATGGTGACGGCGAGAAACGTCCGGCTCTCGACCCTCATCGCGTCGCCTCCCCGCGCCCGGGACCACGCGTGTCACCGGACTCGCCGGGTTGATGGCCGGGCATCTCACCTAGGTCGGGGGGTCCCATGGCCTTGACCAACGGCGGCGCATCAGGCGCCTGGACCGTGGGCGGTGCCACCTCCGGGTGATGGAGGTCGAACGCCGGCCGCTCGGAACGGATCCGCGGGATGCTGTCGAAGTTGTGCCGCGGCGGCGGGCAGGACGTGGCCCACTCCAGCGAGCCGCCGTAGCCCCAGGGGTCGTCGTTCTCGATCAGCGGCGCGTACCGCCACGTCTTCCAGACGTTGTAGATGAACGGCAGCGTCGACGCACCGAGCAGGAAGGCTCCCGCTGTCGAGATCACATTGGCGGTCTGGAACCCCTCCTCGGGGAGGTAGTCGGCATAGCGGCGAGCCATGCCCTCGATCCCGAGCAGGTGCTGGATGAGGAACGTCGTGTGGAACCCGATGAACAGCATCCAGAAGTGGATCTTGCCGAGCCGTTCGTCGAGCATCCGGCCGGTGAGCTTGGGCCACCAGAAGTAGAAGCCCGAGAACATCGCGAAGACCACGGTGCCGAACACGGTGTAGTGGAAGTGCGCCACGATGAAGTAGCTGTCGGAGAGGTGGAAGTCCAGGGCGGGGCTGCTGAGGATGACACCGGTGAGACCGCCGAAGAGGAAGGTCACAATGAAACCGATCGCCCAGATGAAGGAGGCGGAGAACGTGATGGACCCACCCCACATCGTGCCGATCCAGTTGAAGAACTTCACCCCGGTGGGGATGGCTATCAACATCGTCATGATCGCGAAGAACGGCAGGAGCACCTGTCCGGTCGCGTACATGTGGTGTGCCCAGACCGCAGCGGACAGGGCGGTGATCGCGATGAGCGCGAACACCATCGTCTTGTAGCCGAACAGTGGCTTGCGGGAGAAGACGGGCAGGACCTCGCTGATGATGCCGAAGAACGGCAACGCGATGATGTAAACCTCCGGATGCCCGAAGAACCAGAAGAGGTGCTGCCACAGCAGCGCCCCGTTGCTCTCGGCGTCGAAGACGTGCGCCCCGAACCGGCGGTCCGCACCGAGCGCCAGCAGCGCCGAGGCGAGGATCGGGAAGGCGATGAGCACCAGGATCGACGTCACGAGGACCGTCCACGTGAACATCGGCATCCGGAACATCGTCATTCCCGGGGCGCGCATGCAGATGATCGTCGTGATGAAGTTGACCGCCCCGAGGATGGTGCCGAAGCCGCTGAGCGCGAGCCCGAAGACCCACAGGTCGCCACCGAGGCCCGGACTGTAGCTGTTGTCCGAAAGGGGTGCATACGCGAACCAACCGAACGCGGCAGCGCCTTGGGGCGTGAGGAAGCCGGCGCCGGCGATGATCCCGCCGAAGAGGTAGAACCAGTAGGCCAGCATGTTGAGGCGCGGGAACGCGACGTCGGGAGCGCCGATCTGCAGCGGCATGACCGCGTTGGCGAAGCCGGCGAACAGCGGCGTCGCGAAGAGCAGCAGCATGATCGTGCCGTGCATCGTGAAGAGCTGGTTGTACTGCTCGGGGTTGTCGACGACCTGCAGGCCGGGAGCCGCCAGCTCGGTGCGGATCAGGAGCGCCATGATCCCTCCGAAGAGGAACCAGATGAACGAGGTGATGAAGTAGAGGTTGCCGATGACCTTGTGGTCGGTGGTCGTGATCCACTTGACGAAGGTCTGGCCGGGCAGCAGCCTCCGCCGCGTGGCGACCCGCTCGCCGGTGGAGTACTCGAACGTCGACCCGCCGGCCGATGCGGGTGTCGTCGTCGTGGCGGCCATCTCTAGCTCCCGTTGGCGGAGGGGATGAGTTTCTGGTCCGCGGGCAGCACAGGCTCGCGGTTGAGGTCGTTGGGCAGCTGCCCGGTCTGGCCGATGGACTTCAGCCGAGCGATCTCCGCCTGGTAGGCAGCTTCGGAGACGATCTTGACCTGGAA